>NZ_JBIVMY010000005.1:21341-75683 GCF_044753325.1 Pseudomonas sp. NPDC088414 | reverse complement strand
AGCGGGTTCTGCGAGAACTTCTACCTGTTCAACACCGTATCGACACTCGCAGCAATCCGCTTCTTGTAATTCGTACAGAGGCGCACCTGTCCATCCTAGATCTCAGCCTACGATAGCGGTTCGCTGATCGGTGCCGCCACCGAGCACCTGGACACCATCAACCTCGACGTGCCACTGGCCGTACCGGGCGTTGAAACCAACCTGCTCAACCCGCGCAACACCTGGGCTGACAAGGCTGCCTACGACGAAGCTGCCAAGGCGCTGGCCGGTCTGTTCATCGAGAACTTCAAGAAGTTCGAAGTGAGCGACGCGATCAAGGCGGCGGGTCCGAAGTTGTAAGATTGGTTTGTAGTAACGAGAAAGCCGCCTCTAGAGGCGGCTTTTTTGTGGGTGCTGGTTTAGCTGCCGTTATCGGCTTGACTGCCATTATTCCCGCAGAAGTTGGGGTAAGCGGCCAGAATAATGCCACCTGGGAGCAAGACGCTCCCAGAATCTACTTCTTCTTTATGGCCATCGCCGCTTGGTATGCACCACTCGCAAAATCTCTACAAAATCGTCTTTGATCGTGTAAATGATCATGTAGTTTGGAGTTGCAACTATTTCACGGGTGCCTCCTGCAATCCCCCTTCTATATAAAAACGGACGCTGGCGGGCTCTCTCTCCTTTCAACTCGAAGATCTCATCGAGATCAACTGCTGCATCAGGATTGTCCAGACTGATGTGCTGTAGGATTTCCTCTCGGTCATCAAGCGCCTCTTGGCGCCAGACGAGCCTCATCAACGCACTCGTTGACGAAGTGCTTCACGTTTGGCGGCAAATATTCGACGGGCCTCTTCATCGCTGACACTTGGTCTCGGGTCATCAATGCTGATCTGCACCTGCTTCTTGACCCACTCTTCATAGGCTGCCGCTTCGTGGGCCAGCTTCATTGCGTCGGCACGGTCAGGCCGGGTGTAGGTTCTTATTTGAAGGGGGTCGTAGTCAGAGGTATCCACATCAAAATGCTCGATTCCCAGCTCTCGCAAATAGGCCACCAATGTTTCCAGGCGCTTGAACAGGCGCACTTGGCGACTGCGCTGAGCAGTCAGCACGCTTTCATTACCTCCATGTCGAATCTGTATGGACCATCCACCCGGCTTGGCGGCGATATGAGTGCTGCTTACCGAACCGCTTTCTAAAAGTCGCGACAAAGTGCTGTGGTCGATGGTTTCGGTAGTCATGAAGTCAAGCTCCTGATTGAACAGTGGCTGATATCGTACGCAATCAATAATAGTTTGCAAATTTCAACTCCTAGCTGGATGCCGGATGCCCAGCGTCAATGATGTTTGGTCAGGCAGGTTATTCTCGGTGTCAGTGCGCCTGCTTCAGTGCATTGTCAGGCCGGTGCTTTCCAGCCGAGCATCTGCTGCTGCGCGACCTGCAGCAGGTCACAGCCATCCTGCGTCAGCAGATAGAGGGCGTGGGTGATATGGGGGATGTCTTCGACGTCGGCTTGTTTGAAGCTGAGGCAGTAGAGGGTTTTCAGCAGGTCGCTGGAGGCGCGCAGGCGTTGGACGGCGCATTCGAGGATGTCTTGCGGGTTGGCCGCTGTGTCGATGATCAGGGGCTAGGTGTCGGTGAGGTTGGATTCGAGTGAGCGGTAGCGATCAGCGGGTAATTGATTCCATGTTTTCATTTTGTTGATCCTCAAATGCTTCAAGTGAAGCCACCACATCGTGACCAAGCGACAGGAGGCGACTGTGTTCGGGTTGGTCAACCGGTGAGGATCGTGCGCAGATCCGGCACACCCGAAGGTGTCCCAAACACAGCCACCATAAAACTGCAGGCAATTGAGTGCCGGCAGCATACAGCGGACGCGTATGCACGATCCATTCAGGTGACCAAGCCCGAGCCGCTGATTTGCCAGCGACATTCTCGACTATAGATCTGTGCCCTCAAGCCGCGATAGGCGACAAAGAGTCGTGGCGTGTAGGAACGGGATGAAGATTTCATCGGATGTTCCTACCGGTCTTTCATCATTTTTCAACGCAAATGCTGATACGCCGAAATATCCAGCAAGCTGGTTGCCAAACCGGTCGCCGGCTTGTAGATCTCGCCCTTCACGCTGGTGAACGGTACACCTTTGCTGCCCAGCGAAACGTAGCGCTCGCCTTGGTCCAGCTCGGTGAAGTAGGTGTAGGAATGTTTGTGCATCAGTGTGTATTTGGCTTTATCGCGTGCGATGCCGTTGGTGAGGTTTTCCAGATCGGCCTGGGTCAGATTCAACGTTTTTTGCAGTTGCACGCCCCAGCGTTTGAGACAGGTTTCGGCGAGGTGGCGCACGATGCGTCCGGGCTCGGACAGCGTTTTCAGATCATTGGCGCCGGTCGGGACGCCGCCGCTGCTGGTGGCATTGCCGGCCATGGTGGCGTGGCGGCCAGCCATAGGATAGATGTAGGTTTTAGTGCCGGTAGCGGTCTGCGGGATGACGCAGCTGAAACCTTTGGAGCGTTCGTCACGAGCATAGAACGCTACATACTCTTTGACGTTGGCCGCGAGTTTGACCCGCTCTTCCTGAAAGTTACCAATGCCTGGTACGGGATCAAGAGCAAAGATATTGACCGGGATGTTTTTCAGCAGACTGTCCTTGAACATTGCATTGGCCAACATATGGCAACTGATGCCGCCTCGGCTCCAACCGACGAGATTGACTTGAGTAGGAATAACACCATCCTTGCGGTGGGTTTTGATAATTCCTTCCTGTAATTGCTGCTGGGTAATGCTGCGATTACCATAATTATATTTGCGCCAGAACCAGGAACCCTCGGCTTTTACATCTTCGATCGGAATGCCGGCCGCTTTCAGCCGATTGTATTCGGCTTCAGTCAGTTGCTCGCGTTGCCAGTCGCACTTGCCCTTGATGATATTGAGCGCATGCAACACGTTTTCTTCCCAGCCCTTGCCGAACAAGGTGCCGCTCATGCCGTATTCCTTGGTCTTGGTGAATAGATCGTCGGCCTGCATGTTGCCGCTGCCGGGGCCATCGACCACGATCCATTCGGCGAACTCGTAACCCGTATGATTGGCAGCCAAGGTGGAAATCAGTTCGCCGTCCCAGAAGTTTTCGTGGGTAACGTCGAATTTATTGGAACCAGTGCCGCAAAAAAATATAGTTAAAACAGTCATTGTGTTGCTCTCGGTTGAAGTAAGAGTCAACAACTTAGGTCTTCTTGGATTGTTTATTAAAGCATTCTGTTGTTTCTGGATTTTAGTTGTTTTCAGTGTGGGTCTGGTTGTTGCGGTTTATGTTTTGCTACTTCGAGCAAATCACAGCCGTCCTGCACTAATAAATAAAGAGCATTAACGATGTTAGGTATATCTTTAACATCAGCCTGTTTGAAACATAAACAGTAAAGGGTTTCCAGCAGATCGCTGGCGGCACGCAGTCGCTGGTCAGCGGCATCAAGCAGATCGCGATGGCTGGAGTGAGTATCGATGACCAATACGGGATTTTCGTTGTAGCAAGTCTTCAAGGGGCGATAGCGGGTAATCATGGTGAGGCTTGTCCTTTACAAAGGCACTCGGGCGGGGCTGATTCAGTGGTCAGTCGCGCCGGCCACTATAGAAGTGCGTGGCGAGCACTCACAAGAGCGCCGCAATGGACGGCGTTCGTAGGGGATTTTCCGAGGGCCGGGCATATGCCCTACAAGGTTTTGCGGCTTTTTTGCGGTGAAACCCCTAGCGCAGAAATTTCCCACTGGATTCACAGGCGTTTCTTGGCAAATCTATGTATGGTGCGCGCCAGAATTTGTAGGACGTTTCCAAGCGTCCGATACGCGCTTAAAGGGAATTGAGTATGCAGTGGCTACGTATGGCCTCGATTTTATTGCTGTGGGCCAGTGGTTGCCGTTTGGCCATGGCGTCTGATGCCGGCAACGGCTGGATGTTTGCCGACCTTGAACGCACCGGTTGGCCCGATGCGCTCTCCAGCCAGACCGGCATCGATACCGCCTCGCGCGCCGAGGTGTTGATGTTCGGCAGGGCCTTGCTCGCCAGTGAAGCGCTGGACGAGGTGGGGCTGGAGCAGCGACTGGGTGTGCCGCATGTGCAGCTCAAGTCAATCAGGCAGGTGCGTGACGGTCTGTGGGATCGTTTGTTGAGCACCTATCGCAACGCCAGTCTGGACTGTGACGGACAACCGTTCTGCCCACGCGTGCGCAGTGTCGCGGAACTGCGGCAGTTGGCGGCAGCTTTCACCGGTGACATCAGCCCGGCCCATGCAACGTGGGCGAGCAAGAGCCAGGGCGTGCATGAGCTGGTGTTGAACGAGCAGTTGCGAGTGGCGGTTTTAAAGCCGTGAATTGTTTGTTTTTGTTTTGTTCTACGGGGCCTCTTCGCGAGCAGGCTCGCTCCTGCAGTGGACCGAGTTGTCTGCGCCATTGGCTGTATCATCCCGAATTGAATTGACCCCGGCCTTTTCTCGACTCGCTGCGATCGCCCGCTAGGCTGTTGGCATCACAGCGGTCAACGGAGTGACAGCGCATGCACAACACCCTGGAACAGGTTTTCGGTTATCCACAGTTTCGACCCGGGCAGGAAGCCGCGATCAGCGCGGTACTGGCGGGACGTTCGGCGGCAGCGATTTTCCCCACCGGGTCCGGCAAGTCGCTGTGCTATCAAGTGCCGGCGCTGTTGCTGCCGCATCTGACCCTGGTGGTCTCACCACTTTTGGCGTTGATGCAGGATCAACTGGCATTCCTCAAGCATCACGGCATCAGTGCCGGCAGCATCGATTCGGCACAAAGCCGCGATGACGCCAATGATGTGATGGCGCGCGCCCGTTCGGGTGAATTGAAGATTCTGATGATCTCGGTGGAGCGCCTGAAGAACGAGCGTTTCCGCAACTTTTTGCAGCAGGTGCCAATCTCGCTGCTGGTGATTGACGAAGCGCATTGCATCTCGGAATGGGGGCACAACTTCCGCCCTGACTATCTGAAACTGCCGGACTATCAACGCCAGTTCAACATCCCGCAAACCCTGCTGCTGACGGCCACGGCGACGCCGAAAGTCATCGCCGACATGCAAGCCAAATTCGCCATCGCCGCCGAAGATGTGGTGATCACCGGTTTCTATCGCCCCAACCTCAATCTGCTGGTGGAGCCGGTGCGTGGCCTGGACAAGCGCCGGCGCCTGGTGGATTGGATGAGCGAGCGCCCGGGCCAGCCGAGCATCGTCTACGTCACGTTACAGAAAACCGCCGAGCACATCGCCGAGCATCTGGGGCGCAACGGCATACAAGCCGAGGCTTATCATGCCGGGTTGCCCAACGATCAGCGCGAGGCGATCCAGAAGCGCTTCATGGCCGGGCAGTCCAATTGCATTGTCGCGACCATTGCCTTCGGTATGGGTATCGACAAGAGCGACATCCGCAACGTGGTGCATTTCGACCTGCCGAAATCCATCGAGAACTACAGCCAGGAGATTGGTCGCGCCGGACGGGACGGACAGCCGTCGGATTGCCTGGTGCTGGCCAACCGCGACAGCCTCAACGTGCTGGAAAACTTCGTCTACGGCGATACCCCGGAGCGCGAAGGGATTCGTTGTGTGCTGGAGGAAATGCAGGCTGCCGCAGCCGAAGGGCAGTGGGAGTTTCTGCTCGGGCCACTGGCTGATCAGAGCAACATTCGCATGCTGCCGCTGAAGACTTTGCTGGTGCAAATGGAGTTGCGTGATTTGATCGCGCCGCGCTATGCCTATTATGCCGAGTACCGTTTTAAATACCTGCTGGAACCGGAAGCGTTGCTTGAGCGTTTTGAAGGTGAGCGCAGGGATTTTGTCGCAGCGATCATCCAGACTTCCAGCCGCGCACGTACCTGGGCCACGGTGAATTTCGAGGCGATGTACACGCAGTATTCGGCTGAGCGCAATCGGGTGGTGACGGCGCTGGATTATTTTCAGGAGAAGGGCTGGGTCGAGCTTGAGAGCAAGCAGATGACCGAGGTCTACAACGTGCTGCACAGCGATTTCGACAGCGCTGTGCTGAGCGCCGAGTTGCACGAGTACTTCACCCGGCATGAACAGACTGAAGTCGCGCGGATTCACGCCATGCTCGAACTGTTCGCCACTGAGCGCTGCCTGGGTTATCGCCTGGCCGAGTACTTTGGCGACCACAATGCGCCCGAGCTCTGCGGGCACTGTTCGGTGTGCCACGGTAATGTCGCGCGGCTGCCGGCACCTCCCGGGTTGCCAGCGCTTGTGGATAAGAACTTCGCGGCGTTGTGCGGTGATTTTATCCACAAGCACCAGCAGCACACCGGCAGTTTGCCAACGGCCGAGCGCCTGACGCGGTTCCTGTGCGGAATCAGTGTGCCGTTGTTTACAAGGCTCAAGGCGCGGACGATTGGCGGGTATGCGGCGCTGGAGGAGTATCCGTACGCGCAAGTCCGCAGTTGGGCTCAAGAGCATCTCTGATCTGTCTGCAGGAGCTGCCGAAAGCTGCGATCTTTCAAAATCAAGATCAAAAGATCGCAGCCTTCGGCAGCTCCTACGGGGAGCGGTCTCAGGGCGATCAGGGCTTATCCATGCGCTGAATGCCGATCATCACGGTAATAAACTTCAAAAACGTCCAGTGCCTGACTATGGTGAAGGCTGTCTTCGGATCGCCAACAAGAGAACAACATGAGCCAGACAACTTTCGATATTCAGCGAGCTGCCGTGATTGGTGCGGGCACCATGGGCCGTGGCATTGTCATGTGCCTGGCGAATGCCGGTATCGCCGTGCAATGGGTCGATAACAATCCACAGATGCTTGAACAGGCGCTGGGCACGGTGGCCGACACGTATGCACACAACGTGCGCCAGGGCCGGATCGATCAGGCCGAGGCAGACGCGCGTATCGCGCGGGTCAGCGTGGCGGCGGATTACGCAGCGATCCGCAATGTCGATCTGGTGATCGAAGCGGTGTACGAAAACCTTGAGCTCAAGCAGAAGATCTTTCGCGAGCTGGATGGCCTGCTCAAGCCTGAGGCGTTGTTGGCAAGCAATACGTCGGCGCTGGACATCGACGCGATTGCCGCCGCAACCAGACGTCCATCGCAAGTGCTCGGCCTGCATTTCTTCAGCCCGGCGCACATCATGAAACTGCTGGAAATCGTCCGTGGCGCGCAGACTTCACCGGCGGCGCTGGAAGCAGCCCTGGCGCTGGGCAATCGCATGGGCAAGGTCAGTGTGGTGTCGGGCAACTGCCACGGCTTTATCGGCAATCGCATGTTGCATCCGTATGTGCTGGAGGCGCGCAAGATGTTGCTCGAAGGCGCTTATCCACAGCAGGTCGATGCGGCCTTGCAGGGCTTCGGTTTCGCCATGGGGCCGTTTCGCATGTACGACGTGGTTGGCATCGATCTGGAATGGCGAACCCGTGAGCTGGCCGGCAAGGGGCAGGATGCGCCAGAGGTTCAAGTCGACAACCGGTTATGCGAGTTGGGGCGTTTCGGGCAGAAGTCCGGCAACGGTTACTACCACTACGAGCCGGGCAGTCGCCAGGCCGAGCATGATCCCGAGGTCGATGCGCTGATATTGCGCGTCACCGAAGGCCTCGGCTTTCAGCGCCGGGAGATTGGGTCCGAGGAAATCCTCGAACGGTGCCTTCTGGCGCTGGTCAACGAGGGCGCGAAAATTCTGCAGGAAGGCATTGCCGATTCGGCGCATGACATCGATCAGGTTTACCTCAATGGCTACGGCTTCCCGGCGGACAGGGGCGGCCCGATGGCCTGGGCGGACGATCAGGGGCTGGCAGCCATTCACCAGCGCTTGCTGGCGCTGGAGGCGCGACAGGGCGATCAATGGCGGCCGGCGCCACTGATTGGCGAGCTGGCGGCGCGAGGCAAAGGTTTTTACCTTTAGACTGGGCAGAAACTCAAGGAATCGACACCGATGTCCAGCACCATGGCGCAACGCACCGACTACCCGCATTTCCAGCCGATCACCACCCGCTGGCACGACAACGATGCTTATGGGCACATCAACAACGTTACCTACTACAGCTTTTTCGATACCGCGGTGAACACTTACCTGATTCAGGTCGGTGGCCTGGATATCCACGACGGCGAGGTGGTGGGTTTCGTCGTGAGTTCATCTTGCGATTATTTCGCCTCGATCGCGTTCCCGGACCTGATCGAGATCGGTCTGCGGGTCGGCAAGCTGGGTAACAGTTCGGTGCAATATGAACTGGCGGTGTTCAAGGTCGGTGAAAGCGAGGCGTGTGCGGCGGGGCGTTTTGTTCATGTGTTTGTGGATCGGACGAGCAATCAGCCGGTACCGATTCCTGGCCGGTTGCGTCAGGCTCTTGAGCGTTTGCTGGTGTGATAACGCAAAAAAGATCGCAGCCTGCGGCAATTCCTACAGGGTTCGACTGTAGGAGCTGCCGCAGGCTGCGATCTTTTGATCCGTTGCCCGCCAGGCTCAGCAATCAGCGGTGGTTGTAATACCGGTGATGCTTGCGATGGCCGTAGGCATGGCCGCGACCACGGTGGTCGTCGCGGTAGTAGCGACGGTGATCACGATCGCGATCGTAATGACGGTCGTCGTCGTTGCTCTTGTTGCCCATGTAGTTGCCCAGCGCGCCACCGGCGCCGCCACCTGCTGCGGCGCCGATCAGGCTGCCGGTGGTGCCGCCCATGCTGCGGCCGACCACGTTACCGCCGGCTGCGCCCAACGCACCGCCAATGGCCGCTTCGCCACGGCTGTGTTTGTTGGCGCCGACCGCGCTACCACCCGCGCCGCCCAGGGCTGCGCCAATGGTTGAACCTGTGCTGCCGCCTAAAGACTGACCGACGACCGAGCCAAGAACCCCGCCCAATGCGCCGCCCACACCTGCTTCGGTGGTGCCTCCGGCAGAAGCGAAGCCACTGACCAGGCCAAGGGACAACAAGAGAATCGAGGAGAACTTCATAGAGGAGCCTCAAAGGGATGACGGCGCGATCCTGAGGCTGTGTAACAAGGCTGACAATCGAAATCCGACGAATAACACGACTTGTATACAATTATGCAAGTTACTGTTTTGTATGCGGAACTTAAGCGATTTTCGCCGGTCTTTAGCTGCTTCGGACAGGCCGCTTTGTTAAAAAGCGGCCTTTTTTGTGGGCGTTTGAAAGTTTCAGGAAACAGAGACTCAACACAAATTCTGTGGCGAGGGAGCTTGCTCCCGCCGGGCCGCGAAGCGGCCCCAAAAAATGCAAACGGAGGCAGTCCTGCGGCCTCCAGCGGGAGCAAGCTCCCACGCCACAGGGCAGCGTCTTTAAGCGGACTTGGCCATGATCAACCCGGTCTCACTCGCCGCCTCAAGGCGGATCGCAATGAACTTCGATGTCGGCGTATGACTGCCATCCCCGGTGCTTTCCAGCGGCACCAGCGGATTCACCTCAGGGTAATAAGCCGCGGCCTGCCCCGCCGGGATATCAAACGCGAGCAAGGTAAAGCCCTTCACCCGACGCTCACGACCATCGTCCCAGATCGACACGATGTCGGCCTTCTGTCCCGGGCGGAAGCCCAGGCGAATGATGTCGGCCTCGTTGGCAAACAGCACATCGCGCTGACCCTTGACCCCACGATAACGGTCGTCGAGACCATAGATCGTGGTGTTGTACTGATCGTGGGAGCGCATCGATTGCAGGATCAGATCCGGCAGTTGCCCGGTGGCGCGGGTGCGTTCATGCACCAGATCCTTGGGCAGCAGGTTCGCGCGGAAGTTGGCCCGGCCTGAAGGGGTGTTCCACTTGCGCGCACCAGCGCTGTTACCGAGGTAGAAACCGCCTGGGTTCTTGACCTTTTCGTTGAAGTCCTTGAAGCCGGGAATGGTGTCGGCGATCAGGTCGCGGATGCGCCCGTAGTCGGCCACCAGCCAGTTCCAGTCCACCGGTTTGCTCCCCAGCGTGGCGGCGGCGATGCCGGCGATGATCGCCGGTTCCGAGCGCATCTGGTTCGACAGCGGCTGCAACTGGCCATTGGAGGCGTGGACCATGCTGAACGAGTCTTCCACGGTGACCGCCTGCGGGCCTTCGGTCTGGATATCGATGTCGGTACGGCCCAGGCACGGCAGGATCAGCGCGTCTTTACCGTGGGCCAGATGGCTGCGGTTGAGCTTGGTGCTGATCTGCACCGTGAGGTCGCAATTGCTCAGCGCCGCGAAGGTGCGCGGGCTGTCCGGTGTGGCCTGGGCAAAGTTGCCGCCCAGACCGATGAAGACCTTGGCGCGGCCCTCGGCCATCGCATGGATCGCCTCGACCACGTTGTGCCCGTTGTCACGCGGGACCTTGAACTGGAAGCGCCGCTCAAGTGAATCGAGGAACGCCACCGGCGGACGCTCGTTGATGCCCATGGTGCGGTCGCCCTGCACGTTACTGTGACCGCGCACCGGGCACAAGCCGGCGCCGGGTTTGCCGACGTTGCCGCGCAGCAGCATCAGGTTGGCGATTTCCTGGATGGTCGGCACCGAGTGGCGATGCTGGGTGATGCCCATCGCCCAGCACATGATCACGTTCTTGCCTTTGGCGTACATGCGCGCCGCTTGCTCGATCTCGACCAGGGTCAGGCCGGATTGCGCGACGATTTGCTCCCAAGGCGTGTCATCGACCACGCCGAGATACTCCAGCACGTTGGTGCTGTGGGCATTGAGAAAGTCGTGATCGAACACCGCAGGTTCACCGGCCTTCTGCGCATCGCGCTCCCACTGCAGCAGGAACTTGGCCATGCCGCGCAGCACCGCCATGTCGCCGCCCAGTGCTGGACGGAAGTACGCGGTGTTGGTCGGCTTGTCGCCGTTGGTGAGCATTTCGATCGGGTGCTGCGGGTGTTGGAAGCGTTCCAGACCGCGCTCTTTCAGCGGGTTGATGCACACCACTTGCGCGCCGCGCTTCACCGCTTCACGCAGTGGTTCGAGCATCCGTGGATGATTGGTGCCGGGGTTCTGGCCCCAGACGAAAATCGCGTCGGCGTGTTCGAAGTCGTCGAAGGTCACGGTGCCTTTGCCGACGCCAACGCTTTGCGCCAACGCCACACCGCTGGCCTCGTGGCACATGTTCGAGCAGTCGGGGAAGTTGTTGGTGCCGTAGGCGCGCACAAACAGCTGATACAGGTATGCCGCTTCGTTGCTGGCACGGCCCGAGGTATAGAACTCGGCTTGATCGGGGCTCGACAACGCTTGCAGGTGTTTGCCGATCAGGGCGAAGGCATCGTCCCAGGCGATGGGTTTGTAGCGGTCGGTCTCGGCGTCGTAGACCATCGGCTCGGTCAGGCGGCCCTGGTATTCAAGCCAATAGTCGCTCTGCTCCAGCAACGACGTGACGCTGTGTTTGGCGAAGAACTTGCCGTCCACCCGACGCTTGGTCGCCTCCCAGTTCACCGCTTTGGCGCCGTTCTCGCAGAACTTGACCATGCCGCTCTCCGGCGAATCGCCCCAGGCGCAGCCCGGGCAGTCGAAGCCGCCGTTCTGGTTGGTCTTGAGCATCATGCGCAGGTTCTTCAGCGCGTTGTCGCTGGTCAACCACGCCTGGGCCACGCTGATCAGCGCACCCCAGCCGCCGGCTGCACCTTTGTAAGGTTTGTAGCGCGGGACAGGTTTCTGGTCGGCTTGATGATGTTGGCTCACGCTTGATTCTCCATCGCTGGGCTGTAGACCCGCGGCGCATTCTTCTGCGGCAGGTGGATGAGATTGAGGTTGTGGCGACGGGCCCATTGCACGGCAAGGCCCGTGGGCGCGGACAGGCTGACCAGGGTCTGGATGCCGGCGCGTAAAACTTTCTGAATCAATTCGAGACTGCAGCGACTGGTGACAATCGCCAGACCGCCTTCGGTGGAAATCTTCTGGCGGATCAGCCCGCCGATCAGTTTGTCGAGGGCGTTGTGCCGGCCAATGTCTTCACGGCCCAGCAGCAATTCACCGCTGGCGTTCATGAACACCGCCGCGTGGACCGCGCCGCAGTGCTGACCAAGCGGCTGGAACGCGCCGATGCGCTGGCGCAGGCCGTCGAGCCATGCGGCGGGCGGTAACGGTGCTCCGGGCAGGACGTTCAGATCGGGCAACGCTTGCTCGACGGCTTCAACGCCGCACAATCCGCAGCCGCTGGTGCCGGCCAGTTGTCGGCGCTGCTGCTTGAGGTTCCAGAACGCGCGGTTGGCGATAGTCACTTGCGCGTATTGCGCGGAGCCTGCGCCGGTCAGTTGCAGGTCATAGATGTCGCTGGCGTCTTCGATGGTGCCGCTGCCGAGGCTGAAACCGACGATGAAATCTTCCAGATCCGTCGGCGTTACCAGCATCACCGCCTGACTGATGCCGTTGTAGGCGATTGCCAGCGCGACTTCCTCGGCGAGCGCGGTGTTGGCCGATTCCACAAGGGGCAGGTCACTGTAACTGTAAGTCTGGCTGGCGGCGGGCGCGGGCGTTTCGAGTGCAGGCGCCGCGCAAGTTGGGCGCTTGGCGTTCATGGCATCACCGACGGATTGATCAACGCTAAGACTAGGCGCGGCAACTTGTCGCGTCTAATCGGTACTGTCGATCTATTGATAGATGGCGTCGATCAAGCGGCTACCGGGTCATTGGTCGGCCCGGAACCGGGTTGCTCTGGTGTGGTCTAGGCTTGGACGTCTGGAACCCAAATCAAGGAGTGTGCGCTATGAGTCTGTTGAGCTTTGTGAAAGAAGCCGGTGAAAAGCTGATCGACCTGCTGACCCCGGGCAATGCCAATGCCAGTGAGCAGTTGAAGGAACATATCAGCAAGGTCGGGTTGGGCAACCCGAATGTTCAGGCCACCGTGGACGGCGACAAGGTGACGGTCACCGGTGAAGTCGCCAGCCAGGAGGAGAAGGAAAAGATTTTGCTGGCGGTGGGTAATATCGAAGGCGTGGGCAGCGTTGATGATCAGATCACCGTGACCGGGCCGGTGGTGGCCGCCGCGCGTTTTGTCGTGGTGAAAAAGGGCGACACCCTCAGCGCGATTTCCCTGGCGGTGTATGGCAACGCCAACCAGTACAACAAGATCTTTGAGGCCAACAAACCACTGCTCAAGGATGTAAACAAAATCTACCCGGGCCAGACCCTGCGTATCCCCGAGTAACACATAACCCGTGTAGGAGCTGCCGCAGGCTGCGATCTTTTGATCTTGTTTTTTTAAAATCAAAGTCAAAAGATCGCAGCCTGCGGCAGCTCCTACAGGGAGTCAGAGGCCGACAATCAAATCGCGGTAGTCTTCAACCGCCGCGAACTCGGCCGTGTCCTTCGGCCCCTTGCGACTGTCCGGCTCCTTCACCGCCAACAGATGCGCCACGCCGAAATCCCGGGCGCTGCGCAGAATCGGCAACGTATCGTCGATGAACAGACTGCGCGCCGGATCAAAATCGATATCCGCCTGCAAAGCATCCCAGAACTGCGGATTCTCTTTAGGGAAACCGTAATCGTGTGAGCTGATCAGCCGCTCGAAGTACGGCGCCAGTTCGATCCGTTCCAGTTTCAACGACAGTGAATCGCGGTGGGCGTTGGTGATCATGATCACCCGTTTGCCGGCTTTTTTGATCGCCTGCAGAAAGGTGTCGGCATCCGGACGCAGCGCGATCAGGTGCGCGGTTTCCAGTTTGAGTTCACGCACCGAGAGCTTCAGCTCGGCACTCCAGAAATCCAGGCAGTACCACTGCAGTTGCCCGGCATGGCGCTCGAACAGCGGCTGCAATTCCATCTCGGCCATGGCCCGGCTCACACCGTGCAGTTCGGCGTAGCGTTGCGGCAGGTGTTCCAGCCAGAAATGGTTGTCGAAGTGCAGATCCAGCAGGGTACCGTCCATGTCCAGCAGGACGGTATCGATGTCAGACCACGGTAAAGAAGGCATGGCAACGTCTCGAGCGGTAGAAAGATATCCGACACAAACAATCGGGAAAGCCGCGTTATAGTAGCGCGTTCACGCCAAGGAGCTTTGCATGCGCCAGAAACCCACTGTACTCGCCCGCGAGATCGTCGCCACCAGTCGTCTGTTTTGCGTCGAAGAACTGAAGCTGCGTTTTTCCAATGGCGTGGAACGCACTTACGAGCGTCTGGTCGGCAAAGGCGCGGGTTATGGCGCGGTGATGATTGTGGCGATGCTCGACAGCGAGCACGCGGTGCTGGTCGAGGAATACTGCGGCGGCACCGACGAATACGAACTGTCCCTGCCCAAAGGCCTGATCGAGCCGGGTGAAGATGTGCTGGCAGCGGCCGAGCGCGAGCTCAAGGAAGAGGCCGGTTTCGGCGCGCGCCAGCTGGAACATCTGACCGAGTTGTCGCTGTCGCCCGGTTACATGAGCCAGAAGATCCAGGTGGTGTTGGCCACCGACCTCTACGAGGAGCGTCTGGAGGGCGACGAGCCGGAGCCGATGCGCGTTGACAAGGTCAACTTGGGTGAGCTGGCGGCGCTGGCGCAAAACCCGCAATTTACCGAAGGCCGTGCCCTGGCGGCGCTGTATCTGGCGCGTGATCTGCTGACGCAGCGCGGGTTCTTTCGGTCGTGAGTGAGATATCGATGAAGTTTCCGCATCCGTTGATGGCGCCAGTGGTTGAGCTGGCATTGCAGGCTGGCGAGGCGATCCTGCCGTTCTGGCGCGCTGACGTGGCGGTCACCGCCAAGTCCGATGACTCACCGGTGACGGCGGCGGACATCGCTGCGCACCATGTGATCGTTGCTGGGCTGACCGCGCTGGACTCCAGTATTCCGATTCTGTCCGAAGAAGATGCCGACATCCCGCAGAGCGTGCGTGCCGGGTGGCAGCGCTGGTGGCTGGTGGATCCACTGGATGGTACCAAGGAGTTCATCAGCGGCAGTGAGGAATTCACCGTCAACATCGCCCTGATCGAAAACGGTCGGGTAGTGTTTGGCGTGGTGTCGATGCCAACCAATGGGCGTTTCTATGTCGGCGGAGCCGGTCTCGGTGCGTGGCGTGGGGACAAAGGTGGTTCGCCGGTGGCGATTGAGGTGCGTGAGGTGCTCGCGCCCGGTGAAGCGTTCACCGTGGTGGCGAGCCGTCGGCACTCGAGTCCGGAGCAAGAGCGGCTGCTTGCCGGTTTGAGCGCCAGCCTGGGCGAATTGCAACTGGCGAACATCGGCAGTTCGCTGAAGTTTTGTCTGTTGGCTGAAGGGGCGGCGGATTGCTATCCAAGACTGGCGCCGACTTCGCAATGGGACACCGCGGCCGCGCAGGGCGTGCTCGAAGGTGCCGGCGGCGAAGTGCTGGATCTGCAGGGCGAAGCGTTCTGTTATCCGGCGCGGGAATCGCTGCTCAATGAGTTCTTTCTGGCGTTGCCGGCGAAGGCGGCGTGGCGTTCAAGATTGCTGGAACTGGCGCGCTCATAAGATCAAAAGATCGCAGCCTGCGGCAGCTCCTACAGGGAAATGCGAATCCCGTGTAGGAGCTGCCGAAGGCTGCGATCTTTTGCTTCAGCGGTGCAAAACGTACTGCCCGCTGAACGTCACCGCATCCTCATCACTTCCGGCATTGACGATCCGCGTGTTGAGCGTCAATCGCGCCCGCCCATAACGCTGATACATCGCCAGAAACTTCTTCCAGACCGCCGCTTCCGGTGCCGGGCAAATCGCCGTGGCATCACCGGTCACGGGCAGCGGATAGCTGATCTGGCCTTCCTGAATCACGATGTGCCCGTCTTCGATGCCTTCTTCCTTCAGGCGCAGATGCAGCCAGCCCCAACCCGCCAGCACCGCGCCGCAGTAGAGACTGCCGCCGAACATGGTGCTTTTGTGATTGACGTTCGGCTCCAGCGGCAAGTGCAGGCTTAACTGTTGTTCGTGCCAGGCGAGGACCTTGAGGCCCATCTCGCGGGTCAGGGGAATGTCGTGATGCAGCACCGATTCCAGATAGTGACTGTCGCGGCTCATTCGGCTTCGTCTCCATGGGCGCTACTGTCGGCGAAATTCAAGCCGTGCTTGCGCAGTTTGTCGTGCAGGGTCTTGCGCGGAATACCCAGGGCTTCGGCGAGGCTGCGCACCGAACTGTGCGAGCGCGCCAGCTCGGCGGCAATCAACGACTTCTCGAAGTTTTCCACTTGCTCGCTGAGGCCGCCACTGATGACTTCCACGCTGGTGCCGCCGCTTTCGCTTCCACTGTTATCCAGCGCCAGTTCCAGACCGAGGGCGAAACGCTCGGCAGCGTTCTGCAGTTCGCGCACGTTGCCCGGCCAGGTGTGGCGCAGCAGCAAGGCGCGTTGCGCCGGTTGCAGTTCGTGAGGCGGCAAACCGTGGCGGGCGCTGGCTTCATCGGCGTAATGCTGGAACAGTACCAGCGCATCCTCGCCGCGTTCGCGCAGTGGCGGAATGCGCAGCGGTGCAACGTTCAGGCGGTAATACAAGTCGGCGCGGAATCGTCCCTGATCAGCGGCCTGACGCAAGTCTTCCTTGGTCGCGGCGATGACGCGGATGTCCAGCGGGATCAACTGATTGCCACCCAGACGTTCGACCACACGCTCTTGCAGCATGCGCAGCAGTTTCACCTGCACGTCCATGCTCATGCTTTCGATTTCGTCGAGGAACAGCGTGCCGCCGTTGGCGAACTCGAACTTACCGATCCGGCGTTTCTGCGCGCCGGTGAACGCGCCCGGCTCATGCCCGAACAGCTCGCTTTCGACCACCGATTCGGCCAGTGCCCCGGCGTTGATCGCCACGAACGGGCCGTTTCGCCGGCTCGACAAATCGTGAAGCGCACGGGCCACGACCTCTTTACCGGCGCCGGTTTCACCGAGGATCAGCACGTCGGCCTTGGTCGCCGCCAGCGCGCCAATCTGCTCGCGCAGGCGCAACATCGGCGCCGAGTGGCCGACCAGTCGTGCGCTCAGTTCGTTGCGATCGCTCAAGGCCAGGCGCAGGCTGCGGTTGTCCAGCACCAGCCGGCGCAGGGCCAGGGCGCGGCGCACGCTGTCGAGCAGCGCGTCACTGGCGAACGGTTTCTCCAGAAAGTCATAGGCGCCGGCACGCATTGCCTGCACCGCCAGCGGCACGTCGCCGTGGCCAGTGATCAGCAGCACCGGCAGCTCCGGGTCCTGAGCGTGCAATTCGCTCAACAGCTCGAGGCCGTCCATGCCCGGCATGCGGATGTCGCTGACCACCACGCCGGGCCAGTCACGCTCCAGTTGCCCGGCCAGACCTTTGGCTTCGGACAGCGGGAGGATTTTCAGCCCGGCCAGATCCAGGGTCTGGCCGAGGGCCTGACGCAGGTGCGGATCGTCGTCGATCAGCACCACCTGAATGCGATTGTCGATGGTCATGCACTTCGATCCTCGGACGGTTGCAGGCTGACCCCGGGCGCGCCGGCGCGCAGCCGCAGGGTGATCAAGGCGCCACCTTGCTTGTGGTTGGCGAACGACAGTTCACCACCGAAGGCGCGCATCAGGGTTTCACAGATCGCCAGCCCCAGGCCAAGGCCCTGAGTACGGGTCTTGGTGGTGTAGAAGGGCTCGCTGGCGCGGCCGAGGGCTTCCATGCAAAAGCCCGGGCCGTTGTCGCGAATGTACAGATTGACGCCCTCGGCCGTGGATTCGGCACTCAGCCACAGTTTGCGCGGCGGGCCTTTTTCGGTCAGCGCATCGAGGGCGTTGGCCAGCAGGTTGCCGAGCACCTGACGCAGACGGGTTTCCCCGGCCTCGACCCACAGCGTAGCGGCGGGCATGTCGCGGATCAGTTCGACCTCCATGCTGCGGCGTCGCTTGGCCAGCAACGCCAGCGCATCGTCCAGCGCCGGTTGCAGGGCCACGCTTTCCGGGGCATGGCGGTCGCGGCGGGCGAAGGCCCGCAGGTGGGCAATGATCGAGGCCATGCGCCCGGTCAGTTCGCTGATCAGTTTGAGGTTGCCACGGGCGTCGTCGGTGCGTTGATGATCGAGCAGCACTTCGGCGTTTTCCGCGTAACTGCGAATCGCCGCCAGCGGCTGGTTGAGTTCATGGCTGATGCTCGCCGACATCGTACCCAGCGCCGAGAGTTTGCCGGCCTGGACCAGATCGTCCTGGGCGCGCACCAGTTCCTGCTGAGCCTGTTCGCGCTCCAGCACTTCCTGCTTGAGGCGGCGGTTGAGGCCTTCCAGATCGCTGGTCCGCTCGGCCACCCGACCTTCCAGTTCACGACGGGCCTTGGCCTCGAAGGCGATGCGTTCCAGGTAATGCCGACGGCGCTGCATCATCAGCCCCAGCAACAACATCACCACCAACAGTGTGGCGCCGCCGATCGCCACCACGGTGCGCACCGGACGGTCGATCAGCGTGCGCGGGGCAAGAATACTGACGCTCCAGCCGGTTTCGGCGATATCGACGGTTTGGGTCAGCCAGGCGCTGTCGCTGAGGTTCAGCGGACGTGGCTCGCGGGTCGGATAAGGCAGGATGGCGGTGATCGCCGAGCGCTCGGTGTCGGTCAAGATACGGGTCGAGCGAAAGCGCCATTCCGGGCGCGAGGTGAGAATCACCACGCCGTTATGGTCGGTCACCAACAGTTGTTCCGGGGTTTTGCCCCACAGGCTTTCGGTGTGGTCGAGATCGACTTTGATCACCAGCACGCCGATGATTTTTTCGCCGTTGCGCACCGCCGCGGCGAAGAAATAACCGCGTTTGGCCGAAGTAGTGCCGAGGCCGAAGAAGCGGCCCAGACGCCCGGCCATGGCTTCGCTGAAATACGGACGGAAAGCGAAATTGCGCCCGACGAAACTGTCATGTTTGTCCCAGTTTGACGCCGCGAGAGTCTGGCCGCTGGTGTCCATCAGGTACATGACTTCGGCGCCGGTCTGTGCGGCGATGTTTTTCAGCAGGCGGTTGGCGTTGCCTTGGGTGACGCCGTCGTCTGGTGCCCCGAGCACGGCGCGCAGGGCCGGCAGGTCGCCGAGGATCTGCGGCAATACTTCATAACGGTGCAGGGTGCCCAGCAGGTTGGCGACGTAAAGATCGAGGGTCTGGCGGTTTTGCCCGGCCAGTTCACTGCGGTAATAGCGCTCGGCCAGATGCTCCAGCGGCCACAGCAGCGGTGCCAGGCACAGCGCCAGCAGGGCGAGGCTGCGCCAGCGGGGTCTGCGGGGTAGAGATGGTTTCATGAGCCGGATGCGCCTGAGTGAACAGGCGCATTATGCCTAGGCTCAGGCGAAGACGTCAGCGTCCTTGAGCAGCGCACCGGCCTGATCCTTGGCCGACAGTTTCGGCGCTTCGTCCAGTTGCCAGTCGATGCCCAAGGCAGGGTCGTCCCAGCGAATGCTGCGTTCGGACGATGGATCGTAGTAGTTGGTGGTCTTGTAGAGGAATTCGGCGAACTCGCTCAGCACCACGAAACCATGGGCAAAACCTTCCGGAACCCACAGTTGACGGTGGTTCTCGGCCGACAGGCGTACAGCAACCCACTTGCCGAAGTGCGGCGAGCTGCGACGGATGTCCACGGCTACATCAAGCACTTCGCCGGCGGTCACCCGAACCAGTTTGCCCTGGGTATTTTGCAGCTGGTAATGCAGGCCGCGCAGCACGCCTTTCTGCGAGCGCGAATGGTTGTCCTGAACGAATTGAGTGTCCAGACCGGTCGCTTCCTGAAAGGCCTTGGCGTTGAAACTCTCGTAGAAGAAACCGCGCTCGTCACCAAATACCTTGGGTTCGATGATCAGAACACCGGGCAGATCGGTGGTGATTACATTCATGAGTTTTTTCCGGATAGATGTGAGTGGCCGACATTCTTGCGCAAAGCGCTGATGGATGCGAGCGCTCGAATAACGGCAGTCAGGGGGTTGCACAACCATCGGTGCAATGGCGATATAGGCGCCTGACAAAATTTCAGGGGTCGTTCCATGCCGCTCGCCACGTTGATTCATCGCGCCAGTTTGCCCAGCCCGCAGGTCTCTGAGGCACTGGCCCGGCAGTGGCTGGCGGAGCATTACGGCCTCAGCGGCACGTTGCAGGCGCTGGGCAGTCAGCAGGACCTCAATTACCGGGTAGACAGCGAGCGTGGGCGCTTTGTCCTGAAAATCTGCCGTGGCGATTACGCGCTGGTGGAACTGCAGGCCCAGCATGCAGGCCTCAAATACCTTGCCGAGCATTCATCGATACACGTACCCAAGGTGATCCCGGCCAATAACGGCGAGGACCTGTTATCGCTGCAGGCCAACGGCGAGCCGGTGCACGTGCGGCTGCTGGAGTACATCGAAGGTCAGTCGCTGACCCAGCTCGAGCATTTGGGGCATGACGTGGTGGCCAGATTCGGTCAGTTATGTGGCGAGATGGATCTGACGCTGGCCGGCTTCGACCATCCGGGTCTTGAGCGCGCGCTGCAATGGGATGCGCGCCACGCCAGTGCGCTGATCAACCACCTGCTGCCGGTGATCAAGGATGAACGCCAGCGCGCACTGATCGCTGATGCTACCGAACAGGCCGAACGCCGCTTGCAGCCGTTGCAGGACAAAATGCCGGTGCAGGCGATTCACATGGACATCACCGATGACAACGCCGTCTGGCAACGCGATGCCACGCGTCATTGGCAATTGCAGGGCGTGATCGACTTCGGTGATCTGGTGCGCACCTGGCGTATCACCGATCTGTCGGTGACCTGCGCGGCGCTGCTGCACCATGCCGGTGGTGATCCGTTCGTGATTCTGCCGGCGGTGCAGGCCTATCACGCGGTCAATCCGCTGCAACATGAGGAGTTGCTGGCGTTGTGGCCGTTGATCGTGGCGCGGGCGGCGGTGCTGGTACTCAGTGGCGAGCAGCAGGTCAGCATCGACCCGGGCAACACCTACAGCCGCGACAATCTTGGTCACGAGTGGGAAATTTTCCACGTGGCGACTTCGGTGCCATTGGCGCTGATGGAAGCGGCGATCCTCACGGCGGTCGGCCAGCAACTGCCGGCCATTGGCAGTGAAGGGTTCGCGCCGCTGCTGCCGGAACTGGTCGGGCGTGAATTCGCGCTGATCGATCTTGGCGTTCTGAGTCCGCATTTCGAGGCGGGCAACTGGGAGCAGGCGGGCATCGATCAGCAGCTGCTGACTGAAGCCGCCGCCGCGCATGGCCTGGCGGCCAGTCGTTACGGGCAATACCGCTTGTCGCAGACGCGAGTGGACAGCGCGGTCGAACCGGAGACCTTCCCGCTGCACGTTGAACTGCGCGTGCCACGAGGCACGGTCGTGGAAGCGCCGTTTGCCGGTGTGCTGCATCACGCGGCGGACGGTGTGTTGCAGCTCGACGGGCCGCAGCTCAGCGTGCGTTTGCGCGGTGTGAACGCCTCGCTGCACAGCGGCGCGGCGCTGGTCAAAGGTCAGGTGTTGGGTGCGGTCAGCGGCCCGTTGATTGTGCAGTTGAGCCGCGTTGCATCGCTGGATGCGCCGTTGTTCTGCAGCCCTTCGCGCGCTGCCGCGTGGCAGGCGTTGTGCCCGTCGCCGGCAGCGCTGCTCGGGCTGGCCTGCGATGCCGAACCCGAGCTGGACGCGAAAACCTTGCTTGAGCGGCGCGACGCCAGTTTCGCCCGCACGCAAAAACACTATTACGTCGACCCGCCGCGCATCGAGCGCGGCTGGCGCAATCACCTGATCGACATGCAGGGCCGCTCCTACCTCGACATGCTCAACAACGTCGCGGTGCTCGGTCACGGTCATCCGCGCATGGCGCAGGTGGCAGCGCGACAGTGGTCGCTGCTCAACACCAATTCGCGCTTCAACTACGCGGCGGTGGCGGAGTTCTCCGAACGCCTGCTGAAGCTGGCGCCGGAAGGCATGGACCGGGTGTTTTTGGTCAACAGTGGCAGCGAAGCCAACGACCTGGCGATCCGTCTGGCGTGGGCCTACAGCGGCGGCCGCGACATGCTCAGCGTGCTGGAGGCCTATCACGGCTGGACGGTGGGCGCCGATGCGGTGTCGACGTCGATCGCCGACAACCCGCGAGCACTTGAAAGCCGCCCGGACTGGGTGCACCCGGTGACCGCGCCGAACATCTATCGCGGTGAATTCCGTGGCCTCGATTCAGCGCCGGATTATGTGCGCAGCGTCGAAGCGCAACTGGCGCATATCGCCGCGCAGGAGCGTCAACTGGCCGGGTTCATCTGCGAGCCGGTGTATGGCAATGCTGGGGGCATCTCGCTGCCGCCGACGTATCTGAAACAGGTTTACGCATTGGTACGTGCCCAAGGCGGGGTGTGCATCGCCGATGAAGTACAGGTCGGTTACGGACGCATGGGCCATTTTTTCTGGGGTTTCGAAGAGCAGGGCGTGGTGCCGGACATCATTTGCATGGCCAAGGGCATGGGCAACGGTCAGCCGCTCGGCGCCGTGATTACGCGTCGGGAAATCGCCGAAGCGCTGGAGGCCGAAGGCTACTTCTTCTCATCCGCTGGCGGCAGCCCGGTGAGTTGCCAGATCGGCATGGCGGTGCTGGATGTGATGGAAGAAGAAAAACTCTGGGAAAACGCCCAAGTGGTTGGCGGGCATTTCAAGGCGCGGCTGGAGGCCTTGATCGATAAACATCCGCTGGTGGGTGCGGTGCACGGTTCCGGGTTTTATCTGGGCGTGGAGTTGATCCGCAATCGCGAAACCCTGGAGCCGGCCACCGAGGAGACCACGTTGTTGTGCGATCGCCTGCGCGAGCTGGGGATCTTCATGCAGCCGACCGGAGATGACCTGAACATTCTCAAGATCAAACCGCCGATGGTTACCTCGCGGCGCAGTGTGGACTTCTTTGTCGACATGCTGGATCGAGTGCTCAAAGAAGGCCTCTAAACCAGACCCCTGTAGGAGCTGCCGCAGGGATTCAGATTTATATCGATAATTGTTGTGAGATTTTAGATGTTCGGTTGGTTGTCAGCTTTTAATGCCGATATTTATCGGTTATAAAGTCGCCATTGCTTTGCAACCCTTCGACGGTTCCCCAGGAGTCCTGTGCCGATGACCACTTTGAAAAGTACCCCGCGTGACGATGGCTTCTACATGCCGGCCGAGTGGGCGCCGCAGACCCAGACCTGGATGATCTGGCCTGAGCGTCCGGACAACTGGCGCCTGGGTGGCAAGCCGGCGCAGGCCGCGCACGTTGCAGTGGCCAAGGCCATCGCCCGTTTCGAACCGGTGACCGTTGCCGTTTCGGCCGGCCAGTACGAAAACGCCCGTGCGCGCCTCGACGTGCCGAATATCCGTGTGGTCGAGATGTCCAGCGATGACGCCTGGGTGCGTGACACCGGGCCGACGTTCGTCATCAACAACAGTGGCGAAGTGCGCGGTGTGAACTGGGACTTCAACTCCTGGGGCGGTTTCGAAGGCGGTCTGTATTCGCCGTGGAACCGTGATTCGCAGGTCGGCGGCAAGATCCTTGAAATCGAGCGCAGCCCGCGTTATCGCACCGAAGGTTTTGTGCTTGAAGGCGGTTCGATTCACGTCGACGGCGAAGGCACGCTGATCACTACTGAAGAGTGCCTGCTCAATCACAACCGCAACCCGCACCTGGGCCGCGAAGAGATCGAAGCGGTGCTGCGCGACAATCTGTCGGTGGACAAGATCATCTGGCTGCCGGACGGCCTGTTCAACGACGAAACCGACGGCCATGTGGATAACTTCTGCTGCTACGTGCGCCCGGGCGAAGTGTTGCTGGCGTGGACCGACGATCCGCAGGACCCGAACTACCCGCGCTGCCAGGCCGCGATGAACGTGCTGCAAAGCAGCACCGACGCCAAGGGTCGCCCGTTCACGGTGCACAAGATGCCGATTCCGGGGCCGCTGTATGCGACCGAAGAAGAGTGCGCCGGTGTCGATCCGGTGGACGGTACGCAGGAGCGCAACCCTTCCGTGCGTCTGGCCGGCTCCTACGTGAACTTCCTGATCGTCAACGGCGGCATCATCGCGCCGAGCTTCGACGATCCAATGGACGCGCCTGCGCGGGAGATCCTGCAGAAGCTGTTCCCGCGGCACGAAGTGGTGATGGTGCCGGGCCGTGAACTGTTACTGGGCGGCGGCAATATCCACTGCCTTACCCAACAACAGCCAGCCCCGCACAAAGAGTGAGTTGAGACGTAACAGCTTGAGTTGATTCATAAATCGGCCGGGCAACAATTAGCTTGCTACACATTCAAACAAGCCCGCGGCCCTGTTGGACCGCGGGCTTGTTTGTATCCGCCTGTCGACAAATCGGAAACCTTGGCATAGCTCTTGTATCGGTCACAGCGCACTAGGGAGAGGGGGGAACTTCAACAGTTCTGTCACATACCTTGGATAACTTAGCCGCTCACGAACGGGGAGAGAGCGCTGAAATGAACGCCGAAGTGAACGTAGTCAGCGAGCGGACTTTGCATCCCATGGCCGTCAACGGTGAATCGCTCCAGATTGTCGCGCACTTTTTGAAATCCAACGGAACGCGTCAGATCAGGGAACCTGATCCGCGCCGGATGATGATCGAGCGCTACCCCGCTGGCCTGTTCAGCGAGGCCGAACTGGAAGCGTTATGGGCTGTAATGGAAGGATAAGAAGAACAACAGGGATTGCTGAAAGCGCTGCCGGGATGGCGGCGCTTTTTATGCACGAAACAAAACCACTGTAGGAGTGAGCCTGCTCGCGATGGCGGAGTAACAGCCAACGAATCTGTTGAATGTTAAATAGTCATCGCGAGCAGGCTCACTCCTACAGGTATTGGGTTGAGTCAGAAAGAATAGGTACCGGTCATCACCACGCTGCGCGGTGCGCCTGGCTGGATCTGATACTGGCTGGTGGCCGAGGCGTAATACTCGCGGTCGGTGATGTTGTTCAGTGCCGCGCGCAAGTCCCAGTCCTTGAAGCGGTAGCCGAGCAGCGCATCCCAGCGGCCATAACCCGGCAGCACGGTGGTGTTGGCGTTGTCGGCGTAACGCTGGCCAACCAAGGTCAGACCGGTTTCGCCGTACCAGCCCATTTCCGGTTTCCAAGTCAGGAACAGGCTGCCGTTGTGTTTGGCCACGTTGTTGACGCGTTTGCCTTCCAGACCGTTGTTGTCCTTCTCGATGGTGGTGTCCTGCACGCCGACGCCACCGCGCATGTACCAGTTACCGACCAGTTTGCCGGTGGCGGTCAGCTCGACACCCCGAGAGCGCTGAAGACCGGTCATGACGGTCAGGGTCGGATCGTTCGGATCGCTGGTGCGACGGTTGTAGAGTTCCAGGTCGTAGACCGCCAGCGTGGTGCTCAAGCGATCATCGAGCCAGTCGCTTTTCACGCCGATTTCTTTCTGTTTGGTCAGCTCCGGGCTCAAGTCGTTGGTGTTGCCGGCAGCGCCCGGAGTGATGCCGATCAGGCCGCCACCCACTGGCGAGAAAGTCTTGGACCAGGAGGCGTAGAACGAATGGTTCTGCAGCGGCGTCCAGACAATCCCGAAGCGCGGGCTGGTGCTGTGGCTGTCGCGATCCTCAGTGATGTTCTTGAGCTTGTTGGTCGACTCGATATCGAAGGTGTCGTAGCGCAGGCCGGCCAGCAGTTGCCATTGATCATTCAGGCGCAGTTGATCCTGGACGTAGACCGCGCGGCTTTCGACTTCGGTGTGGCTGTCGCTGAACGTTTGCATGCTGCCGGTGTGGCGCAGCTCGCGGTTGGGGTTGAACAGGTCGAGCGACGGCACCGGTTGTGCGCCGGGTGTCTTGCCGGTGGCGGCGTTGTACAACTTCGGATCGCGGCGCTGGCTGCCGATCTCGACGCCGGTCAACAGGCGATGCTCAAGGCCAAAGGTATCGAAACCGCCTTCCAGTTCGAGGTTGTTGTAGACGTTGCGGGTGGTCAGATCCTGCTGCCAGTGCTGGCGCGCGACCTTGTTGGTTTTCGGGTCGAAGCCGGTCAGATAGGTGTTGTCGAAATCGCTGTCGAGCTTGAACACACCGAGGGTCTGGCGCAGTTGCCAGGCGTCGTTGATCTCGTAGGTGAATTTCGAGCGCAGGGATTGCGCCTTGTCGTCGATGAAATCGTGATCGTTGCCGTAGGTGGTGTCACGACCTACGTCTGCGGGACGGCCATTCACCCCCGGAATGCCGCGATCCGGCGTGCGGTTGTAGCGACTGTATTCGTATTGCACCAGCCAGTTCAGGTCCGGAGTCAGCTGCCAGCTCATCGACGGCGCGAACAACTGGCGGTTGCCGCTGACGCCGTCGCGAAAGCTGTTTTCATCCATGTTGCCCATGTTCAGGCGCAGGCTGAGGTTTTCGCTGGGGTCGGTGCTGAGGTCGGCGTACAGGCTGCGCAGGTCTTCGCTGCCGCTCTGGGCCTCGATGGTCGAGCGACGGCCAAACTCGGGCAGCTTGCTCACGCGGTTGACGATCCCGCCCTGGCTGCCTCGGCCATAAAGTACGGCTGCCGGACCTTTGAGCACTTCGACCCGCTCGATATTGTGCAGGTCGCGCTTGTACTGGCTGTCGTCGCGAATGCCGTCCAGATAGAAGTCGTTGCTGGCGTCGAAGCCACGGATGCGCAGACTGTCGAAGCGCGTGTCGGCGCTGCTGCTGACGTTGGGAATCCCGCTCAGGGCGTCACCGATGTCATTGGTGCCGTAGTCGGCGACGTTCGAGGTCTTGATCGAGTCGATGGCCTGCGGCACATAACGCACCGGGGTCGAGGTGCGAGTCGCAGTGGTGCTGATCTTGACGCGCGGGTCCTCGGCTTGTTCTTCGGCGCTGATCGCCGTGGCGGGAAGTTCAGTGGCGGAATAAGCAAAACCGCTGGACAGAACGGCAGACAATCCAAGGGTGACGGGCGTGAGGCGGAACGGGGCAGGCATGGAAAAGCGCATCCGAAAGGGTAAGGAAATTCAAACGCGCGAATGGTAATGCTTTGCATTTGCTGCCGTTATTTATTCCTGAGAAGTTCCCCTGTCAGATTGTTTCAATTTATGTCGATTTCGATACAACCTGATCAGGTAATCCATTCGACCGATTCTCGGAACAGTCTGAGAGCCATTCCGGCGTTTTTCCCCAACACGCGTAGGCATAGTCTGCCGCCATCGATTTTTCATTGTCTGCCGGAGTCCTCCCATGATCCTTCACTACATCTACGACCCATTGTGCGGCTGGTGCTACGGCGCCAAACCGTTGGTGCAAGCGGCGCAGCAAGTCCTGCCGGTCATTGCCCATGCGGGCGGAATGATGAGCGGCGCGAGTCGTCAGCGCGTTTCGCCGCAACTGCGTGATTACGTCATGCCCCACGACCGGCGCATCGCCGAATACACCGGGCAACCCTTTGGCGAGGCGTATTTCGAAGGTCTGCTGCGTGATCACTCGGCGGTCTTCGATTCGACGCCGCCGATCGCAGCGGTGATGGCGGCAGAGTCCATCGACGGCCGTGGCCTGCAATTGCTTGGGCGTTTGCAAACGGCGCATTACGTTGAGGGACGGCGGATTGCCGATGAGTCCGTACTGTTCGAACTCGCCAGTGAGTTGGGCTACGCCGAGAACACCTTTGCGGTTGCGTTTAAATCCGTTGATACGACAGCGCATGTGAAAGCCAGCCGCGCACTCTTGGCGCAACTGGGCGGCCAGGGTTTCCCGACATTGGCGCTTGAGCAGGACGGGCAATTCACCTTGATCGACATCAGCCCATGGCTTGGCAAACCGCAGGCTTTTGCCGACTGGTTGGGACAAGCGGTGGTCGCGGTTGAGCCGGGGCTATCCGCCGCGCAATGCGGTCTCGGTGGCTGCGCGTAATCGCACTGGATTCACTGGCTGAGCGCATTTCCGAGCAATGCGCTATCGCAAAATTTACGATTCTTAGACGATTTTTACCTATTTAAAGACGATTCTTGAAATTGACACATTATTGAAGGCGCGGCTACGATTCGGCCCAACGCCTGTGGCCAACCGCCATGACTCAAGAATAATGAGCAGGCCCGCCATGACTCAGTCATGGGCGGGTCTTTTTGTTTCGGGGTGAAAAAAGAGTGCAATAGCGCCGTTTCAGCCGTTCGACACAGCGCGTTTCAACCCGTAATAAGGAAAACAAAATGTTGAACAAGCGAATCAGTCTGATCGCACTGGGGATGTTGAGTGCTACACAGGCCATGGCTGACGGCCAGGCCGAGTCCAAGGGTTTTGTAGAAGACAGCAGTCTGAAAGTGCTGCTGCGCAATGCCTACATCAATCGTGATTACAAAGACGGCAACGCGGACAAGTCCGAGTGGGGCCAAGCGGCCATCGGTACGTTCTCGTCCGGCTTCACCCAAGGCACCATCGGTGTCGGTGTCGATGCTTTCGGCCTGTACGCCCTGAACCTGGAACGCAGCGAAGATCGCAGCGGTGCCGGCGGTATCGACTTCTTCAAACGTGGCGACAGCGGCAAGCCGGCCAACGACCTGTCCAAAGGCGGCGCTGCGGTCAAATTCCGTCTGTCCAACACCGTGCTGACCTACGGTGACCAGATGCCGGCGCTGCCGGTGCTGAACTACGACAATTCGCGTCTGCTGCCGGAAAGCTATACCGGTACCTTGATCACTTCCAAAGAGATCAAAGGCCTGCAACTGGACGCCGGTCGTTTCACTGCCGAATCGCGCAAAAGCGCTGAAGGCCGTGACAGCGGTGGTCTGAAGGCTATCAACGTATTGGGCGGTAGCTACCAGTTCACCGAACGATTCAAGGCGGCGCTGTACGCTTCCGACGTTGAAGACGTGCTGAAGAAGCAGTACGTGAACGCCAACTACGTGTTCCCGATCGACAAGGATCAGTCCCTGACCCTGGACTTCAACGGCTACCGCACCAAGCTCGACGACTCCTATGTTCGTCAGAGCGGTGCTACCGGTGACGACAACAAGATCTGGAGCCTGGCAGCGACGTTCGCCACCGGCCCGCACTCGTTCACCGTGGCGCACCAGCGTTCCACCGGCGACAGCAACCTGGGCTACGCCTACGGCGGCTATCAGAAAGAGCAAGGTCGTGTCGGTGACGGTGGCAACACCATCTACCTGGCCAACTCCTACTGGTCGGACTTCAACGCTGAAGACGAGCGCAGCTGGCAGTTGGGCTACGGCCTGGACTTCGGCGCATTCGGCGTACCGGGTCTGAGCTACAACTTCGCTTACGTGCGTGGCGACAACATCACCACATCCACCAGCGAAGGCGGCACCGAGCGCGAGATCTTCAACCAGGTCAAATACGTCGTACAAAGCGGTCCGGCTAAAGATCTGAGCGTGAAATTGCGCAGCTCGATCCTGCGTGTGTCGCAGAAATCCAGCGAGTACAACGTCAGCGGCAACGAGCTGCGTGTATTCGTGGACTACCCGATCAACATCTTCTGATGAACGATCCGGTGTAAGAAACATGAGAAAACCCCGACTGACCTCGGGGTTTTTTTTCGAGGTCTTTTGTGCAAAAACCGTAAAAAACCCGTGTTTTTGTCATGTAAAAGTTGTTTTAAAGCGTCTTCAACTACCGTTTCAAACAGGGCTTTAAATGCCTGAAATTCTTTCTCATGGACGCAAATTCTCCACCTAATAGATTAGGCCGCTCAACGCAGCGGAGAATTTGGTAATGATCGTTTTGAACAGAGAAGTGGGCGAATCGCTACGGCGCGACAAATATGTCAACGTCCAGGGTGGTGACTTCAATCTCTACGGTCATTTTGCCGACTTCGTCAGACTGACCAAAAGTTGGGAAAACATGGAGCCTGACAGTTACTACGGTCAGGCCGAAGCCGGCATGCGTTACCGTCGTTACAGCGACTTCGAGTACAACCCGAAAACACGTGAATTGAAGCAACTCGAGCATCGCGCTTACGTGCAGTCGAAAGAGAACAATGCCTATGTGGGTGGTGTTGTGCGGCACTTTCAGGACTTCTCCGATGAAGTGATTACTTCGCCGGTGATGCGCAGCCTGATCGACACCGATTTTGAAGTGTACAAAAGCGTGCTGCCGGAAGAATTGCACGATGAAATTTGGCAATGCCAGATTCATCAGATCCGCATCGAGATCAAACCCGGCAAGCAACTGGAAATCACCCCGGAAGGGATTCACTGCGACGGTTATCCGTTCAGCGGCGTGCACTTCTGGGGGCGCAACAATGTCGAGGGTGCGGAGAGTCGTCTTTACGATATCCACGAGCATCAATTGGCGTCGACCACCTACCAGGAAATTCTCGACACCACCTACTTCCTTGATCGCGATATGCGCCACTACGTGACCCCGGCCCGCAATACGCACACTCATGCCATGGCGTACCGGCAGATTCTGGCGATTTCCTTCTCGCGGCCCGGGACCGCTTTCGACATTGTTCGCTAATCAGATCACCCCAATCGATGGCGTCGAGTGCTCGACGCCGGTGGTGCTGCGACGCGCCACCGCCAAGGACGCGCAGCGCATGGAGCGCTTCTTCCGCCAGTTCGACGAAGTGTCGTTCTGTGAGTGGCAGGACGCCAAATGCCTGCGCGGTGTATTGATCCAGAAGACCACCACGGCCTATCTGGCCTTCGACGTCGAAGGCGAAATCGTCGGTGCGGTGCTCGGCGGCATGCTCGGCAGCCGCGGCACCATCAACCACTTGGCGGTCAGCCCGCGCTATCGCAGCCAGGGCGTCGGTCAGCGGCTGGTGGAAGCGGCGTCGTCCGACATGAAGCGGGTCGGTGTATTACGGATGTTTCTGTTCGTCGACGATGCTAACCTCGCGGGCAAGCGATTCTGGACTGCCCAGGGTTTTTGCGAACCCCACGGCGAGCGGACATTTGAGAGGGATCTATGAATGAAACGTCCGGCAGTGCGCCGCTGATGGCTGCCCATCAGCCATCGCGCACGTTTGCCGAAGCCAGCCCGGTGGTGGCCGGTTATTTCACGGTGTCGTTCGTGTTCGGGCTGATGGCGGTCAACGCCGGGCTGCCGATGTGGCTGCCGGTGGCGATGTGTCTGTTCGTCTACGCCGGTGCTTCGCAATTCGCCGCGCTGGCGCTGATCTCCAGCGGCGCGTCGCTGACCACCATCGTGCTGACCACGTTTCTGATCAACGCGCGGCACATGCTGATGTCGGTGTACATGGCCAAGGCCCTGCGCGCATTGGGGCTGAGCCGCATGGAGCGCTGGGCTTACGCTGGTGGGCTGACCGACGAGTCCTTCGCGTTTCACAGCGTCAAACTGGGCACCGGCGCGCCGGTCAACATCCGTTACCTGATCGGCTTCAACCTGTTCTGCCACACCTCGTGGGTACTGGGCGGATTGCTGGGCGCTGTCTGCGCGCAATATGCGTCGCACCTGATCAAATATCAGCTCGACTACGCACTGACCGCGATGATGCTCTACGTGCTGGTGTCGCTGTGCAACACCCGCAACAAACTCATCGCCGCTGCGGCAGCCGTGGCCTGCATGGGCGCGCTGAGCCTGGTTGGCACATCGCCATTCAACGTATTCATCGCCACGTTTGTGGGCTGCGGAGTGGGTGTATGCCTGACCAAACGTTCCTGATCCTGGTGGTTGCGCTGATGATGGCCGTGACCTTCCTGCCACGCGCGCTGCCGCTGCAGGTCAACACCGAGCACTGGCCGCCATTCGTTGCGCGGGCGCTGGAGTACCTGCCGGTGGCGATCGTCGCTGCGATCAGCCTGACACCCTTGTTGATCAAGGATCAGCACCTGCAGCTCGATCGCCCGGAATTTTATGCAGCCATTCCGACGTTGCTATGTGCGTATTTCAGCAAAAACCTCTTTCTCAGTGTGGCGGTTGGGACGGCTGCGTACATTGCGCTCGGCTCGTTCATGTAGCGGCAGATCGACCACGTCGTTCAAGGCTTGGCCCGACAGGTTCGGGTTATTCACCGCCAGACGCACTTCGAGGAAATCCTCGAATCCGGGGAAAATTGTCAGGCCGTTCTTTTGCGCGGCCTCACGAGAAACCATACCCACTGCGTCCATCTGCGTGATCAACGACAGCGTCAGGGTCTCGCTGCAGGAATAGACCATGCGTTGACCGTTCTCGTGATTGCCCAGTCCGGCGTCGAGAAAACGCAGGAAACTGTGGGAATACGGACAATCTTCCGCAGGACGCACCTGAAACTTGTTGCCCAGCAACGTCAGTGGATCGTTTTCCTGCCCGCAATGGGCACCGACCACCTGCACCTGCACATCCGGCAGGACGATACTCGGCAAACCCGGCCGCTGCGGGCCGATCAGCACCGCGAGGTCAAAGTCTTCGTTCTTCAGCTTGCTGAGGTTCTCCATCGACTCGGCATAGCTGAATTCCATCTGGTAATCGGGAAACACCTCGATCAGGCGTCCGATCATTCGCCGGTTGAAGTCAGACGACAACGTGTTGTTCAACGCGACCTTCAACGTGCGCTGGCCCGGCACCTTGAGCGCCTCGACCTTTTCTTCCATCTGTCGCGTGGCAATCAGCACTTTGTCCATGTAGGGCGTCAGCTCAGTGCCTTGCGGCGTCAGCGTCAGCCCTTTGTTGGAACGTCGAAACAAGCGGAAACCGAACTGCTCTTCGACCTTGTTCAACTGCGCGGCCAAGGCCTGCACAGTCAGGCACGAATGCTCGGCTGCGGCCGACAACGAGCCGGTCTGCACGATGCGCATGAGGTTGCGTAAGGTTCTGCTATCCATGGGTAATGCCCTCTGAAGTGGGCTGGGTATTGTTGTTTACGAGACGGCCGATCCGGCGTCATATGCCGGCTATATTCCAGCACCTGAGCATAGTTGTCGCGGGTTTAGTAGCGAATTGATGTCCCCGCCGATGGCTGGAAGCTGACACAGGATCGGGATTTTTGATGACGTGGGGGTGATTGGGGTCAAGAAAAGTGCCCGATTCGGACGAGTCGGGCATTTTTTTACGTCTCGGGACTACAGCTTTTTTGAATGTTTCCCACACCGAAACGCCACTGTTTTCCACCGTTGTCGGAAGCCTCCTATAGAAAAGAGCGAACGGGCTTATTTACCGCCCATGCACAAGTGGCTGAAATATCAGGTAGTTATTTTCGGGACTTTTGGTCCGAGGCCATGGATTTCCAGGCAATGCCGGCATCCGCGAAGCTAGCGAGTCGATGCCATGAGTTTGCAGGGCAGCAGGGCGTTACCCGATCAAAAAAACTGGAAAGATCTGGGCTTACCGGATATTCGCGATATTGACCCCGGCCTTCTGATTTCTGCGGTTAGAGAGCTGCCAGGTGAACTGAGTCTTAATGCAGCGTGGGAGCAGGTTGCAAGAGGCTTCGGACTTGATCATGGTCTTGATGCTGTTCTGATCGAAACGCCATATGTGCCGATTTTGGTGAAGCGCGAGCATTTGCTTCATACGGTGGAAAAGCGCCCGAATGCCCGTGAGCGGTTCACCGAATTTGCGCGAGATACCCTGACGAGGCCGTTAGAGATATGGCGGGTTTCCTACGATGACGCCTCGTTTCGACTCTCTTTCATCGGTGCTTACAACGCGAGATACCAAATGCTGGTGGTGGTTCATGTTGAGCGCGGCAACGTACTCTGGAATTTCATGAACTGTGACAAGAAAGGCTTGAACAAGCATCGGCATGGTGAGCTGTTGTATCGACGTTACCGGTAGCTCAAACGAAAAAGGGCAGCCTTCTCAGGCTGCCCTTCACATGAATGTTGCTTGATATTGTGCTCCCTCAAGCAGGGGAGAAGAGGTCTCACCCGAGCGCTGATTTTCAGGTCATCAACGGGGTTCCTAACGCCGACTATTGCCACCTGAAGGCAGTCGGTTTCGCGCTCTTGAGCCGGATTCTCTGCCACCGAACATTGAGATGTCAACTTGGGTTTTGAGGATTTTTATTCGTATACGAATAACTCTATTGAAAATATTCATATCTGTACTACGCTTAGCTTGCGGACCTGCGAAGAAGGACAATCATGCCTACCTCATCCCCAGCCCTCACCCCGCGTGAACAACTCGACGTTCCCGAGGCCGGGCGCGTCGCGCTGAAGTTTTTCTTCAATCTCATGGAGCGCTGGGGCTGCAACGCCGAGCAGCAGCGCACGCTGCTTGGCGGCGTCGGCAACACCACGTTCTACAAGTACAAACACCTGCCGCCGAACATTCGCCTGCCGCACGACACGCTGGAGCGAATCTCGTATCTGATGGGCATTCACAAGGCATTGAGCATCATCTTCAGCAACAGCCGCGAGCGCGCCTATACGTGGGTCAGCAGCCCCAACACGGCTGCGCCATTCAATGGTCGAACGGCGCTGGATTACATGCTGGCGGGGAGGGTGGTCGACATCGCCGATGTGCGCCGCTACCTCGACGGGGTGCGCGGTTGAAGGCCCCTCCGCTGGCTGAGCCGCAATGGCCGAAGGCCTACCGGATCGTCAACAGCAGCTTCCCGCCGATTTCGCTGTTCGAAGACGTGCTCGACCCCGAAGACCTGGAAATCGCCTACGCGCTGGAGGCGCTGACCAACGATCGCCTGATCGAACAGGCCGGCGTTCTGGCCCGCGTGCGCCCCGAAGATCGACTCTCCGGCCCCGGTTCCACCCCGGTCATGGCGGCGTTTACCCACATCGGCAAAAGCAGCCGCTTCACCGATGGCACCTTCGGCGTCTATTACGCCGCCAGTAGCCAGGCCGCCGCCATCGCCGAAACCTGCTATCACCAAGAGCGTTTCCTCGCGGCCACCAACGAGACGGATCTTGAGTTGACCATGCGTACTTACGTTAATCGCGTGGTTAAGCCGCTGCATGATGTTCGTCACGACTTTCCAGATTTGCATCAACCCGATCCAGACGCCTATGGCCCATCCCAGGTGTTCGCCCGACAACTGCGTGAGTCTGAATCGTGGGGGATGCTCTACAACAGCGTGCGTCTGTCGGGCCATGAATGCGTCGCCGCATTTCGGCCGCCGGCGGTGTCGATTCCGAAGCAGGGCAAGCATTTGCGATATGTGTGGAGTGCGAGTCAGCGCAGGATTTCGTATGTGTTTGAGATCAGTCAGGTTTGAAGCGCAACCTTATTCGACGAGCCTGTTCGTAGCCGACCTTAAGCAACCGAATGAAAAAACTCATTAATGCTCAATGAATTGGAACAATTCCGGAAGGACTTGCTGGAATCTGTACGTCAGATGAAGACCGGTAAAGCTGCACGTGTAACCGAGGTTGCCGCGCCTCGCACCGGCAGAAGCACGTCCCTCGGTGACCAGCCATCCAGATCAATGACGATTTGGGACTTCACAGGCTTGAGGCAGTGTGGACGTAATGTGGACGTACCAGAAACAACAAAGCCCCTGCATTTCTGCAGGGGCTTTGTTTTGTATGGTGCCGGCACCAGGAGTCGAACCCGGGACCTACTGATTACAAGTCAGTTGCTCTACCAACTGAGCTATACCGGCGTGTGGGCGACGATTATAGCGATTGGGTTGGTTCTGTAAACCCCTGAATTCAGACTATTTTTACGCAGGCGCTTGATCGGGCGCGGCATGAGCTGTGTCGCCGGGTTTCAGGCCGCAAAATCGGGCTGTTCGACGTCAATCCAGCATGAGAGTGTTGGCAGGATTTCTGCACTATTCAAGCACCGATTTCAGCCGTTTATGTCCTTTTGATTGGAAGCTTATGCACAACGGACGGGCGCCACGGCGGCGTTGCAGGGGATTTTTTGGACACGTTCTCATTTTGTGCGCAAATGCCTGTTTTACAGGTTTTTTATCTATATGAACAAAAAATGACCAATGCAGTTTCGGCTGCGTAACAGCCGTAGATATTGGATCCAGTGGAAAACCATCAACAGAGTTATCCACAGGCTGTAAAGATTTCAAGCGCGCTCGGCCAGCAGCAGAAAATTACGCGGAGTCAGAGGTGCGTCGCAGAAGGTGCCGAGGCGTACGACGTATCCCTGTTCGGCGAGGAAAATGGCTCGATCAAGATTCAGCCAAAGCTCCAGCGGTCGTCGGAACAGTCCGCGCAGTAATTCCAGGTTGCGAACTTCGGCCAACCGCTGCCAACCAGCGGCTTCCAGTGCCTGCCAATCTGGCGTGCCGATTGTGGATAACTCCTTCAATGCAGCCAGATCGCGGCAGTAATCGGCGAAAGGTTTGTCCAGCCAGGCGCTGGGCAGGGACGGGGTGGGCAGGTATTCGTCTACTTCACGTACCTGCCGTTGCAGCAAATCGAAAGCCAGGCGTCGGGCCATGGAGGTGTCGCGCTGACGTCGGACTCTTGCACCGGCGGTGATGGTTTCGCTCATTGGCAGTGCCAGATCTTCGAGCGGGAGCTGTAGGGCGGATCGCAAACCCGCTGAGGACAAGGCCTGGTACTCGCTGCGATCGATCCGGTTGTAACAGCACGGGGCGATGGCCATCTGCTGACATCCGGCCGCGCTCGCCAGTTGCATCAAGCGCACATGCAGATCGCCGCAGGCATGCAGGGCGACCGGGGTGTGCTGAGCACTTATAACGCTCGCTGCGTCTGCCGCCAGCACATCCTGCTCGACATGCATGGCGTGCAAATGATGACGCTGACTCAGGGCCTGACCGCTGGCGACCAACGCCGGATCGTATTCGACACAAGTCAGCTGTTGTCCCGTACCCAACAGACGCCGACCCAAATGCCCCTTGCCGGAACACCAGTCCAGCCAATGTGTCGGCGGCGAGGCGAAAGATAAACGACTGGCGAAGGCTTCGATCTGCTGCCACTTGCGCCCCGGCACATCGACATTCAATCGGTGACCTGGGGTTTCCAGCGCATGCTCCGGCAACTCACCGACCGCGCTCAGCTCAATCGACAATGCCGCCAATGAGGCGAACGGCTCCGGGGCATCGGCGAGATCGGCGGGATGATTATGTGCACGCTCTGCATCTTCCAGCGATCGCCCTCGCAGCCACAAAGCCAACTCGGGGTAGGCGGTTTCCCATGGAAGCGAACGATGAGTGAATGGACGAGGTTTCCACAGCGCCTGATGCTCAAGCAAAAAAGCATCCAGCGCGGTGAAGCGGGCGAGTAGGGTCTCGCCCGTCAGCACGTGGGAAGTTTCAACGCCCTTGGCAGGCATCGACGCGCAGCCAGCGCTCCAGCAGCTTGAAGCCGCGCACCAGCACGTAGGACATCAGCAGATAGAACACGCCGGCGGCGAAGAAGATTTCCACCGGCAGGTAGGTGCGCGCGATGATCGTGCGGGCCATGCCGGTCAGTTCCAGCAAGGTCACGGTGCTCGCCAGTGCGCTGGCCTTGAGCATCAGGATCACTTCGTTGCTGTAGGCCGGCAGACCGATGCGCGCCGCTCGCGGCAACATGATGTAGAACATCGCCTTGGGTTTGGACATGCCCAACGCCCGCGCCGCTTCGATTTCGCCCGGCGGAATCGCCTGGATCGCACCGCGCAGGATCTCGGCGATGTACGCCGCCGTGTGCAGGGTCATGGTCGCAGTCGTACACCAGAACGGATCGCGCAGGTACGGCCACAACGCGCTGTTACGAACCGCGTCGAACTGCGCCAGGCCGTAATAGACGAGGAACAGTTGCACCAGCAACGGCGTGCCACGGAAAAAGAAGATGTAGGCGTAGGGCAAAGCGCGCACGTACCACAGCTTTGAGGAGCGGGCGATGCCCAGCGGAATGGCCAGCAACAGGCCGGCAATCACGGCAATCGCCACCAGTTCCAGGGTCAGGGTCGCGCCCTGCGCCAGTTTCGGCAGCCACTTGATGATCACTTCCCAGTTCATGAAGCGCTCCTCGCAAAGCCGCGAGCGGCGCGTTTTTCCAGGAAGTGCATGCCGGTCATCGCCAGCACCGTCAGACCCAGGTACATCACTGCGGCCACCAGATAGAAGGTGAACGGCTGTTTCGAGACGGTCACGCCGATCTGCGCGTGACGCATGATTTCTTCCAGACCGATCACGGAGACCAGTGCGGTGTCCTTCATCAGGATCATGAACAGGTTGCCCAGACCGGGCAGGGCGATGCGCCACATCTGCGGCATGATCAGCTTGGTGAAGATTCGCCATTTCGACAGGCCAAGGGCCACGCCAGCCTCACGATGGCCCTTGGGAATGGCGAGGATCGCGCCGCGAAACACTTCCGTGGCGTAGGCGCCGAAGCACAGGCCCAGCGCAATCACGCCGGCAGCGAAGGCGCTGAGTTGCAGGTCGGGGTTGCCGAAGAACTCACCGAGGCTGCGCATCAGGTTGACCGTACCGAAGTAGATCAACAGCACCCAGAGCAATTCCGGGACGCCTCGCACCAAGGTCGAATAAGTACCGCCAAGCCATTGCAGCGGCTTGTACGGGGAAGTCTTGGCCAAGGCGCCGAGCAGACCGAGCACCAGTCCCAGGCACAGGGCCGTCAGCGCCAGTTTGACGGTCATCAGCGCACCGGCGGCGAGGGCCGGGCCGAATCCGTAGAGGTCGATAATCATGGATTTCTATTCAAATCGCGGCAGGCAAGGCCGGGAGCCGGCGCCGTCGGATCACGGCGCCGGTCCCGCAGGTCAGATCAATAGATGCTGAACGGGAAATACTTGTCGTTGATCTTCTTGTAGGTACCGTCGGCGACGATTTCCTTCAGGGCGGCGTTCAGCTTCTCACGCAGCGGATCGCCTTTGCGCACGGCGATGCCGATCTTGTCGCTTTCCACGACAGGGTCGCCCTTGAACTCGTAGTTCTTGCCGGCGTCGCTTTTCAGCCAGTCATAGTTGGCGTACTTGTCGGCGAGGATGGCATCGACACGACCGGAGGTCAGGTCCAGGTAGGCGTTTTCCTGGGTGTCGTAAAGGCTGACCTTGATATCGTCACCATAGGTGTCCTCCAGCCAGGTACCGGCCAGCGTCGCACGCTGCGTACCGATGGTTTTGCCCTTGAGCGAATCCTTGTCGGTTTTGAAGTCGACGTTTTTCGGCGCGATGAACTGCAGCTTGTTCGAGTAGTACGGGTCAGTGAAGTCCACCGCGCCCTTGCGCTCTTCGGTGATCGACAGCGAGGAGACCAGGAAGTCGAACTTCTTGGCGTTCAGTGCCGGGATGATGCCGTCCCAGTCGGAGGTGACCACGCTGCACTCGACCTTCATCTTGGCGCACAGGGCGTCGCCGATGTCTTTGTCGAAGCCGACCACGTTGCCGCTGGCGTCTTTGTTGTTGAACGGCGGGTAAGCCGCTTCGATGCCCATCTTCAGGGTCTCGGCCATGGCACCGGCGCTGAAGGCGAGGGTGACGGCGGCGGCCAGGAAGACCTTTTTAAAATTCTGCATGCATGTTGCTCCGTTAGCGGTTGCTGGACATGAATTGTTTGCAGCGCGCCGAAAGCGGGTTTTCGAACACCTGCTGAGGCGATCCTTGCTCTTCCACCAGCCCCTGGTGGAGGAACACCACTTCGCTGGAGACCTGACGGGCAAAGCCCATTTCGTGGGTCACCAACAGCATGGTACGGCCTTCTTCGGCCAGTGCGCGGATGACACTAAGTACTTCCTGAACCATTTCCGGGTCAAGGGCGGAGGTGGGCTCGTCGAACAGAATCACCTTCGGCTGCATCGCCAGCGTGCGGGCAATCGCCGCGCGTTGTTGCTGACCACCGGACAATTGCGCCGGGTAGGCATGGCGCTTGTCGGCGATGCCGACCTTGGCCAGCAGCGCTTCGGCGACTTCGATGGCCTCGGCTTTGCTCTGGCCGAGCACGCGGCGCGGGGCTTCGATGATGTTGTCGAGCACGCTCATGTGCGGCCACAGATTAAAGTTTTGAAATACAAAACCAATCTCGGAGCGCAGGCGGTTGATCTGTTTGCCATCAGCGGCAACCAGTTCGCCATTCTTGGCGGGCTTGAGCTTGAGTTCTTCACCAGCCACCAGAATCTGACCCTGGTGCGGGTTTTCCAACAGGTTGATGCAACGCAGGAACGTGGACTTGCCGGAACCGGAGGAACCGAGGATCGAGATCACATCGCCGTCGCGGGCGGTCAGCGAGATGCCTTTGAGCACCTCAAGCTGTCCGTAGCGTTTGTGCAAGTTGCGGATTTCAAGCGCGGGCGTGGCCTCAGCCATGTGCGTTCCTCATATATGTTGCGCTCCTGCTGTTGGCGGGCCTTCCTGGCGAGGCGGCCAAGCTAGCATAGCGTTTCAATGGCAGCCAACAGCGCTACGGGCGGTAAGCGGATGGCGTGTGGCAGGTTGTCGCATCGGCACAGCAGACTGTCGCCCCATCAACAACCGAACGGGTGTTTGATCGTGAAAACCCGAGGGCGTTGCGTAAAAAAAGGCGCGATGTTGCCAGCTTTGGCGGGGTGTTGGAAGCGCTATCCGGCTGAACGTACACGATTCGCCCTTTAATTGTGCATCCCACACTTTTTCAGTGTGTTTCTGGTGCGCTGATTCGTCTGAAAAGTGAGTCGCAGGGTAACGCTCTGGCGAATAGCCATTAATCTCAAGGACTTGCGATGACTGTCCGGTCGCGCGCAAAGCCGCGGAGCAGAAGAGTTTGAAACATTTTGGCGCATTTATTGCGTGCAGAATCTGGAACGCCCCGTTGGTTTCTTTTTACGAGAAGGAAAACCAGACAGGACGGACGCAATCGCTTTCCTCGCAAAGGTAGTTTCGATGAGCAGTACCCCAAGCTCCAATGGCCTCGAACAGGGGCTCAAACCGCGTCATGTGACCATGTTGTCGATCGCCGGTGTTATCGGCGCCGGTCTGTTCGTTGGCTCCGGCCACGCGATCGCTGCCGCCGGCCCCGCCGTGCTGCTGGCCTACGCCGCCGCCGGTACCCTGGTGGTGCTGGTGATGCGCATGCTCGGTGAGATGGCTGTCGCCTCGCCCGACACCGGCTCGTTTTCGACATACGCCGACCGTGCCATCGGGCACTGGGCCGGTTTCACCATCGGCTGGTTGTACTGGTGGTTCTGGGTATTGGTGATTCCGCTGGAAGCCAACGCCGCTGCGACCATCCTCCATGCCTGGTTCCCGGGGATCGAGATCTGGGCCTTCGCCTTGATCATCACCATGCTGCTGACGGTCACCAACCTGTTCAGCGTAAAAAACTACGGTGAATTCGAGTTCTGGTTCGCCCTGATCAAAGTCCTGGCGATCATCGGCTTCATCATCCTTGGCCTCGCGGCAATCTTCGGTTTCCTGCCGAACAGCCAGGTCAGCGGCGTGTCGCACCTGTTCGACTCCGGCGGCTTCCTGCCCAACGGCATGGGCGCGGTACTGGGTGCAATCCTGACTACCATGTTCTCGTTCATGGGTACCGAGATCGTGACCATCGCGGCAGCGGAATCGAAGAACCCGGGCAAGCAGATCTCCAAGGCGACCAACTCGGTGATCTGGCGGATCGGCCTGTTCTATCTGGTATCGATTTTCATCGTTGTGGCCTTGGTGCCATGGAACGATCCTACGCTGGCCAACCTCGGTTCCTACCAGACCGTGCTTGAGCGCATGGGCATTCCGAACGCGAAAATGATCGTCGACATCGTAGTGCTGGTCGCGGTCACCAGTTGCCTGAACTCGGCGCTGTACACCTCGTCGCGCATGCTGTTCTCCCTTGGCAAGCGCGGTGATGCACCGGCGATGTCGACTCGGGTCAACAAAAGCGGCACGCCTTACTGGGCCGTCATGCTGTCGACCGGCGCGGCGTTCCTCTGCACCTTCGCCAACTATGTAGCCCCGGCTGCCGTGTTCGAATTCCTGCTGGCCAGCTCCGGCGCCATTGCACTGCTGGTGTACCTGGTGATCGCGTTCTCGCAACTGCGCATGCGTAAACAACGCATGGCCCGCGGCGAGAAAATCGTCTTCAGCATGTGGCTGTTCCCGGGCCTGACCTACGCGGTGATCATCTTCATCGTCGCGGCACTGACCATCATGCTGTTCCAGGAAGCCCACCGCGTGGAAATCCTCGCAACCGGTCTGCTGAGCCTCATGGTAGTCGCCGCCGGCCTGCTGGTAGCACGCCGTCGCAAGCTGGAAAACCGTGGTGCGGTGGTGTTGAACTGATCCGCAACGCGTAATGCAAAACGGCCGCTGTCAGTGATGACGAGCGGCCGTTTTTGTTTGTGCTGCAGGTGGCGAAACATCGCCACATATCCGTAATCAGCTTTGTTCTCGCAAGAGCATAAAGTCTGAGCTGCCTTTCTCTTCGTCGAACCATTCATCCCAAGTTGTTTCCTTGGGAGTTTTAACGGTTTTGCTTTGAAGGGTCGCAGCTGAGTCTTCTGATTTCGGCAATTGTCCATCCTTGCATGAAGCTGTCTTCTTCACCTGACCTCCTTTTTTGATCGTGCGTGAATGTCAGGTGCAAAAAGTTACTCGGCTTTGGGGGCGCTGTCCTCCAGCGACTTGCCATAAGTATCCAGCGCAATCCCGAAATCGGTGATGAACTGTGGCTCGGTCAGCCAGGCCTGGGCGGTTTCGATGTCCATGCCGTCGGCCCACATGCGGTAGTCGATCAGCATGTCGGCGGCCAGGTGAGTGGCGGCCATGCCTTCGTTCTCGGCGTTTTCCATGTCCAGCAGCTCTGGATGGTCAACGATGATGAACGCCAGTTCGCGCAGCAGGGTCAGCAGCATTTCGTTGCGGCTGACGGCTTCGGCATCGCGCATTTTGCTGAACATTGCGAGGGTGTATTCCGGGATCGGCTCGTCCAGATGCCCGAGGTTGTCGTCCTGGTCCAGCGGCTTACGGCCGACCATGCGGATGTGCTTGGCTTTGGCCTTGGCGCGTTTGGCGCGTTTCTGTTGCTTGTTCAGGGATGCCATGGGAACTCAGTTCTTCTGTTGGGTGTGTGTGGCGATTGCGTCGGACGCCGCCACATAGTCGGCCTGGAAGGCTGGGGATTCGATCCACGCCAGGGCGCCGGCTTCGTCGGTTTCTTGCGACCACTGGCGATACTCGATCAGCGCGGCGAGGATGAAATCCATCGCGCCTTCTTCGCCTTCCTGCTCGTAAACCAGTTCCAGCAGCGGGTCTTCGAGGAACGTGGTGCACATGGCTTGCTGGCTGATCTTCTCGGCATCGATCATTTTCTTGAACAGCTCGGTCAGGTCCACCGACTCGAAGTCGATGCGGTCATCGTTCGGGTCCAGTTCGACCGGCGCCTCGGCGCGTTTGCTGCGGTTCTGCTTGGCCTTGGTCTTGGCCCGGGCGGCGCGTTTTTGCTGCTTGTTGGCGGAGGCCATGGTGTGTTCCGTGGTGCGTTGAAAGGGCTCAGCTGCTTGGCACTGGCCGCCCGGGTGTGTCGGGGGCCAGCTCGCCGGTTTGCAGCCAGGTCAGAGCGATGGGCCATAGTGTGGCTTGGTATGCGCTGCGAAAAAAGGCGAAATGTCCGACTTGTTGTTCGCCGATGTCCTGCGGCTCGATGCGCAAGTGGGTTTTGTGCGCATGACTGAAGTAGCCGAGCAGGCGTTCGATGGCTGGGATGGTGCCGTACGGGTCGTCGCTAATGCTGATCGCCAAGGTCTTTGCGCGGACATTGGCGAAGGGCAGGCGACCGCTTGCCTTCAGCAGTCGGCGGCCGCTCGGACGCTGCTCGTAGCGCGCGGCAGGCGTGCTCCAGTCGCGTACGACGCCGGCGGGCGTGTCCTCCAGCCAGCCGAGGCGCTTACCCGGGAAATAGCCACAGATGCGCGTCAGCAGCGGCATCAGCAAATGCCATTTACCAAACATGCGCCAGCGCTGTTCCGGCGCGTAGTCGCGCCAGTAAGCGAACTGCGCGCCGACCGTCACCAGCCGACGAATGACCTGCCCGGATTCGCCAAGTCCCGCCGCGCAACCGCCGAAACTGTGGCCGACCACATCGACGGGCTGGCCGGGGAATTCCCGTTGCGCGCGCCTGAGCATCGCTTCGAAATCCAGCGCGCCCCAGTCGGTCCATGAGGCTTCAAGACCTTTCAGGATTGCCGGGCGCGATTCGCCGATGCCTCGGTAGTCGTAGGTGATCACGTCGAAGCCGTTGGCGAACAGGTAATCGGCGAAGCGCGAGTAATGTCGGCAGCGGACTGAGGTGGCGGCGTTGATGATGACAACCGGTCGCTGGATGTCGGGCGGGGCGTGCCGCCAGGTGAAACCGCCGAGCACAAAGCCATCGGCGGCGACTTCCTTGAAGGCCTCACCTTGTTTGCCTGTCAACGCCGGTGACGGTGACTGCATGTCTTGCATTGCTGGGGCATCCTGACAGCTCATCGCTTTCGACCCTTTCGGGGAGCTGTCAACAATAGCCTTCGCGCCACACGGGAACAATCCGCCGTTTCTATTCAGCGGATTGCAGGAGCAGGCGCTCTTCGATCAGGGCCTGTTCCCGATTGAGTTCGGCGCGCAGTTCTTCCTCACTCGGCAGTATGGTTTTGTAACTGCTGGCGAACAGTTGCTCATTGCCCTTGAGCATCGAGTAACGCGCGACCGAGTCGTTGCTCTCTGCACACAGAATGATCCCGACTGTCGGCTTGTCGCCTTCGCTGCGCTTGAGTTCGTCGTACATGCGCACGTACATGTCCATTTGTCCGACGTCGCGAGCGCTGAGCCTTCCGCTCTTGAGCTCAATGATCACGAAGCATTTGAGCAAATAGTTGTAGAACACCAGGTCGATGTACAGATCTACATCATGAGTACTGAGGCGTGGCTGGCGAGCGACAAAGGAAAATCCCTTGCCGAGCTCAAGAAGGAAGCCTTGCAAGTGTTCGATGAGAGCCTGTTCAAGAGCATCCTCTCTGATCTTGCAGGGCGCAGGCAGCCCGAGAAACTCAAGCAGGACGGGGTCGCGAATGAATTCGCGTGGATTGTTTTTCATCGCCTCAATGTTGATCGAGGCTTCTTCAACCACATCGGCCTTGTCTCGACTCATCAGGAGCCGCTCGTAGTAGAGCGTATTGATCTGGCGATCAAGCGCGCGGCTGGACCAGTTCAGGTTGGCGGATTCTTCCACGTACCATTGACGTGCTTTTGCGTTTTCGACCCGTAACAGCCTGCGATAGTGAGTCCAGCTCAATTCGAGACGCAGTGCGTCTCGAATTGGGAATGACTGATAAAACAGGCGCATCTTGCGAAGATTGGTTTCATCAAACCCCTTCCCGAACTGCGCCGTCAGATCCTTCGCCAACAAGGCCAGCAACCGCTTGCCATACCCCGCCCGCTGCGCCCCTTGCTGTTCAAACTCGACAATATGCCGGCCGATCTGCCAGCAGGTCTGGACTTGAATCGTATCAACCGCACGCAGCACTTTTTGCCGCGCCTGGCGGATCAGTTCGCCCAACTCTCCCAGCAATGAATCGATTTTCGGGTCTTGCGCATCATCAGTTTTTAACGGGTTCATCGGGTCTTCCGCATCATTGGAAACAGACGCAAAAGCATGCCGGGATTCACCGCTCGGCGATGTCGGGCGAGCTTGTGAAGTCAGCAGGAAGGCGGGATGGGTCGTGCAGGACGTTGCCGGCAAAAGGCGTATTGATAGCAATGGTCTGTAGTCCATTTCGTACATGCGCCAAGTACCAATCAATCTAAAACAAGCCTTGCGGTGCCAAATCTAAAAAAGGGTAACGATTGGGTTCTTCAGAACCCGGGAGTCGCCATCATGAAAAACATTCGTTCATTCATGCTGCCGCTCGCTGCTGTCGGTTGGCTGCTGTTGCCTGGCATGTCCCAGGCCGCCAACCTGGAACCGGTCGACAGTGCCGGCGTGCAAATCCAGCAACAACAGCAAAACGGCATCAACTACCTGTCCGGCGGGATTGGCCTGGACGAGTCAAAAGCCATTCAGCAAACCCCCGGTTACAACCTGCACATGACGTTTGCGGTGGGCGCGCAAGACCAGTACACCGCGGATGTCGATGTGACGATTCAAAAGGCACCGGGGCAAACCGTGCTGACCCTCACTCAAACGGGGCCGCTGGTGTACGTGCAATTGCCACCCGGTAAATACACTGTGCTCGCCACACGCAATGGCGAAACACGGCGTGACGTGACAGACGTTGGCAGCGGCACTGCGCGCAATCTGGTGTTCCACTGGAATGACGCTGGATAACGTCGGGCGTATTGAAAAGTCGAGGCGCGGGTACAATCCCGCGCCTTCCTTTACCCCCGCGTACGCTTGGCCTTCTGCTTGTCGCCGGGTTCGCGCGCCATTCGGTGAATCCACAATCCAATCCAGCCGACGGCTATCAGGAACAGGGTGCCAACGCACTGCGACACGATCTCGAACCAGAACATTCGGGGTTGCTGCGCCAGGGTGTAGGTATGCCGGGGGCCGGTTCGGTTCCAGGTCGTGATGGAGCCGCTGATCAAGCTGTGGACGATAAGATAAATCGACGCGCCGATGAGGAAGGCGATCAATACGCCGACCAGCACCGTCAGCCAGAGTGCAATCCGGCTCTGGCGATAGGGTGGTGGATGGGGCAGGGGCACGCGGGTTCTTTTCTGGTTCATCGGGCGGATGACCCTCTTCCATAAGGTGCGGCCAAAGTAGCGCGGATCGCCTTTGTTCGAAACCCGTCGCGCATTTGCGCAGCCCAGGAAAAAGGCTGGAATGAGCCGTCATCAAATCGCAGGCATAAAAAAACCCTGAATCTTGCGATTCAGGGTTTTCGGTATTTGGTGCCCAGAGACGGAATCGAACCGCCGACACGGGGATTTTCAATCCCCTGCTCTACCGACTGAGCTATCTGGGCAACGGGGCGCATTAAAAGGGTTTTTCGGATTTACGTCAACGACTTTTTTAAAATTTCTTAAATTAATTCCGTCGCTTACGATTCGCCCCCCGATTTTGCGGGTTTACTCCGCAGGCGGAACGTAGCCTTCAGCTTTGGCGTAATCCTCGCCGGAGAAGTACTTGTCCATTTCGCCCTGAAGATATTTGCGGTCTTCGGCATTCATCATGTTCAGACGTTTTTCGTTGATCAGCAGGGTCTGGTGCTTCTGCCAGTCGGCCCAGGCCTTGGCCGATACGTGGTCAAAAATATCCTGACCTTTGGCACCCGGGAAAGGAGCGCGTTCCAGCGCGGGCAGTTCTTCTTTGTACTTGCGGCACATGATGGTGCGGGTCATGACGACTCTCCTGCGTTCAATACGGCGGCCGCGCGTTCGAGCAAGGTTTTGACCGGGGCGGCAAGGCCCAGGCGCGGCGGGGTGGCGAGGTTATACCAGAGCCAGTCGGCCTCGGCCACGTGGTGACCGGCCTCTTGCACCTGAACCAGCCAGGGTTCAATGGACAGCTGGAAATGGCTGAAGGTGTGGATGAGGCTTGGCAGCGCCTGCTGCTCGCCCATGGTCAGCGAGTGCTGGTCGGCCAGATGTTGCAGGTCGTCGAGATCGTCGAGTTCCGGCAGGCTCCATAAGCCGCCCCAAAGCCCCGTGGACGGGCGGCGATAAAGCAGAATCGCGCCTTCGCCGTTGGCCAGCAATGGCATCAGCGTGCGTTTCTGCGGGATGGCCTTGCGCGGTTTGGGGATCGGGTAGCGCGTCTCCAGGCCGAGCATGTGCGCCTCGCAGCCCTTTTCCAGCGGACACAGCAGGCAGCTCGGTTTGCTGCGCGTACACAGCGTGGCGCCGAGATCCATCATCGCCTGGGTGTAGGCGTTGACCCGATCGTGCGGCGTAAAACGCTCTGCATTGGCCCACAGCTGTTTGGTGACCTTCGGTTCCCCCGGGTAACCCTCCTGCGCGGTAAAACGCGCCAGAACGCGTTTGACGTTGCCATCGAGGATCGGCGCGCGCAGGCCCATGCTGATGCTGGCGATAGCCCCGGCGGTGGACAGGCCGATCCCCGGCAGATCCGTCAGCTTTTCGACGTCCCGCGGAAACTCGCCGTCGTACTGGCTGACGACGATCTTCGCGGTTTTTTGCAGATTGCGCGCGCGGGTGTAGTAACCGAGCCCGGTCCACAGGTGCAGCACTTCATCCTCCGGCGCTTCGGCCAGCGCTTGCACCGTTGGCAGCGCGGCCATGAAGCGGTCGAAGTAATTGAGCACGGTGCTGACCTGGGTCTGCTGCAACATGATCTCCGACACCCACACCCGGTACGGATTGATGTCTTGCTGCCAAGGCAAATCGTGGCGGCCGTGGCGGTCGAACCATTCCAGCACCGCCGTGGAAAACTGCTCCGCTCTCATCGCTTGAACAGCCCCTTCAATGCGTTTTTCAATTCCGGGCTGACCTTGTCGCCGAGTTTTTCATCGATCTTCTCGCTGAGTTTGTCACCGGCCATTTTGGTCGCGACCTGGCCGAGACGTTCGTTATCCACACGGCAGGCCTTGGCGCCCAGCTCCAGCGGGCCACGGCAGCGCAGCGGCCACTCGATGCCGACGAATTTCTCGCCGACCTGACAGGCCGGATCCGGCATCGCGCTGGTGTCGCCTTCGACGATGATGCCGACGCGGTAATCCATGCCCAGCACGCGCAGGTCGATGTCGCCATCGCCGTTGACGGTCATGCCAGGGATGCGCACTTTCAGGTCCGGGTTGCTGGCGATACCGTTGCGGAAGGTCAGGTTGCCCTTGAGTTCCTGAAACGGCGTGTCCTTGCCCCGCGGCTCGCCGCTGAGGGTTTTGCGGTTGAGGGTGGCGATGCCTTTGCACAGTTGCTGTTCAAGGTTGGCGTTGAGCAGTACACCGTTGTTGATCACGAAACTGGCGTTGCCGTTGAGGGTTTCGATCAGCGCCTGTTGGCTGTTGCCGCTGCCGGTGAGGCTGCTGGTCAGTGTGACCAGTCCTTTGACCGGCGGATTCTTGCCCTGGCTTTCGAGGATTTTCTCGGCCGGCACGCGGTTGATCCTGGTTTGCAGGTTCAGCACCGGCGCACTTGGGCGAACGTCGAGTGTGCCCTTGGCTTCGAAGTCGCCGTTGTACAGGCCGCCCCGCAGGTTCTCCAGGGTCAGCAGGCCGCCCTGGCCAGTGGCTTTGAGCGCGGCATTCTGAATCGGCAGTTTGTCGAGGGTCAGTTGGCCGAAGGTCAGGTCGGCATCGACGTCGAGTTTGGCCAGACGCTCGACCGGTAGCAGGCGCTCGGTGCTCCAGGCGCTTTTGCTTGGCTTGTCCGGCAGCGGTGTGCTGCCGGCGCCGGCCATGGCATCGGCTTCGGTGCTGGCGACTTCGGCCTGACGCACTTGCGTGGCGTTTTTGGCTTTTTCCGATTTCGGCGGCAGGTAGCGGTCGACGTCGAACGTGTCAGCCTTGAGGATCGCGCGCAGCGACTGCTTGGCGAAATCTTCCACGGCAATGCGCCCGCTGAAGCTGCTGTCGTCGAGTTTCAGGTTGATGTTGTCGAAGGCGACGCTGGTTGGCGTGGCGGCCACGCGGCTGACCAGTTCGACCTTGCTCAGGCTGCCGGGCGCCATGGCTGGCAACGTCTGGCCGATGCTGTCGACAAATTTCGCCAGATCGAACTGGGCGATCGAGATTCCGCCAGTGATCTGCGGGGTCTTGTCGAGGTCGTTGGCTTTCAGCTCACCGAGGGCACGCAACTGGTTGGCGGAGATCTTGATCCCGGTCCATTCGGCGACGTTCGCTGCCTTGTCCAGGGAAATCTGGCCTTGGGCGGAGAAGGTCATGGCCTTGCCCTGTAGTGGGTCGCCGGTCAGTTCGCCGGACAGTTTCATGTCTTCGAACTTGTAGCGCTGCAAGGCTCGCTCGATGCGCAGCTCGCCGTTGAGTTCGGTACGCACGCGCAACACAGGCTGATTGGTGCTGAGGAACGCCGTGGCTTTCAGCGGAATGTTGGTCGAATCGTGTACCGCACCGGTGCTCAGCTGGATGCTTTCGGCACTGTACTGTTTGCCGGTCTGCTCGTCGTTGTATTCCACCCGGGCGTTGTTGACGGTCAGGCTGTCGATGTCGAGGCGGATCGGCTGCGGCGGTTTTTCCGGCTGGGCGGCCTCTGCAATAGGCGGGCTGGCAGGCGTCGGGCTGCCGGCAGGCGTGGCGGGAGGTGGCAGCTTGCCGATGTCTTCCCAGTTGCCGTGGCCGTTCTTGTCGCGTTTGAGGCGCAGGTTCAGGCCTTCGACGCGCACATCGCTCATCTGCACTTCGCGGCGCAACAGCGGCAGCACGCGCACGGACAGGCCGAGCATCTGCAGGTCGGCATACGGTTCGGTCGGGTTGATCAGGGTGGCGATGCTGGCCTCATGCAGTTCCAGGCCGAGCCACGGGAACAGGCTCCAGCCGATATCGCCATTGAGCGTCAGCTCGATGTGGGCCTTGTCGCGAGCTATCTGGCGAATCTCGTCTTTGTAGTCGTTGGGATCAAACAGGTGGGTCAGGGCGAAGCCCGCCGCCACAATGATCAGCAACAGCCCGAGAAGTACCAGACCCAGGATTTTGCCGAACGCTTTCATGGGCGAGTCCTTGTAGTTAGTCGAATTCGTAATTTAGCCGGGGAGTATAGCGCTGCATCCGCCCGGTTCGGGGCGCTGTCATGTCGCGATGACGTCCAGCGGCAATTGCAATTTGGTAGCCAGCGCCTGAGCTTCAAGGTGTCCGGCCGGTGCCAGCAGGCGCAGTTGGGCTCCCGCTTGCGACGCCATTTTCTGTGCTTGGTTCACCAGCCGCTCGGCTACCCCACGGCGCCGGGTGACTTTTCGTACACACAAATGTGACAAGTACCAAACCCTGTCGTGCCTTGTCAGGCGTGCTGCACCGAGCAGGCGATCGTTGAAACGTCCTGCAATCAAAGAGCCGTCAGCCAGGCTGTTTTCGATCAGTTGAGCGTCCCCGGAATACGGTGCGAATAGCCATTGCGGAGCGTCACGATAGATTTTTTGCAGGTCCTGTTGATCCTGGTAACTGGCATCGTTCAGCGCTTGGACAGCGATCGGCATGGCTTTTTCCTGTGGGGACGAGATCAGATGACACGAAAAAGGTGATATCAGTTTGGTTTTTCTGTCACGTGCAAATGGTAACCTTCGCCGGTTCGTCCGTCCTTCTGCGACTTAACGTCGCGCCTTCAAGGAGCTTCACCCGAAAAAACGGTCATGCCTGCGTGCATAAAGGCCGAGGGTGAGCAGTGGCTGGCGAACCATACTAATAATTGGGGGATACACAATGAGCACGAGCATCACGGCGGACGGCCTTCGCGCCGACCAGCCTGCGTTCCTGTCCAAGGAACGCATCATCGCCAAGCCCGGTTTCAACCGCTGGCTGGTTCCACCGGCCGCTCTGGCCATCCACCTGTGCATCGGCATGGCCTACGGTTTCTCGGTGTTCTGGTTGCCGCTGTCCAAGGCGCTGGGCGTCACCGCTCCGGTGGCTTGCGCACCGGACATGAGCTTCATCGCTCAGGTCTTCTCTTCGCAATGCGACTGGCCGATCTCCATGCTCGGCTGGATCTACACCCTGTTCTTCATCTTCCTCGGCTGCTCGGCAGCGATCTGGGGTGGCTGGCTGGAACACGCCGGGCCACGCAAGGCCGGTGTGGTATCGGCACTGTGCTGGTGCGGCGGTCTGCTGATCTCGGCACTGGGGATTTATACCCACCAGATCTGGCTGATGTGGATCGGCTCTGGCGTGATCGGTGGTATCGGTCTGGGCCTGGGCTACATTTCGCCGGTCTCGACCCTGATCAAGTGGTTCCCGGACAAGCGCGGCATGGCAACCGGCATGGCGATCATGGGTTTCGGTGGCGGCGCGATGGTCGGTGCACCGTTGGCGACTGCGCTGATGAGCCACTTCGCTTCGCCTGCCGGTGTCGGTGTGTGGCAGAGCTTCGTGGCCATGGCCGCGATCTACTTCGTGTTCATGATCGGTGGCGCCCTGGCTTACCGCGTGCCACCAACCGGCTGGAAGCCTGAAGGCTGGACCGCTCCGGCAAAGAAAGCCTCGAACGCGATGATCACTCACCGTCACGTGCACGTGAATGTGGCGTGGAAAACCCCGCAGTTCCGTCTGGTGTGGCTGGTGCTGTGCCTGAACGTATCGGCCGGTATCGGCATCCTCGGCATGGCTTCGCCACTGCTTCAGGAAGTGTTCGGCGGCAAGCTGCTGGGCGTCGACGTGCCGTTCGGTCAACTGGACGCCGGGCAACTGGCTTCGATCGCCGCGATCGCTGCCGGCTTCACCGGTCTGCTGAGCCTGTTCAACATCGGAGGCCGCTTCTTCTGGGCTTCGTTCTCGGACTACCTGGGACGCAAAAACACCTACTTCGTGTTCTTCGCCCTCGGTTTTGCCCTGTACGCGCTGATCCCGAACATGGGCCATCTGGGCAATGTTGCGCTGTTCGTGGCGGCGTTCTGCATCATTCTGTCGATGTACGGTGGTGGTTTCGCGACCGTTCCGGCGTATCTGGCCGACCTGTTCGGTACGCAGATGGTCGGTGCGATCCACGGTCGCCTGCTGACTGCCTGGGCCGCCGCCGGCGTGCTCGGTCCGGTGTTGGTGAACTACCTGCGTGAGTATCAGCTGAGCATCGGCGTTGAACGCGCCGCCGCTTACGACATCACTCTGTACATCCTCGCCGGCCTGCTGGTGCTGGGTTTCCTGTGCAACCTGCTGGTGCGTCCGGTGGCCGACAAGTACTTCATGACTGACGCTGAACTGGCTGCCGAACAGGCGCTGGGCCACGACAAAGGTGCTGATGCGAGCACCGTGCTGGAGTGGAAAGCCGCACCGGGCAGCAAGCCGCTGGCAATCGCTGCATGGCTGGTGGTGGGCATTCCGTTGGCGTGGGGTGTGTGGGTGACCCTGCAGAAGACGGCGGTACTGTTTCACTAAGGTGTTAGCTGGATAAACACCGAACCTGTGGGAGCGAGCTTGCTCGCGAAGGCGCAGTGTCAGTCGACATCAGTGTTGGCTGAACTACCGCATTCGCGAGCAAGCTCGCTCCCACATTTGTTTTCGGGGTGCCTGTAATGGCTTGTATGGACATGTCTACCCGCGACAGCCGGGCGTTCTATCCGTCAGGCATCTCACGTCGCGTGTTTCTGTTTCGGCCCCGCGTGCCTATAATGGCTGCCTTTTTCGCCCAATGATTTTGCGGAGCTGGTGATGGCCGAACGTAAGGCGTCTGTCGAGCGCGACACTCTGGAAACCCAGATCAAAGCCTCGATCAACCTTGATGGCACCGGAAAGGCCCGATTCGATATCGGAGTTCCTTTTCTTGAGCACATGCTGGATCAGATCGCCCGTCACGGGTTGATCGACCTGGATATTGAATGCAAGGGCGATCTGCATATCGACGACCACCATACTGTGGAAGACGTCGGTATCACCCTCGGCCAGGCCTTCGCCAAAGCCATCGGCGACAAGAAAGGCATCCGTCGCTACGGTCACGCCTACGTGCCGCTCGATGAAGCGCTGTCGCGCGTGGTGATCGACTTCTCCGGTCGTCCAGGCCTGCAGATGCACGTGCCTTACACCCGCGCCACTGTGGGCGGCTTCGACGTCGATCTGTTCCAGGAATTCTTCCAGGGCTTTGTCAACCACGCCTTGGTCAGCCTGCACATCGACAACCTGCGTGGCACCAACACCCACCACCAGATCGAAACCGTGTTCAAGGCTTTCGGCCGCGCCCTGCGCATGGCCGTCGAGCTGGATGAGCGCATGGCCGGGCAAATGCCATCGACCAAAGGCGTTCTGTAATGCAGACGGTTGCAGTTATCGACTACGGCATGGGCAACCTGCACTCGGTGGCCAAGGCCCTGGAGCACGTCGGCGCCGGCAAGGTGCTGATCACCAGCGATGCCGACGTGATCCGCGAAGCCGACCGGGTGGTATTCCCGGGCGTTGGCGCGATTCGCGATTGCATGGCAGAGATCCGTCGCCTCGGTTTCGATTCGCTGGTACGTGAAGTCAGCCAGGATCGTCCGTTTCTCGGCATCTGCGTCGGCATGCAAGCCCTGCTCGACAGCAGCGAAGAGAACGACGGCGTTGACTGCATCGGCCTGTTCCCGGGCGCGGTGAAGTTCTTCGGCAAAGACCTGCATGAAGACGGCGAGCACCTGAAAGTCCCGCACATGGGCTGGAACGAAGTGCAGCAGAAAGTCAGTCACCCGCTGTGGCACGACATTCCGGACATGGCGCGTTTCTACTTCGTGCACAGCTACTACATCGCCGCCGCCAACGCGCGGCAGGTGGTGGGCAGCGGTCATTACGGGGTCGATTTCGCCGCAGCGCTGGCCGAAGGCTCGCGTTTTGCCGTGCAGTTCCACCCGGAGAAGAGCCATACCCATGGCCTGCAATTGCTGCAGAACTTCGCCGCGTGGGACGGTCGCTGGTAAATGGCCGCCAAGAAGTCCAAACCGCCGATCCTGACCCTCACTCCCGAACAGGAGAGCGAGGCCAATCGCAAGATTCAGCGGTTCATGGAAGACCGTTTCGAACTCGACCTGGGTTCGTTCGAAGCGGCGGAAATTCTTGAGCTGTTTACCCGTGAAATTGCTCCGCACTATTACAACAGGGCGATTTTTGTGTTGGGGAGCCGCCGCCGAGTGGGGGGGGGGTGGGGGGGGTGGGGTGGGGGGGGGGGGGGGGGGGGGGGGGGTGGGGGGGGGGGGGGGGGGGGGGGGGGGGGGGGGGGGGGGGGGGGGGGGGGGGGGGGTGGG
>NZ_JBIVMY010000005.1:0-21336 GCF_044753325.1 Pseudomonas sp. NPDC088414 | reverse complement strand
AAACTGATTCCCGAGCCAAGCTGAACATTCAAATATTAAGGTTTGCCAGATGCTGATTATTCCCGCTATCGATCTTAAAGACGGTGCCTGCGTACGTCTGCGCCAGGGCCGCATGGAAGATTCCACAGTGTTCTCCGAGGACCCGGTGAGCATGGCTGCCAAGTGGGTGGAGGGCGGTTGCCGCCGTCTGCATCTGGTCGATCTGAACGGCGCATTCGAAGGCCAGCCGGTCAACGGTGAAGTGGTCACCGCAATCGCCAAGCGCTACCCGAACCTGCCGATCCAGATCGGCGGCGGTATCCGCTCGCTGGAAACCATCGAGCACTACGTCAAGGCGGGCGTCAGCTACGTGATCATTGGCACAAAAGCCGTAAAAGATCCGGCGTTCGTCGCTGAAGCCTGCCGCGCGTTCCCGGGCAAGATCATCGTCGGTCTGGATGCCAAGGACGGTTTCGTTGCCACCGATGGCTGGGCTGAAATCAGCACCGTGCAGGTCATCGACCTGGCCAAGCAGTTTGAAGCCGACGGCGTGTCCTCGATCGTTTATACCGACATCGCCAAAGACGGCATGATGCAGGGCTGCAACGTACCGTTCACCGCTGCACTGGCTGCAGCGACGAAGATCCCGGTGATCGCGTCCGGCGGTATCCACAATCTGGGTGACATCAAGTCGCTGCTCGACGCCAAGGCGCCGGGCATCATCGGTGCAATCACTGGCCGGGCGATCTACGAAGGCACCCTCGACGTCGCTGAAGCGCAAGCTTTCTGCGATTCGTACCAAGGCTGAGGACTGACCATGGCGCTGGCCAAACGCATCATCCCTTGCCTGGACGTGGACAACGGCCGGGTCGTCAAAGGTGTGAAGTTCGAGAACATCCGCGATGCTGGCGACCCGGTGGAAATCGCCCGTCGTTATGACGAGCAGGGTGCCGACGAGATTACCTTTCTCGACATCACCGCCAGCGTCGATGGCCGCGACACCACGCTGCATACCGTCGAGCGCATGGCCAGCCAGGTGTTCATCCCGTTGACCGTCGGCGGTGGCGTGCGCACCGTGCAGGACATCCGCAATCTGCTCAACGCCGGTGCGGACAAGGTCTCGATCAACACTGCAGCGGTGTTCAATCCGGAATTCGTCGGCGAAGCGGCGCAGCATTTCGGCTCGCAGTGCATCGTCGTCGCCATCGACGCGAAGAAGGTCTCCGGCCCGGGCGAAACCCCGCGCTGGGAAATCTTCACCCACGGCGGGCGCAAGCCGACCGGCCTCGACGCGGTCGAGTGGGCGAAGAAGATGGAAGGCCTCGGTGCCGGCGAGATCCTGCTGACCAGCATGGATCAGGACGGCATGAAAAACGGCTTCGACCTCGGTGTGACCCGCGCAATCAGCGATGCGCTGGGCATTCCGGTGATCGCTTCCGGCGGCGTCGGCAACCTGCAGCATCTGGCCGACGGCATCCTTGAAGGCCACGCCAGCGCGGTACTGGCGGCGAGTATTTTCCACTTCGGCGAATACACCGTGCAGGAAGCGAAAGCGTATATGGCCAAACGCGGCATCGTGATGCGCTAAACCGTACAGGCCAGTGGACAGCATGGCGTACCCAAGGCACTCTTGGGCACGCCATGGATTCCGGTAGCCCGACATGATCAAACGCCTGCTTCTCGTTCTCGCCAGTGCCTCTGTGTTGTTAATCAACACGGCGCGGGCCGAAAACAGTCCTGACACCGATCTGGTGCTCCTCACCGAAAACTTTCCGCCCTACAACATGGCGAAAGACGGAAAAAATTTCGCCAAGGGCGAGAACATCAACGGCATTGCCGCCGACATCGTGCGTGAAATGTTCAAGCGTGCCGGGCTCACCTACAGCCTGACGCTGCGCTTCCCATGGGAGCGCGTCTACAAGCTGGCGCTGGAAAACCCCGGCTACGGCGCCTTCGTGATGGCCCGCCTGCCGGACCGCGAAAACCTGTTCAAATGGGTCGGCCCGATCGGTCCGGACGACTGGATCATGTTGGCCAGGGCCGACAGCAAAATCACCCTCGACACCCTCAACGATGCACGCAAATACAAGATCGGTGCCTACAAGGGCGATGCGATTGCCGAGACGCTGACCAAACAAGGCTTGAAGCCTATGGTCGTGCTGCGCGATCAGGACAACGCGAAAAAACTGGTCAACGGCCAGATCGACCTGTGGGCCACGGGCGATCCTGCCGGGCGTTATCTGGCGCGGCAGGACGGGGTCACCGGCCTCAAGACCGTGCTGCGCTTCAACAGCGCCGAGTTGTACCTGGCGCTGAACAAGGATGTGTCGGATGCAACGGTCGCCAGGCTGCAGGCGGCGTTGGATCAGATGCGCAAGGACGGGGTTGTCGACGAAATCATGGGGCGCTATCTGTAGCCGTCAGTGCCGGCTGTTCCACTGTATTGTGGGGGCATTCGTGCGGCGGATATTGCAGTAGATGCAGATTTTCGTCGTGGGTGTAGCCGAGATTGATCCCCACTTGCGAACCGTCTGCCCTCAGCAACTCGTAAAAACTCTCCAGTTGATAAACCGCCACGAACCTGCCTTTGCCTGCCATGGCAATTACATGGGTGACAGACGGCGCCTGCCAGCCGCTGATTGAAGTCTCGCTGTGGGTGAACTGACTGTCCAATCTCGCCGAGAACGGTAATGTCGGAAGCATATCTGCATGCCTTGTCCAGGGACCGACGAAATTCACCGTAGTCAGTTGAGTGAATAGTCGCAGCATTTTCGGATTCTGCAGCCGCTGCGTCGTCCATTTGAACGCCCGGCTTCCATCGCCCGTGTTGTGTCCGCTCCCAACCAGATAGTACTGGTCGGTTCTTTCCAGGCGATAAAACGGCGTGGTGCGCAATTGTTCGAGTGGTGACAAGTCATCCTTGACGGCAAACCATGGAAGCTCGACCACTTGAGCGATAGTGGCTGCTCCGTTTTTTTGCGGAGCATCCGCTGCGCTGAGCACCGGCAACTGTGGCGATGATTTGATCAGTGGGGTGATCTGCATCCGTAGCGAATAGACCCCGACATAGCTCTCGGGCCGGTTGAAAGTGTTTGCCGCAATAAAAGTACCTGGTGCGAAGTGAATCTCTCCCGGGGCTGCACCGGGTGGTGTGACACTCCACGCACTGAGGCTCTGTCGGGCGCCGCTGCCCCTGTCGTTCCAGATCAGTTCGCCGATGTCCGAGGCGATCACCAGATCGGCGCGCACGCAGCGAACCGCATTGAGTGAAGGTTTTTCGTGATCATTGGAGCAGACCGCGCCCATGGCCACATAACCTTGCGGGGCAAGCGGTCGCCATACAGCACCGTCTTTCTTCGAGCCTGAGCCGGAATCTTTCCAGATCAGCTCGAAATCCTCCGGACGGCACAGTGCCGGGCCATTCATTGAATCTGCACTGGGGAAATCGGCTTCGCAAACCACGGCGACGACGGTGCTGCCGTTGATGTTGTGGAGTCCGGCGGTGAACACGTCGCCGAGCGGAAAATAGCCCGGCAACACATCCGGTGCCGGAGTCGGGCGCCAGAAGGCCGCGGGTTTAGCCCGTGAGCCGGTGCTGTCCCAGATGCGGTGAAATTCCGAGGTGAAATGGATCAGCAGATTGTCGTGTCGGATCGGCTCGATTTGCCTGGATGGCGCTGCGGCCTGGTCATGGATGGTCATGGTCACTCCTGATAGTTGAACGGCGACTCAAGGGAGTCGCGACCCGTTGCAGGTCTCACTATCGGTATTCGCACCCGCTCTCTGGCGGTAACTATGTATGACGTCGTGACCAGTTGTTTCCGAAAAAACCGTTCCGTGCCATTGGCTGCCTTGCGCTCCGGTTATGCCCACTGAGCACAAGGCCGGCGTCGCTGATCAGCTCAGGGGGCGCTGTTTTTGAGCGCTTCCCATTCCCGGACGTATTCCTTCAATTCTGAGCGCTGATTGTTGGGGTCGACGGCGTAAACGCAGAGCTTGAGGGGGAAGTTGCTTTCCGGACGCAGCCAATTGGAGGTCACACGACTATAACCCTGCGGGTCTTCGCAGCTGACTTTTCCAGCAAGACCGTCTTTTACCTCGTAGCCATCAAGGCCCTCGTTCTTGCGTTTTGGCCAGAAAATCTGCGCCCTGTTTATTTCTTTGTTAAAGGATATATCTACGGTCGGAACAGGCGTCGGGCCCGCATCAATCAGATAAGTGGGGACAGTGACGGCATTGCGATAAGTGCCGGCGGGCAATAGGTCCTCGATACTGTTGGTGGCAATGATACAAAGATTGTTAAGCCCGGTTTCAGGTCCCATTGGAACATTTAGCCGAGTGGGGGCGGTGTCAGTATTGATTGGCTGGCTGTAGCCTTGCGGAGTTTCGCAGTCGAGCGGATCAGTAGTTCGTTTGGTCCGGATAAAGCGAGTGCTGGCGGTTACTTCAAAGTTCCAGGCGGGATAAATATAGTTACCGTGCTCGTTTACGCTGATCTTTGCATACATTGGCAGTCGTGGGGGCAGACTCATGGATGCTGCCGGAAATAACTCGCACACTTGCGGGTTGGTATTGAGTTTGCCATCGATAAAGCAGTTGTTGAAAACCGAGGTCGGGCTACCGTAACTGCCGCTTGGCATCTGGCCATATCCGGGCAGTGGCGTCAGATGCTCTGCGAGGGTACCCAGAACGGCATAGACCTCGTTGGTCGCTCGGACAATGACCGGGCTCCCCGAGCTGCCGGAAGCAACATCTTTGCATTGGTTGCTGACAGTATGTCGCCACACCCAGGGCGTTTCGAAAATGGCTGGCGAAGGATCATGGATGCAAGCGGACAGTCGCAATGGCGTCCCGCCGGGCCCGTGCACAATCAGAATGTCACTTGCGTCAGCCGGCGGTTGCTGTGCCAGTTTCAGAGGCGTGATGCCCTGCGCCCGAAGTTCACCCTGTGATACTTCAAGCTCCAAAAGAGCCAGATCGATGCCCTGAATGCTGCTCCAGGAAACTTTTTTCAGAGGGAAAGTCTTGCTGGCATCCTCCGTATCAAGGAAATGCTTGAAGGTTATGGTGGCTTTAATGGGCTCATCCGTTTGCATGACGCCATTGTCTTTGCCCACACAGTGTGCACTGGTGAGAGCATAGGCGGAGTCTGACGGTCGAGCGCTGTTGGTATCAATAAGAAAGGCAGTGCATACGCCGTGTTCGCGGCTTTGGTATTTGCCGATTCCTGTCCAGTAGTCATGCTCGCCGTTCTTGTTGCTCAGGTATTTCGATGGCGCATGATTCTCGGCGCCTTTGCCATAATCGACAGGGGTTGAGTAAGCGGGGAGCGAAAGGGCCGCAAGTAATAAGAAACTTGGGTGAAGCGTATTTAAGTTCATGGCCAGTCCTTGGCTAATGTGCGGGATATGAGACTGGCGCAGAATAAGGTGGTTTTGCCTTATTGTGGTTTCGGAGGTGTTGCTATTTGTTGGAGTTGCAAAGAGTTATTGGAAACCCGCTGCAAAAACTAACGGTAAATTCCGTTCTTTCCGTGTGCAGCGGTGGCCTTGTTACTGCGCACGCTGATCATCTGCTTAATGTCGATCCACTCGATGCCTTGCGCCTTGAGTTTCGGCATTTCACGTTCCAGCACTGCCAGTGTCTGCGGATAAGGGTGACCGATCATCACCGCCGAACCCTGCTTGTGCGCCAGGCTGATGGCCGTTTGCAGTTGGGTAAAGATGGCGGCTTCCGTGCGCTCGTCATCGAGGAACACATCCCGTGAAACACTGGCCAAGTCGATTTTCTGGGCCTGCTGCGCCGCCACGGTCTGGGCGCTGGTGCGGCTGTCGACGAAGAACTTGTGACGGCGCTGCAACTCGCCCATCAGCCACGCCATTGCCACCGGTTGCGCGGTCATGCGGCTGCCCATGTGGTTATTGATGCCAGCGGTGTAGGGGACCATTTTGAACGCAGCGTTAAGGCGCCTCTCAAGTTCTTCGAGCGGCAGCTCGGGATGCCAGGCATACGGGCCGGTGGCCGGGTCCATGGGCATATGCAGGATCACGATCTTGCCGGCGCGATGGGCTTCGCGGGCGAATTCGGTAGCGTGCGGAGTGTCGGGCATGATCGCTGTGGTCACCGGGCCGGGCAGGGCCAGCACGCGGCGATCCCGGGGCAGGTTCTGTCCCAGGTCGTCGATGATCAGCGTCAGGTAGGCTTTTGGCGGGGGCGTCCTGGCGGGTTCTGCGTGAGCAGCACCCGCCAGACAGCAGAGCAGGACGAAGAAGAAACGCAAAGACATCCTCAACGGCCGGACGTGATGCTCAGCCCTTTGAGCAGGCTCAGGGCCTGGGCCAACTGGTAATCGTCATCCTGCGGCATGGCCTTGGCCTTGGCGCCGGAACCGGTCGGCTTGTCTGCACCGCCGTTGCCGTTGCCCAGGTGACCTTGCAGGTCGGCTTCCTTGAAGTAATCGCCGTCCGCCTCGTTGGTGATCTTGGCCTTGCGCACTTCGATGTCCGGGACGATGCCCTGGGCCTGAATCGAGCGACCGTTCGGCGTGAAATACAGCGCGGTGGTGATCTTCAGTGCGCGGTCGTTGTTCAGCGGCAGCACGGTCTGCACCGAGCCTTTGCCGAAACTGGTGGTGCCCATGACCACGGCGCGTTTCTGATCCTGCAGGGCGCCGGCGACGATTTCCGAAGCCGAGGCGCTGCCACCGTTGATCAGCACGACCATCGGCACCGCTTCGCTTTCATCCTTGCCGGTGGCGGAGAAGCGCAGCTCGGAGTTGGCGATCCGGCCTTTGGTGTAGACGATCAGGCCTTTCTTGATGAAGTGGTCGACCACTTCCACCGCCGCCTGCAACACGCCGCCCGGGTTGTTGCGCAGGTCGAGGATGATGCCGTTGAGCTTTTTGCCGTTGTCCTTGCGCAGCTTGGCCAGGGCCTTGGAAACCTCTTCGCCGGTCTTGACCTGGAACTGGGTGATGCGGATGTAGCCGTAGCCCGACTCCAGCAGCTGCGCCTTGACGCTCTTCACCTGAATCACGGCGCGGGCCAGGGTCACGTCGAACGGCGTGCCACCGTCGCGCACCAGGGTCAGGGTGATCTTCTGGCCGATCTTGCCGCGCATCTTGTCCACGGCTTCGGTCATGGTCTGGCCACGCGTCGGCTGGCCGTTGATCTTGACGATGAAGTCACCGGCCTGGATGCCGGCCTTCGACGCCGGGGTGTCGTCGATTGGCGAGACGACCTTGATGAAGCCGTCTTCGGAGCCGACTTCGATGCCCAGGCCGCCGAATTCGCCGCTGGTGCTTTCCTGCAGCTCGGTGAAGTCTTCAGGGCCGAGATAGGCGGAGTGCGGATCGAGGTTGCTGAGCATGCCCTTGATCGCGTTTTCCAGCAGGGTCTTGTCGTCCACCGGTTCGACATACGCTGCCTTGATCCGGTCCATGACCTCGGCAAAGGTGCGCAACTCTTCCAGCGGCAACGGGGCCTTGGCGGTCGCGGCAGTGCCTGCCGGAGCGACGGCCGGGGCCGGTTGAGCGGCGAACGCCAGAGGCGCGCCGATCACCAGGGCGATCGTCAGGGCCAGCGAGGTAAGGCGGGACAAATGCAGCATGTCGAACGAACTCCTGAATTAGGCGACGCGCTTATCCTTGCGCGTGACACCATTGCGCCGGATCACTCGGGTGACCCTGCTGACGAATTGCGAAATACAGCGCTGGCGTGTCCTGACCACCACTGTTACCCACAGTGGAGATCGACTCACCGGCTTTTACCACGTCACCGGCCGACTTGAGCAGCGTCTGGTTGTGACCGTAAAGACTCAGAAAACCATTGCCGTGATCGAGGATCACCAGCAGCCCGGCGCCGCGCAACCAGTCGGCGAACACCACGCGCCCGCCGTGCACGGCATGCACCTGGCTGCCGGCAGCGGCGCTGATCATCACGCCATCCCACTTGGTCCGGGCATCGTCGCCCCGGCTTTCGCCGAAGCGTGCCAGCAATCGACCATCAACCGGCCATGGAAGTTTTCCCCGGGTTGCAGCAAAAGGGCCACCGAAGGTCTCGCCGCTGCTGGATACCAGCGCGCCGGGGGTTGGTCTGGCTGGTTTTCGTGGGGCGTCGCTGTTATCAGCCTGCGCCTCACGCAAACGCTTTTTTTCCGCTTCCTGCTGGGCAATCAGCGCTTTCTGTCGCGCTTCTTCTGCCTCACGGGCCTGGCGGGCCAGGGTTTCTTCAATGGTTTTAAGGACTTTAGACAGGTCTGCCTGATCCTGCTCGCGGGCGGCCAGTTTCTGGTCGCGGGCTTTCACGTCATCGTTGAGTTTGGCGAGGACTTGCTGGCGTTCCTTGCGGACCTTTTCCAGCTCGTCGCGCTGGGTGTCGAGGCTGCTTTTTTGTACCAGCAATTGCGCCTGCTGCATGGCGATGTCTTTTTCGACATTGGCCAGTTGGCGCAGGGTTTCGTTGAAGTTCTTCAACTGCTCCAGGCGGGCCTGGCTCAGGTAATCGTAATAGGTGAGAGTGCGGGCGAATTTCTCGGGATTCTGCTGGTTGAGCAGCAGCTTGAGGTATTCCTGACGGCCGTTCTGATAGGCCGCGCGGGCCTGGATGGCGATCAGTCGCTGTTGTTCAGTGCGCGCGCTCTGGAGTTTTTTTTTCTCCGCATCGAGCCGCTGCAGCTCGGATTCGCTTTTCTTCAGCTCTTTCTGCAGGGCATCGACCTGCTTCTCGAGCTTGCCCATCTCGGTCTCGGTGCCCTTGAGCTCTTTCTGTACACCGGATTTTTCTTCCTGCAGCTTGCCCAGCAGCTTTTTCAGCTCGGCAATGTCCTGACGCGTGGCATCCAACTGCTGTTGGGTTTGCGCGCGCTCGTCAGCGAAGGCCGGTTGGAGCAGGCAAGTCAGAGCGAGGGCGATCAGGACGCGGAGCATAGAGGCGGGCGGCACCAGGGTAATGGACGGCCTAGTATGCCCGCCCGGGGCTGCAAAAAAAACGCCCAATTGGGCTTGTGTGATAACTGGAGCGGCAGACAGGCTCATTTCCATTTCGAAAACCCCATAAACCACTGTGGGAGCTGGCTTGCCAGCGATGGCGTCTGCACATTCAACATAGCTGTTGGCTGTCAGATTGCTATCGCTGGCAAGCCAGCTCCCACAGGGTTTGGCGATGTTTGATCTGGCGAATTACACCAGAATCGAGGTACCAGTCATTTCCGCCGGTTTTTCCAGACCCAACAGCATCAGCATGGTCGGTGCCACGTCCGCCAGTACGCCGCCTTCGCGCACTTTGAGGTCACGCTTGCCGACATAAATGAACGGCACCGGCTCGGTGGTGTGCGCGGTGTGCGCTTGGTGGGTTTCTTCATCGGCCATTTTTTCGACGTTGCCGTGGTCAGCGGTGATCAGCGCTTCGCCCCCCACCCTTTCCAGCGCTTCGACGATGCGACCAACGCAGGTGTCCAGGCACTCCACGGCTTTTACCGCAGCGTCGAACACGCCGCTGTGGCCGACCATGTCGCCGTTGGCGTAGTTGACCACGATCACGTCGTAACGCTGGTGTTCGATGGCATCGACGATGCGGTCGGTGACTTCCGGCGCGCTCATTTCCGGTTGCAGGTCGTAGGTGGCGACTTTCGGCGACGGGATCAGGATGCGCTCTTCACCCGGGAACGGTTCTTCACGGCCGCCGGAGAAGAAGAAGGTCACGTGCGCGTATTTTTCGGTTTCGGCGATGCGCAGCTGAGTCTTGCCGTTTTTTGCCAGGTAGTCGCCAAGCACGTTTTCCAGGCTGCCCGGAGCAAAGGCTGCAGGGGCTGGAATGCTGGCGGCGTATTGGGTCAAGCCCACGTACTGCACTTTTGGCTGGCGCGCGCGCTCGAATTCCTTGAAATCGTCTTCGACAAATACTCGGCTCAGCTCGCGGGCACGATCGGCGCGGAAGTTCATGAACACCACGGCGTCGCCGTCTTCGACCTTGACCGGCTCGCCGATGGTGGTGGCTTTGACGAATTCGTCGCTCTCGCCACGGGCGTAGGCGGCGTCGAGGCCTTCCTGCGCGGTGGCCGCATTGAATTCGGCGTTGCCGTCGACGATCAGGTTGTAGGCTTGGGAGACGCGGTCCCAACGGTTGTCACGGTCCATCGCGAAGTAGCGCCCGATGAGGCTGGCGATGCGACCCTTGCCAAGTGCCTGAAAGGTCGCGTCGAGCAGTTCGATTGACGACGCGGCGCTTTTCGGCGGGGTGTCGCGGCCATCGAGGAAGGCGTGCAGGTAGATCTTTTCGGCGCCGCGCTTGAAGGCCAGTTCGGCCATGGCGATCAGGTGATCCTGGTGGCTGTGTACGCCGCCATCGGACAGCAGGCCCATGAAGTGCACGGCTTTGCTGGCGGCCACGGCTTTATCCACGGCGGCGCAGATGGTCGGGTTTTCGAAAAACTCGCCGTCGCGGATCGCTTTGGTCACGCGAGTGAAGTCCTGATACACCACGCGCCCAGCGCCGAGGTTCATGTGGCCGACTTCGGAGTTACCCATCTGGCCGTCCGGCAGACCGACGTCCATGCCGCTGCCCGAGATCAGGCCGTTCGGTACCGTGGCCCACAGACGATCGAGCACAGGTTTCTTCGCCGCATACACGGCATTGGATTCGTGGCTGTCACTGTGACCGAAGCCGTCGAGAATCATCAGGACCAAAGGTTTAGGCGTGGTAGTCATGGAATCCACTCGTGGCTAATAAAGAAGAGGGCGTTGAAAAAGGGAGTGGCGAGTTTAATGCTTAGTTCCGACCACGTCACCGCCGGACGGGGTTTGGCCCACCATAGTGGCTGTGTATACTGGCCGACATTTTAACGCCCTGGAACCTCCTTCGATGGTTGCTCACCTGATTGAATTTGCCACTAACCACTACATTCTTGTCGGTATCTTCGTCGTATTGCTGGCTTTGCTGCTGGCGCACACGATGCAGGGCGGCGGTAAAAGCCTGAGCACCGGCGAACTGACCGCACTGGTCAACAAGGACGCAGGCGTGGTGGTGGACATCCGTCCGGCGAAAGATTACGCCGCCGGTCATATCGTTGGCGCGATCAACATTCCTCAAGACAAGCTGGCTGCGCGTACCGGCGAGCTGGAAAAACACAAGGCCAAGACCATCATTCTGGTGGACGCCCTGGGCCAGACCGCTGGCACCCACGCTCGCGAGCTGATGAAGTCCGGCTTCACTGCCGCCAAGCTGTCCGGCGGGATCTCCAGCTGGAAAGGCGACAACCTGCCGCTGGTGAAGTGATATGAGCGAAGTCATCGTCTACTCCAGCGACTACTGCCCTTACTGCATGCGAGCCAAGCAATTGCTCGCGAACAAAGGTGTGGCCTTCGAAGAGATCAAGGTCGATGGCAAGCCGCAGATTCGTGCTGCCATGAGCCAGAAGGCGGGACGCACGTCCGTGCCGCAGATCTGGATCGGCGAAAAGCACATCGGCGGTTGTGATGATTTGTATGCCCTGGAGCGCGCCGGCAAGCTCGACGCGCTGCTCAAGGCCTGAACGGCTGCACCCAAGTACAGCAATCCCTAAAAGACCCAAGATCAGAAAGGATCTGAGATGACTGACCAACAGAACACTGCAGCCAGCGAAGAAGAAACCGCACCGCAATTCTCCTTGCAGCGCATCTACGTACGCGATCTGTCCTTCGAAGCCCCGAAAAGCCCGGCGATCTTCCGCCAGCAGTGGGACCCGACCGTCGGTCTGGATCTGAACACTCGCCAGAAAGAGCTGGAAGGCGATTTCTATGAAGTCGTGCTGACCCTGTCCGTGACCGTGAAAAACGGCGACGAAGTGGCCTTCATCGCTGAAGTGCAACAGGCCGGTATCTTCCTGATCAAGAACCTGGACGCGGCTTCGATGAGCCACACTCTGGGTGCGTTCTGCCCGAACATCCTGTTCCCGTACGCTCGCGAGACCCTGGACAGCCTGGTGACCCGCGGTTCGTTCCCGGCCCTGATGCTGGCGCCGGTGAACTTCGACGCTCTGTACGCGCAAGAGCTGCAGCGCATGCAGGAAGCTGGCGAGACGCCGACCATACAATAAAAGCTTCGTTTGCCCCATGAAAAAAGCGCCGTTTAAAGGCGCTTTTTTCATGGGGTAAACGAAACCTTCATGTAGGAGCTGCCGAAGGCTGCGATCTTTTGATCTTGTTTTTGAAGATCAAAAGATCGCAGCCTTCGGCAGCTCCTACAGGGGTGATGTTTTTGCGGGTGGGTGGTTATTTGAAGTCGTTCTGCCGCCACGCTTCGTACACGGCTACCGCCACGGTGTTGGAAAGGTTCAGGCTGCGGCAGCCTTCACGCATCGGCAGGCGCAGGCGCTGTTCGGCGGGCAGGGCGTCCAGCACTTCCGGCGGCAGGCCACGGCTTTCCGGGCCGAAGATGAATGCATCGCCCGGGACGAACGCGGCATCGTGAAACGGCCGCGAGCCTTTGGTGGTAAATGCGAACAGCCGAGGGTTGCCGAGACTCTCAAGGCAACTGGCGAGGTCGGCGTGACGCTGCAACGTGGCATATTCGTGGTAGTCGAGACCGGCCCGGCGCAAGCGCTTGTCGTCCATCTCGAAACCCAGCGGTTCGATCAAATGCAGGTGGCAGCCGCTGTTGGCGCACAGCCTGATAACGTTGCCGGTGTTCGGCGGAATTTCTGGTTGAAAAAGGATGACGTGAAACATGCACGGCTCCGAAGGTAAAGATGACGCGCATTCTACGCCGCAAGCCGACCCGCGTTCGAAACTATTCCCGCGGGTGATCGGTTCGCTGGCGATTTTCGGGCTGATGATCGGTTTGATGATCGGCCGCCTGACCACGCCGGATCCGAGCGTGCTGCAGCAGGTCGAGGTGACCGCTGACGGCCTGGTGGTGTGGTTCGATAACGAACCGAAGCTGCACGGCGAAATCATCGACGGCACCGTGGCCCTGTTGTTTCAGGCAGAGGGCAAGGCGCAAAAGGGTCAGCTCAAGCTCAACGGCAAAGACGTGAACTGGCGAACGCGCTTGAGTGACGGAGGGCTGTTGCTGACGGTGCTGGCGGCGCGGCCGCTGCAGGGGGACTGGGCCAGCAGCAAGGTCGATGACCGCTGGCGGCTGCAGATCCATCTGCGGGAGCAATAAAAGCGGGAATCCCCGGCCTGCCTGTACCAGGGTTCCCAAAACGGGGCGGACTTCGCTGAGAGCGTCGGTCCTGTGTAAAGAGGGAACCCCCGGCCTGCCTGTACCAAGGATCCCAAAAGGGTGGGCTCGCCGCGTTGCGGGTTGAACCCGGTGTAAAGAGGGGAATCCCCGGCCTGCCTGTACCAAGGTCCCCGAAAGGGTTGGTGAATCGAATCACCTGTAAGCGTTACTGCAGGTGGCGTGCCAGTTTTAGTATTTCGAAACAGAAAAAAGCCGAAGAGCCGCGAAAGCCCCGTGAATCGGGGATTTGATGCCTCTGCTTGGTTGAAGCTTTGATCTTGTTGGTGTTTTTTTGATCAGTGAGTCATGCCCAATTGCGGTTCGCCGTGCCTTGTGGCGGTGCACACAAAAAAAGATCGCAGCCTTCGGCAGCTCCTACAGTGATATGCGTTCTCTGTAGGAGCTGCCGGAGGCTGCGATCTTTTCGCGGACGACTAGAGTGCCGAGTTAACCCTCATCCCCCTCATCATCATCCCCACCATCCACTTTCATCCCCAATTCCTTGATCTTGCGCGTCAGGGTATTACGCCCCCAGCCGAGCAATACCGCCGCATCACGCCGACGCCCGGCGGTGTGCTTCAAAGCAGTCTCGATCATGATCCGCTCGAACGCCGGCACCGCGCTGTCGAGCAGGCTCGACTGGCCACGGGCTAACGCCTGATCGGCCCACTGGCGCAGCGCCTGCTCCCAGTTGGTCACCGGCGCCGAATCCTGCGGCAGGCTCAACAGTTCCGGCGGCAAGTCACTGATGTGCACTTCGCGCCCGGAGGCCATCACCGTGATCCAGCGGCAGGTGTTCTCCAGCTGCCGTACGTTGCCCGGCCATGGCAGGTTCTTCAGGTATTCCTCGGTCTCGCTCTTGAGCAGCTTCGGCTCTACCGCCAGTTCTTGTGCGGCGCGGCTGAGGAAGTGCTTGGCCAGGGTCGGGATGTCTTCGCGACGGTCCGACAGGCGTGGAATGTGGATGCGGATCACGTTGAGGCGGTGGAACAAGTCCTCACGGAATTTCCCGGCATGCACCAGGGTTTCCAGATTCTGGTGAGTCGCAGCAATGATCCGCACATCGACCTTGACCGGCACATGGCCGCCAACGCGATAGAACTCGCCATCGGCCAGCACGCGCAGCAAACGGGTCTGAGTGTCGGCCGGCATGTCGCCGATTTCGTCGAGGAACAGCGTGCCGCCGTCCGCCTGCTCGAAACGCCCGCGCCGCAGGTTGGCCGCGCCAGTGAACGCGCCTTTTTCGTGGCCGAACAGCTCGGATTCCATCAGGTCCTTGGGGATCGCCGCCATGTTCAGCGCGATGAACGGCGAGGCCGCGCGCGGGCTGTGGCGGTGCAGGGCGTGGGCAACCAATTCTTTACCGGTGCCGGATTCGCCGTTGATCAGCACGGTGATGTTGGAGTGGCTCAAGCGGCCGATGGCGCGAAACACCTCCTGCATCGCTGGCGCTTCGCCGATGATTTCCGGGGTGCGGGTCAGGGCCGGCACCACTTCCAGGCCTTGCTGCTCCTGCGCATGCTGGTTGGCGCGTTTGACCAGCGACACCGCCTCGTCAACGTCGAACGGCTTGGGCAGGTATTCGAAAGCGCCGCCCTGATACGAGGCCACTGCGCTGTCGAGGTCGGAGTGCGCGGTCATGATGATCACCGGCAACCGTGGGTGTTGCTCGCGGATGCGCGCCAGCAGGTCGAGGCCACTGGCGCCCGGCATGCGGATGTCGGAAATGATCACATCAGGCTGCTGACGGGCCAGACGACTCATCACGCCATCGGCGCTGTCGAAGCTCTGCGTGGTCATGCCTTCCTGCTGCAAGGCTTTTTCCAGAACCCAACGGATAGAACGGTCGTCATCGACGATCCACACGGTTTCACTACGGCTCATGTCGATGTGGCTCCTTGTTCCAGTGGCAGAAAGATCGAGAACGTGGTGTGGCCGGGGTGGCTGTCACACTCGATCAGGCCCTGGTGCTGGCTGATGATGTTCTGGGTGATGGCCAGGCCCAGCCCGGTACCGTCCGGGCGGCCGCTGACCATGGGAAAGAAGATGGTTTCCTGAAGTTCTGCAGGGATCCCCGGGCCGTTGTCGATGATCTCGATCTTGGTCACCAGGCGATGGCGGACGTGGCCGATGGTGAACTGGCGCATGGTCCGGGTGCGCAGGCTGATGCGGCCCAGACGCAGCTCGTTCTGGCTGCTGATCGCCTGCATTGCGTTGCGCACGATGTTCAGTACGGCCTGAATCATTTGCTCACGGTCGATCAATACGTCGGGAATGCTCGGGTCGTAGTCGCGCACCAAGGTGATGCAACCCTGGCTTTCCGCTTCGACCAGTTGGCAGACGCGTTCGAGCACTTCGTGAACGTTGCACAACGCCAGCGACGGCAGCTTGTTCGAGCCGAGCATGCGGTCGACCAGATTGCGCAGACGGTCGGCCTCTTCAATGATCACGTTGGTGTAGTCGCGCAGGCTGTCTTCCGGCAGTTCGCGGGCCAGCAATTGCGCGGCGCCACGGATGCCGCCCAGCGGATTCTTGATCTCGTGAGCGAGGCCGCGCACCAGCATCTTGCTGGTTTCCTGCTTGGACAGTTGCGCCTCTTCCTTGGTGATCCGCAGCAGGCGATCACGCGGGTGCACCTCAAGCAGAAGCATGGTCGCGCCGTTGCTGAGGATCGGTGTCACCGCATAGTCCACGGTCAGGGTCTGGCCGGTGAGGGCGGTGAGCATCGCTTCGCGCTTGGTGAACGGGTGTGCCTGTTCCACCGCCTGACGCAGTGAGTTGAGCGCCTCGGTGGACTCGGTGAACAGCTCGCTGATGAACTGCCCATGGCTGCGCTGGCCGCTGATGGCCAGCAGCATCTCGGCCGCCGGGTTCATGTATTCGAGGCGCAATTCGGCGTCGAGCAGGATGGTGGCGGTGGTCAGGTTGTCGAGCAGCAAACGGTGGATTGCGTCGCTAATAGTCATCGGAGCCTCTTTTGGGGGCGGAGCGTGCGCAAGAAGCAGGCGTCGTTAAACGGAAAATGCAAAAACCAAACCAAGGCTCCGAAAAGAAGCGTTCAACCCCTGAAACAGGCGTTTGACGCTCGTTTGCGTGGCGCTCAATGCGCGCGAGCGGGAAGTTTCGAACCAAAATGGGTTGGGATATGGGTACGGTGCAGTCTCATGCACCAATATAGTGCGCAAAGCTGAACGGCGTTAGAAGAAACGCAGGAAGGGGTTTTTTTCTTCGACCGGTTTGTCTTTCAGCGGGCATTCCGGGCGTACGCCGTAGTCTTCGCTGACGCAGGGTTTGACCTGGCGCTTCTGCGCCAGGGAGATGCGCAGCATGTGGAACGGCTGGTTGGCGGTGCGCTCGACGGTGCGACCCTGCCCATCGAGGATTTCCACCGACAGGTTGTGGCTGCCGCGATCAATGTTGCTCAGCGGGAACACCGGACTCAGGCCCGGCTCGCCGGTGGCCTGGCCGTCCAGTAGCAGGCGATAGCGATGGCCCTGCTGCAGGCCCGGTTCGCTGGTGACGCTGACGATCACCTCGCCGGCACTGCTGCGCAGGGTCGCGTCCGGCTCGGGGATCAGGATGCGCAGCATGTCGTAGTGGAACAATGGTTGTTCCGGAGATTTTTTTGTAACGCTGATCGGCGCTGCAGTCGTGGGGTTGGCCGACATGCGGTTGCTGGTTGCGATGGGAACGCGCTTGGCATTGGCGCGCGGCTGGTCGGTGTAGACGCGATTGCCCTGTGCATCGATGTAGGTAAAGACCTCGGCGTGCACGGGCAGGGCGAACAGGCACAGGATCAGCCAGAAAATCCTCATGGCTTGTGTACCCGCTGCACGGTGAACACCACCGCCGGGCTCTGCTGGATGATCGTTTCGCCGTCGATCACCTGTACGGCGAGACGATGCTCGCCGCGATCGATATTCACCAGTTGCAGGATCGGCACGTTGCTCGGCTGGCCGTAAGGCGCGTCGTCCAGAACCAGCCTTAACTGGTGCGGCGCCTGCAAGCGCGGCTTGATCAGCACGCTGACGGTGAAGGTGCCGTTATTGGCGCGCAGGGCCTCTTCGGTGGGCAGGCCGGTCAGCTCCAGCACTTCATAGGCATTGCGCGCTGGCGCACGGCTGGTGGTGTCTGAAGGAGGCGCACTCGGTGTCTGAGGCTGAACGCTGTTGAGCGGCGGCAAATTCACCGGCTGCGCCTGTACGCCGTCCGGCGCATGATCGCTGTACACCGTGTTACCGTTGGCGTCGGTGTACTTGTAGATCTGTGCTGATGCGGTACACGTGCAAGCCAGCAACAGAATTAACAGTAATGACCGCATTCGGACGTCCTGTGAGCAGCGGATATCACTCCGACAATGGAATGCCCTCGCCGCCAGCATAGAACACAACCAGCTCTACGGGTTCATCCCCGGTGACGCCGCGATGACTGCGGTCGACCATCTCGGCAACGGCCTCGCCCTGCTTGAAACGCTGGCTGCGGCCATCGTCCCGGCTTTCGATCGTCAGTTCGCCGGAGAGAATATAGGCGGCGTTGGGAGTCGGGTGGGTGTGCCATTGGAGCTGGGTATTGGCGGGAATCCTGAGTTTGAGCACCGACAGTTCGGGGGCGGCGTTGGGATAGCGTACGTAGGGCGTTCCATCCCAAGACGTGCCGCTTTCAAGCAAGAGCTTGCGCTCTATCTGCCCGGGTTTGTCGGGAGAGGTGCAACCCAGCAGGGTGAGAGCGGCCAGAGTCGCCAGCAGCGTTTTGAAGGGGGAGTGGTTCATCGCGTTATTCCTCGAATGGTCTTAGGAGGAAAAGGCTACGGGCGGTTCACCAAGATTGATGCCGGACGATGCGCAAGTTGTTCGCGAATTTGTGGATTGAGGCTGTCGGAATTTTCCTCAAAAAAAAGGCCTCCCGAAGGAGGCCTCTTTTTGTCACGCCGCGTAGCGCGGCGCTACCGGATCAGCAGCTGTAGTACAGCTCATATTCCAGTGGGTGTACGAAGGTGCGGACCTTGATTTCTTCTTCGGATTTCAGTGCGATGTAAGCGTCGATGAAGTCGTCGGAGAACACGCCGCCCTTGGTCAGGAACGCACGGCCCTTGTCCAGCTCTTCCAGGGCTTCTTTCAGGCTGCCGCAAACTTGCGGGATCTCTTTCGCCTCTTCAGGCGGCAGGTCGTACAGGTTTTTGTCAGCGGCATCGCCTGGGTGGATCTTGTTCTGGATACCGTCCAGGCCGGCCATCAGCAGTGCTGCGAAAGCCAGGTACGGGTTGGCAGCCGGATCCGGAAAACGTGCTTCGATACGACGGCCGCGCGGGCTGTTGACGTAAGGAATACGGATCGAGGCGGAACGGTTGCGCGCCGAGTAGGCCAGCATTACTGGCGCTTCGAAACCTGGCACCAGACGCTTGTAGGAGTTGGTGGCCGGGTTGGTGAAGCCGTTCAGGGCCTTGCCGTGCTTGATGATACCGCCGATGAAGTACAGGGCGGTTTCGGACAGGCCGGCATAGCCTTCGCCAGCGAAGGTGTTCTTGCCGTCTTTGGCGATGGACATGTGTACGTGCATGCCCGAGCCGTTGTCGCCGTACAGTGGCTTCGGCATGAAGGTCGCGGTGCGGCCATAAGCGTCGGCAACGTTGTGGACAACGTATTTCAGCGTCTGAACTTCGTCAGCTTTTTTCACCAGGGTGTTGAACTTGACACCGATTTCGTTCTGACCGGCAGTCGCCACTTCGTGGTGGTGAACTTCAACGGTCTGGCCCATCTCTTCCAGTGCGTTGCACATGGCAGTACGGATTTCGTGGTCGTGGTCGAACGGCGGAACCGGGAAGTAGCCGCCTTTGATACCAGGACGGTGGCCTTTGTTGCCGCCTTCGATGTCCTGGTCGGACATCCACGAGCCTTGTTCGGAGTAGATCTTGAACATCGAGCCGGAGATGTCGGATTTGAACTTCACTTCGTCGAAGATGAAGAATTCTGGTTCTGGACCGGCGAAGACGGTGTCACCAATACCGGTGGTCTTCAGGTATTCCTCGGCGCGGTGCGCGATGGCACGCGGGTCGCGATCGTAACCTTGCATGGTCGAAGGTTCGATGATGTCGCAGACCAGGATCAGGGTCGCGTCTTCGGTGAACGGGTCGAGAACGGCAGTATCGTCGTCCGGCAGCAGGATCATGTCGGAGGCTTCGATGCCTTTCCAGCCAGCGATGGAGGAACCGTCGAACATCTTGCCGACTTCGAAGAAGTCGTCTTCCAGCGCATCGCGAGCCGGCATGGTCACGTGGTGCTGAGTGCCTTTGGTGTCCGTGAAGCGCAGATCAATCCACTTGACGTCATGATCTTTGATGAGTTGAACCGACTTCGACATAGTGTCCTCCGGGTGGCTTAGGGCTTGGTAGTGGATGCCCTTAATAGGGGTGATGCCGGCGCAGATACTCTGCCAAGGCAACCTGCCTCACAAGGGAGCAAATTGCATGCCAGTGCCCCAGCATGGGTTTTTTGCCCCAAATTCACGCTTGCAGCACTGCAAAGCGTCATAAAGGCGAAAATCTCGCCCCTTAATGTAGCGCCTCAAATCAAAAATGACCCGTTTTGGTGCAAGGAAAACCTTCTGCATATTAACTGGTTAAACCTTGAGCAATTTCCGCTATAATCCGCGCCCCCCTTTTTCGGCTGGCCCTGCGCGCGCTGTTTTCATGAAACTAATCGTAAAAGTCTTCCCCGAGATCACCATCAAAAGCCGCCCTGTCCGGATGCGTTTCATCCGCCAGCTGGCCAAGAACATCCGCGCCGTGCTCCGCGATCTGGACCCGGCCGTGGTGGTGAACGGTGTGTGGGACAATCTCGAGCTGGAAACCCGTGTTACCGACCCCAAAGCCTTGAAAGAGATGGGCGAGCGCCTAGTCTGCACCCCGGGTGTCGCGCACTTTCTGCAGATCGACGAGTACCCGCTGGGCGACTTCGACGACATCACCGAGAAGTGCAAACAGCACTACGGCGATGTACTGGCCGGGAAGATTTTCTCGGTGCGCTGCAAGCGTGCCGGCAAGCATCCGTTCAGCTCGATGGACGTCGAAAAATACGTCGGCAGCAAGCTGCGTCGTGAGTGCGGTGCGGCCGGAATCGACCTCAAAGACCCGGAAATCGAAGTTCGCATCGAAGTTCGCGACCAACGGTTGTTTGTCATCCACAGCCAGCACAACGGCATCGGCGGCTACCCGCTCGGCGCCCTGGAGCAGACGCTGGTATTGATGTCCGGCGGTTTTGACTCGACGGTTGCCGCGTACCAGATCATGCGTCGCGGCCTAATGGCGCATTTCTGCTTCTTCAATCTGGGCGGGCGTGCCCACGAATTGGGCGTAATGGAAGTCGCGCATTTCATCTGGAAGAAGTACGGCAGCTCGCAACGCGTGCTATTTGTCAGTGTTCCGTTCGAAGAAGTGTTGGGCGAAATTCTCGGCAAAGTCGATAACAGTCATATGGGCGTCGTATTGAAGCGTATGATGTTGCGCGCATCGTCGGCCATCGCCGACCGGCTGCACATCGACGCGCTGGTCACCGGCGAAGCGATCTCCCAGGTATCGAGCCAGACGCTGCCGAACCTGTCGGTGATCGACTGTGTGACCGACAAACTGGTCCTGCGCCCACTGATCGTTGCGCACAAGCAGGACATCATCGACACGGCCAACGAGATCGGCACCGCCGATTTCGCCCGGCACATGCCGGAGTACTGCGGGGTCATCTCGGTCAATCCGAAGACCGCCGCCAAGCGCCACCGTGTTGAGCACGAAGAGAAAGAATTCGACATGGCGGTCCTCGAGCGTGCGCTCGAAAACGCCAAACTGGTGCCGATCGATCGAGTGATCGACGAATTGGGCCAGGATTTGCAGATCGAAGAAGTCGGCGAAGCGCTGGCCGGTCAGATCGTCATCGACATCCGTCACCCGGATGCGGCCGAGGATGACCCGCTGGAGCTCGCCGGCATCGAAGTACAGACGATGCCGTTCTACGCAGTGAACGCTCGTTTCAAGGAGCTGGATCCGACTCGCCAGTACCTGCTGTATTGCGACAAAGGCGTGATGAGTCGCCTGCATGCTCACCATTTGCTCAGTGAGGGGCATGCCAAGGTGCGCGTTTCTCGTCCGAGCTAAGGGCCCGGGGCTGTT
>NZ_JBIVMY010000004.1:0-246932 GCF_044753325.1 Pseudomonas sp. NPDC088414 | reverse complement strand
GCAATCTTGATCTACAACCAGGAACGCCCGCACCTATCCTTGAAATACAAAACGCCCGATGCGGTGCATCGGGCGTTAGGGTGAAACAGGTGTAAACCTATTTCAGGACTAGACATTACTCGGTGGTCAGCACACCACGACGCACCTGATCACGCTCGATCGATTCGAACAGTGCCTTGAAGTTACCCTCGCCGAAACCATCATCGCCTTTGCGCTGGATGAATTCGAAGAACACCGGGCCCATCAGGGTTTCCGAGAAGATCTGCAGCAGCAGGCGCTTGTCGTCCGGGTTCGACGAGCCGTCGAGCAGGATGCCGCGCGATTGCAGTTGATCCACCGGCTCGCCGTGGTTCGGCAGGCGGCCTTCGAGCATTTCGTAGTAGGTGTCCGGCGGTGCAGTCATGAAGCGCATGCCGATCTTCTTCAACTGATCCCAGGTCTTGACCAGGTCGTCAGTGAGGAACGCCACGTGCTGGATGCCCTCGCCGTTGAACTGCATCAGGAACTCTTCGATCTGCCCGGCGCCCTTGGACGACTCTTCGTTCAGCGGGATGCGGATCATGCCGTCCGGAGCGGTCATCGCTTTCGAGGTCAGGCCGGTGTATTCGCCCTTGATGTCGAAGTAGCGGATCTCGCGGAAGTTGAACAGCTTCTCGTAGAAGTTGGCCCAGTAAGCCATGCGGCCACGGTACACGTTGTGGGTCAGGTGATCGATGATCTTCAGGCCGGCACCGACCGGGTTGCGGTCAACACCCTCGATGAACACGAAGTCGATGTCGTAGATCGAGCTGCCTTCGCCAAAGCGGTCGATCAGGTACAGCGGCGCACCGCCGATGCCTTTGATCGCTGGCAGGTTCAGCTCCATCGGACCGGTTTCGATGTGGATCGGCTGGGCGCCGAGTTCCAGGGCGCGGTTGTAGGCTTTCTGTGAATCCTTGACGCGAAACGCCATGCCGCACACCGACGGGCCATGTTCGGCGGCGAAGTACGAGGCGACGCTGTGCGGTTCGTTATTGAGGATCAGGTTGATCGCGCCCTGACGGTACAGGTGTACGTTCTTGGAGCGGTGGGTCGCGACTTTGGTGAAGCCCATGATCTCGAAGATCGGCTCCAGGGTGCCAGGAGTCGGCGATGCGAACTCGATGAATTCAAAGCCCATCAGGCCCATTGGGTTTTCGTATAAATCGGTCATGGTGACGCCTCATCATTCTTATCAATTAACCAGAGTTATTTGTCAGTAATGCTGAGACCGGCGGGAGGTGCGCAGGAGATGCCTCGCACACTGCGGGCGAGGAAGTCACCGTAGATCAGTTGAAACCCGAATATCTTCATTGTCGACCCAAGGCTCTTGCGGGCGAGGCTTCTGCTGCCAGAAGACGATTATTATTGTATGCGTAACCCGATTCTACACAGCGTAAATAGGGTTGTCTGCCCTCTCTATAAAATCCGCCTTTTTCGCATCGGTGCAAGAGGTTTGTTGCACAGGTAAATCCCCACCAGCACCAATCCGCCGCCCAGGCACATGCTCAACGTCAGTTGCTCGCCGAGCAGCAGTGCGCCGAGCACCACCGCGGTCAGCGGATTCAGGGCAATGAACACGCCGGAGCGGGTTGCGCCGATTTTGCGGATGCCGTCGTAGTAGCCGATGTAGGCCAGCGCCGAGCCGAGTACGCCAAGGTAAATCAGACTCAGCCATTGTGGCGTGCCGAGGTTGATCAGGGCCGCCCCGCTGACCTCGCCACGCAGCATTGCCAGCGTCCACAGCATCCCGCTGCCGATCAACACGGAAAACGTCACGGTCTGCAGCGGGCCAATGGATTGGTTCAGCCCCCGGGAAAACAGCGAGTAAACGCCCCAGCTCAACACGCAGCCAAAAATCAACAGATCACCGATCCATGCATCGGGTGTCACGACAAGTAATTGCGGGTTGCGGCTGACAATCACCAGAGCGGCGCCGGCGATGCAGGTCGCGATACCGGCGACTTTCACCCGGCCCAGGTGCTCCTTGAACAGCAGCCATGAGGCCAGACCGATCACGGCCGGGTTCAACGCGACAATCAACGAGGCCCGTGAAGCATTGATGTACTGCAGGCCATAAAAGAAGCACAGGTTGTAGAAGAAAATCCCGAAGAACCCGAGCAGAGTCAGTTGCAGCCATTGCCGGGACGTCGGTCGCGCTAGCGGGATACGCGCAATCCACAGAAACCCGAGCAGCGCCATGCTGGCGAGCAGGAAGCGCAGGCTGGCGGCGAACAGCGGGCTGAGGCTGCCCGCCAGAAAACGCCCGGCGACAAAGGTCCCGCCCCAAATCATGGTTACCGCCGCCAGGGTCAGATAAACCGGGCGGTCGGAAGTTGTTGCGTGGGTTCGCTCGACGTTGCGCATGACACTCCAGACCAAAGCAGGCAAAGGATGGCGTATCATTCACCTCATTTCCTCTCATCGTAAAATGAGCAAACACTCATGACCCTAACGCAACTGGAGATCTTCTCGCTGGTCGCTGAACTGCGCGGTTTCACCCTCGCCGCCCATCGTCTGGGGATTTCGCAGTCGGCGATATCCCACGCGATGAAGTCGCTGGAGCAGGAGTTGGGCGTGGAGTTGTTGCGGCGGCATCAGTCGCAGGTGGAACTCACCGATATCGGCGAGCAATTGCTCCAGCGCGCACGGGCCATGCTCGGCCTGGCCAACACCTTGCGCCAGGAAGCAACCGATGCGCGCGGCATGAAAACCGGCACGTTGCGGATCGGCTCGTTCGGCCCGACGTCATCGATCAAACTGTTACCGAAGATTCTGCAGCGTTATCGCCAAATGCATCCGGGTATTGAAGTGCATATTGATGAGGGGCCGGACCGGCAGGTGCTGCAGTGGCTGGAGGAGCGGCGAATCGACGTCGGTTTTGTGGTGTTGCCCGAGGAACGCTTCGACACTTTTGCTCTGGTCGAAGACCAGATGGTTGCCCTGCTCCCGCTCGATCACCCACTGGTCGCACGTGCGGCGCTGAGCCTCCAGGATCTGTGTGCCGACCCATTTGTGCTGACCGAGGCCGGGTCATCGGAGCTGGTTTCGCGTTTGTTCACCGCCACGCGCCTGCAACCGAACATTCGCTATCGCTGTTCGCAATTGCTCAGTACGCTGGACGTCGTCAGCCGGGGCGATGCAATCACCGTCGTCGCTGAAGGCTCGTTGCCGGACGATCCTGCCCCGCGTTACGTGAAGAAGCCGTTGTTGCCGGCGGTGCAACGCCTGATCGGCCTGGCTGTCCTCGATCAGCGTCAGGCTTCGCCCGCCACGCGAGCGTTTATCGAACTCGCTGCACAGATCAACCCGCCGTGAGCGGCACAAGCGCCAACGGCCATCTATCATCCCTTCTGACTTCGCTGTTACTCACAGGCGCGCCGTTGCCAGGCCTGCGTTCGAGAGTTCCACTCCATCGCAACAGGATGCGTCCATGCCCTTGACCGTCAAACCCCGCCGCAAACGTAGCGTACGCATTTGTGTGAGCCTGCTTTGTGGTGTTTTACCCGTTCTGCTGGGCGGCGGGATTCTGTATCTGCAAGCCGAGCGCACCTTGCAACAGAGCACGCAAAATACCGCCGAGGAGGCGCTGCGCCAGTTTGAACTGATGCTCGACAACACCGCCCAGGCCGCCAGTGAATTGTTGCCATTGGCCGGTCAACCCTGCGACAGCGTCAAACTGGCGTTGCGTGAGCAGGTGACGCGTCGCCCCTTCGTGCGCTCGACCAATCTGGTGTGGGACAACAACCTCTATTGCAGTTCGCTGTTCGGGGAGTTCCAGGAGGCCGTAAACCCGGGCGACTACACCCAGGGCAAGCTGTGGTTGATGAACGGCAATCCCGTCACGCCCAACACCGCGCTGCTGGTGTATCGGCTCAGCGAAGGCCGCGGTGGCGCGCTGACCACCCTCGATGGTTATCACCTGAGCAACATCCTGCGCCTGATCGGCCGGCAGACGCTGCTGTTGCTGCAAGTCGGCGACAATTGGCTGTCCGCCGATGGCAAAGTGCATCAAGGTGCCCTGCCGCCGTTGCCGGTGGCGCAGAGTATGCTCGCGTCTTCGCGCTATGCCTTCAGTGTCAGTGCAGGCTTCCCGCAGGGACAAACCTGGCGCTACATGGGCAGCGAATACCCGCCGCTGTTCAGTCTGCTGATATTTTTCGGGGTGATCGCGGGCGCTATCGCCCACGTCCTGCAGCGACGCGCCACCTCCCCCAGCCATGAAATGCTGCGGGCGCTGGAGGCCGGCGAATTCATTCCCTACTTCCAGCCGGTGGTGCATGGCGACAGCCGGAAATGGTCCGGTGCTGAAGTGCTGATGCGCTGGAATCACCCCAGAGAAGGTCTGGTGCGGCCGGACCTGTTCATCCCGTTTGCCGAACATTCGGGCCTGATCGTGCCCATGACCCGCTCCCTGATGCAGCAGACTGCCGCCCTGCTCGGTCCGTTGTCGGCGGACTTCGACAAACCGTTCCACATCGGCATCAACATCACCGCCAGCCACTGCCAGGATCTGCAACTGGTCGAAGACTGTCGCGAATTTCTCGCTGCATTTGCCCCCGGCAGCATCAACCTGGTGCTGGAGCTGACCGAGCGCGAGCTGATCGAGCCAACCGATGTCACGCACCAGTTGTTCGAGCAGTTGCACACGCTGGGGGTGATGATCGCCATCGACGACTTCGGCACCGGCCATTCAAGCCTGGGTTATCTGCGCAAATTCAACGTCGACTTCCTGAAGATCGACCAGAGTTTCGTCGCGATGATCGGCATTGACGCGCTGTCGCGGCATATTCTGGACACAATTATCGAACTCTCGGCCAAGCTCGATCTGGGTATTGTTGCCGAAGGTGTAGAAACTCCGGCACAGGCTGACTATCTGACCGCACACCACGTCAACTTCCTGCAGGGCTATCTGTTCGGAAAACCCATGCCAGGCGCCGACTTCATCGATGCATTAAGTCACCATTAACTAAAAATAAATTAAGCCCGGTGCTGCCACCCGACGCACCAAATTGATACAAAACACCACTGTTGTTACATGACGACAAGATCAGGATTTACTCTTGGCGCATTAACTACTACAATTTTTTCAGCCTGTGAGAGATTGGCAGGTGAGCCATTATCACCGAGTCGCTTCAAGGCTCTTGGCTTATAGCTTTGTTTGCGGTTGGTATCAGCCAAACACACTATTGGAGTAAAGATATTGTCCAGACTCGCTGAATTTCGTGCAGCTGAAAAGGCCCTTCAGGAACAGCTCAAGCAGTTGGAATCGCTGAAGAACGATGCCGGGCTCAAGAAAGAAATCGAATTCGAAGAAAAGCTCCAGGGGCTGATGAAAACCTACGGCAAAGGCCTGAAAGACATCATCGCCATCCTCGATCCGAACCCGTCCAAGTCCGGCTTGCAAGTGTCCACCGCACCAAAAACCCGCCGTGCGCGCGTGGTCAAGGTTTACCACAACCCGCACACCGGTGAACTGATCGAAACCAAGGGCGGTAACCACCGTGGCCTGAAAGCCTGGAAGGAACAGTACGGTGCTGCCACCGTTGATTCCTGGTTGCGCGGTTAATCTTGCGTCAACAAACAAGCCCTGCATTATGCAGGGCTTTTTTTTCGACAATATCTAACAAAAGCAACGATTTCCCCCACGCTAGTTATCAATCCGCTTTAACACCCACAAGCCGTGAGGCTAAACATTTTGCGCCGGGATGTTGCAGCCGCAACGATCACTAAACTTTATGCTTAATTCCTTCGGGTATCTAAACCCGTCGCGGTGCAAACAGACGCTTAAAGTTTCAAGCTGTTTCTCACTGCGACTATTTCCTCGGTGCTCGCCTTATAAACCTCGGCCTGACCCGCGTAAGAAAGTACATAGGCCTTATCCGCCGTAGCCGCAGCAACCAATGTTTGCGACAACACATGTCGACCGTTTTCGGTGATCGTGCAGGTGGTTTCCAGCGCATCCAAAGAGCCGAGCGTCGTCGGGTGCACCTTGTTGCAAACACTTTGATAGCCGCCCTGGAAGAAGTCTTTCTGAATCGACTTGCGCATCTCCAGCAAAACGCCCGGCACGTTGACCTGATGACCCGCTTCGACCTGGCTCATGGTCAGCTCCATTACCATCACTTGATTGCCGTCAGCGTCGTTTTTCACCGCGCGCTGGCGCGAAACCTGAGCGGCTTGTTCGGGCAGCGCCTCCACTTCCCAGCCTGCCGGCCAGGTGATGCTCGGCTGATCCGCCAGCGCCGAAACGGCAAGCAGCGATGAGAAAAGGCAAACGAACAGCGCTTTGAACGGTCGGATCATTACCAGAGGCACTCGCAGATTGAGCAGCAAAGTCTGAGGCCCGGCCGCCCACAGAGCAAGCCGCGCATTCGGTTTGGCGATGCCGCCCCGCATGCGTATCATTGCGCCCATTCACTCGCCCCATTGTTACGGAGGGCCTATGAGCCTGCACGAACTGAACACTTTCCCCGGCGTCACCGCCACTCCAGACAGCGCAACCCGCAACTTCGTCTTCAACCACACCATGCTGCGTGTGAAGGACATCACCAAGTCCCTGGACTTCTACACTCGCGTACTGGGCTTCTCGCTGGTTGAAAAGCGTGATTTCCCGGAAGCCGAATTCAGCCTGTACTTCCTCGCCCTGGTCGACAAGGCGCAGATCCCGGCGGACGCCGCTGCCCGCACCGAGTGGATGAAGTCGATTCCCGGCATCCTCGAACTGACCCACAACCACGGCACCGAAAACGACGCCGACTTCGCTTATCACAATGGCAACACCGACCCGCGCGGTTTCGGCCACATCTGCATCTCGGTGCCGGACATCGTTGCCGCGTGTGCACGTTTTGAAGAGCTGGGCTGTGACTTCCAGAAGCGCCTGACTGACGGCCGCATGAAAAGCCTGGCGTTCATCAAGGACCCGGATGGCTACTGGGTAGAAATCATTCAGCCTGCGCCACTGTAACCGAATGCAAAACGCTCCTGTAGGAGTGAGCCTGCTCGCGATAGCGGTGTGTCAGGCCATGATGTTTTGAATGTGCAGCCGCCATCGCGAGCAGGCTCACTCCTACAATTGGATTGTGTCAGGCATAAAAAAACCCATGATCGCTCATGGGTTTTTTCTTTTTCAGCGACTGACGTTTACGCCGGCGCCGAAGTACGGATCAAGTGATCGAACGCGCTGAGGGAAGCCTTGGCACCCTCGCCCACTGCAATCACGATCTGCTTGTACGGCACAGTGGTCACGTCGCCGGCCGCGAAGACGCCCGGGATCGACGTCTCGCCACGGTTGTCGACGATGATTTCACCGCGCGGCGACAGCTCGAGGGTCCCTTTGAGCCAGTCGGTGTTCGGCAGCAGACCGATCTGCACGAAGATCCCTTCCAGCTCGACAGTGCGCAGCTCGTCAGTTTTGCGATCCTTGTAACGCAGACCGTTGACCTTCTCGCCGTTACCGGTGACTTCAGTGGTTTGCGCACTGGTGATCACGGTGACGTTCGGCAGACTGTGCAGTTTGCGTTGCAGTACCGCGTCGGCACGCAGTTGCACGTCGAACTCCAACAACGTCACGTGGGCAACGATACCGGCCAGGTCGATGGCCGCTTCAACGCCGGAGTTACCGCCGCCGATCACCGCAACGCGCTTGCCTTTGAACAGCGGACCGTCACAGTGCGGGCAGTACGCTACGCCCTTGTTGCGGTATTCCTGCTCACCCGGCACGTTCATTTCACGCCAGCGTGCGCCGGTCGCCAGGATCACGCTCTTGGCTTTCAGGGTCGCACCGCTGGCGAAGTGGACTTCGTGCAGCTCGCCGTTCTTGCCGGGAATTAGCTTGTCGGCGCGTTGCAGGTTCATGATGTCGACGTCGTACTGCTTGACGTGTTCTTCCAGCGCCGTCGCCAGTTTCGGGCCTTCGGTTTCCTGCACGGAAATGAAGTTCTCGATGGCCATGGTGTCGAGCACCTGACCGCCGAAGCGCTCAGCCGCAACACCGGTGCGGATGCCTTTACGCGCTGCATAGATAGCGGCCGAAGCACCGGCCGGGCCACCGCCAACTACGAGCACATCAAAGGCTTGTTTGGCGCTGATTTTCTCGGCCTGACGCTCGACGGCGCCAGTGTCGAGTTTGGCGAGGATTTCTTCCAGGCCCATGCGGCCCTGGCCGAAGTTTTCACCGTTGAGGTAGATGCTCGGCACGGCCATGATCTTGCGATCGTTGACTTCGTCCTGGAACAACGCGCCGTCGATGGCGACGTGACGGATGTTCGGGTTCAGCACGGCCATCAGGTTCAGCGCCTGGACCACGTCCGGGCAGTTCTGGCACGACAGCGAGAAGTAGGTTTCGAAGCTGAACTCCCCCTTGAGCGAGCGGATCTGCTCGATCACGTCGGCGCTGGCTTTCGATGGGTGGCCGCCGACTTGCAACAGGGCCAGCACCAACGAGGTGAATTCATGGCCCATCGGGATGCCGGCGAAACGCAGGCTGATGTCGGCACCTGGGCGGTTGATCGAGAACGACGGCTTGCGGGCATCGGTGCCGCTGTCGATCAGGGTAATTTGGCTCGAAAGACTGGCAACGTCTTTCAGCAGGTCAAGCATTTCCCGGGATTTCGCACCGTCGTCGAGGGAAGCAACGATCTCGATCGGCTGGGTGACCCGTTCCAGGTACGATTTCAACTGGGCTTTAAGATTGGCGTCCAACATACGGGCGATCTCCTGTGTCTTTATTCGAGGCGAAAAAAAGCCCGAGCGAATCTCGCCCGGGCTTTTTCAATGGGCGGTGCAGCTTACTGAAGTAGGTGCGGAGTCCCGCCCTGTATTGCGTGCGTCACAGACTCAGATCTTGCCGACCAGGTCCAGGGACGGAGCCAGAGTGGCCTCGCCTTCTTTCCATTTGGCCGGGCAAACTTCGCCTGGGTGAGCAGCAACGTACTGAGCAGCCTTGATCTTGCGCAGCAGCTCGGAAGCGTCACGGCCAACGCCGCCATCGTTCAGTTCAACGATTTTGATCTGGCCTTCAGGGTTGATCACGAAGGTGCCACGGTCAGCCAGACCAGCTTCTTCGATCAGCACGTCGAAGTTGCGGGAGATGACGTGGGTCGGGTCGCCGATCATGGTGTATTCGATTTTGCCGATGGCTGGCGAAGTGTTGTGCCAGGCAGCGTGAGCAAAGTGGGTGTCGGTCGAAACGCTGTAGATTTCCACGCCCAGTTTCTGGAACGCAGCGTAGTTATCGGCCAGGTCTTCCAGCTCGGTTGGGCAAACAAAGGTGAAGTCGGCTGGGTAGAAGAACACTACGGACCATTTGCCTTTCAGGTCAGCGTCCGAGACTTGTACGAAGTCGCCGTTTTTGAACGCGGTAGCTTTGAACGGTTTTACTTGGCTGTTGATGATAGGCATTGATGACTCTCCGTCAGGGTTGTGAATTCGATGGGTGAATCCTACCCACTCGCTCGACGGATGGCTCATTGGCAAACCTGATGCTGCTGATTTGTTTTCGCTATTAGCAGACTGTATTAATAGAAGAAAACCATATCTACGACGAAGCCGGCTTATCCATAATCCGCGCCATCCCGTGAAAGGGGCTGGCTTCAACATAGCGCATGGCTGACTTCATATCCTTCCAGCCGACGTAACTCATCAGCGATTTCAGATCCCAACCGCTTTGATGCGCCCACGTAGCGAAGCCGCGGCGCAGGGAATGACTGGTGTAACGCTCGGCCGGGATGCCGGCGCGCTCCAGCGCCTGACGCAGCAGCGGAATGATGCTGTTGGCGTGCAAGCCCTCCTCGCTCAGGTGCCCCCAACGATCGACAGCCCGAAACACCGGACCACGCACCAGCGCCGCCTCGGTGATCCAGTCGATATAAGCCTGCACCGGGCACAGCTTGAGCAACGCCGGCGCCTGATACGTCTGCCCGAGGTTCTCGCGGTCGCCCTTGCTGCGCGGCAGGTACAGGGTGATGCCGCTGCCGGCGTGCGCCTGCACATGCTCGATCTGTAGACGGCACAACTCATCACTACGAAAGCCGCGCCAGAAGCCCAGCAGAATCAGCGCCCGATCGCGATAGGCCTTGAGCAACTGCGGACGATCCTGATTCTGCCTGGCGCTACTGGCTTCCTGTTCAAGCCAGTCGACCACTTGCTGCAGATCGTGCAGTTGCAACGGTTCGGCCTGTTTTTCCTGCGCCGGATGCAGCGCCCGAATGCCCTTGAACACTTTGCGCACCACCGGGGCCTTGGTCGGATCGGCAAATCCCTGACTGTTGTGCCACTGCGCCAGCGCTGACAGCCGCAGTTTCAGCGTATTGATCGACAGCACGCCAGCATGCTCGACCAGATACCGCGCCACGCTGTCGGCTGTCGCCGGCAGGAAGCCGCCCCATTTCACTTCGAAATGTTCGATCGCCGAGCGATAGCTGCGGCGGGTGTTGTCGCGGGTGGCGGCTTGCAGATAGCGATCGATCTCGCTCATGGGCAGTGTTCTCGCAGGCGTACTGATTGCTGGATGAAAAAACCGATTCAGGGGTCTGACATTGGGTAATACCAGTATATCCCGCCTGTGATTAATCAAGCATTTAACTTTATATTGAGCATGGTACACTGCGTACTTTGGTGGCATGTACCACAGTACGTAATGGTAGGAGTTCATATGGCCCGTGGTGGCGTAAACAAAGCAGTGGTGCAGATCGCGCGCACAGCGATTCTGGCCCGGGGCGAACACCCCAGCATCGATGCAGTACGCATCGAACTGGGCAACACCGGTTCGAAAACCACGATCCATCGCTATCTGAAAGAGCTGGATGACGGCAGCCAACCGGTCGAAACGTCCGCAGAGCCGATCAATGATGAGCTGACCGCACTGGTCTCGCGTCTCGCCCAGCGCCTGAAAGAACAGGCGCAAGAGCCGATCGAACAGGCTCGCGAGCAGTTCGAAGAGCAGCGCGAAACCCTGGAGTCGGAGCTCAAACAGGTACGCCAGGCACTCGAGCAACTGGAGCAACAGCACGACATCCAAGGCGCGGCACTGGCCCGCGAGTCCGAGGCGTTGAAAGAAACCCGCTCGATGCTGCAGACCGAGCAAACCCGCAACGCCGGACTCAATCAGGCGCTGGCTGATTTCGAATTGCGCCTGCAGGACAAGGACGAGCAGATCCGCTCGCTGGAAGAAAAACACCTGCACGCCCGCGATGCCCTTGAGCATTACCGCAACGCCAGCAAAGAGCAGCGCGAGCAGGAACAAGCCCGTCACGAAGGACAGCTGCAGCAGTCGCAGATGGAATTGCGCCAGGCGCAACAAAGTGCGCTGGTGCGTCAGGACGAAATCACTCAGTTGCACCGCGACAACGAACGCCTGCTCACGGAAAACCGTGGCACTCAGCGCGAGCTGAGCCTGCTGCAGGATCAGCTCAAGCACAGCAACCAGCGTCAGGATCAGTTGCTGGAGCAAGCGACTCGCGTCGACAGCGAACGCACCCTCCTCCAGGAACGCCTGCGCGTGGCCCTGCTGGAAAGTCAGACGCTGAAACAGGATGCCGACGAACAGCGGCAGCTCAATCAGTCACTGGAGAAAGAACTGACCAAGACTCAGGCCAGCCTCGAAGACAGCTTGCGTCTGGCGGCTACCGTTGCGGCAGCGCCAGACACAGCCAAAGCCAAGGACGCTTAAGCGCCGACCGGCGTTCGCATGGTGACGAATTCCTCGGCGGCCGTCGGGTGCACCCCGATCGTGTCGTCGAAGTCACGCTTGGTCGCACCAGCCTTCAGTGCAATTGCCAGACCCTGGACGATCTCCCCCGCGTCCGGGCCGACCATGTGGCAACCGAGGACTTTGTCGGTCTTGCCGTCGACCACCAGTTTCATCAGGGTTTTCTCCTGACATTCGGTCAGCGTCAGCTTCATCGGGCGGAAGCGACTCTCGTAAATCACCACCTCATGGCCCGCGTCCCGCGCCTCTTCTTCTGTCAGGCCGACAGTGCCGATGTTCGGCAGACTGAACACGGCGGTCGGGATCATCTTGTAATCCACCGGACGGTATTGCTCAGGCTTGAACAAGCGCCGCGCCACCGCCATGCCTTCGGCCAGTGCCACCGGCGTCAATTGCACCCGCCCGATCACATCGCCCAGCGCCAGAATCGACGGCTCGCTGGTCTGGTATTGCTCGTCGACCTTGATAAAGCCCTTGTCAGTGAGCTGCACATCGGTGTTTTCCAGCCCCAGGTTGTCCAGCATCGGACGCCGGCCCGTGGCGTAGAACACGCAGTCGGCTTCCAGCACGCGGCCATCCTTGAGGGTCGCCTTGAGGCTGCCGTCTGGCTGTTTGTCGATGCGCGCGATGTCGGCGTTGAATTGCAGATCCATGCCGCGCTTGGTCAGTTCTTCCTGCAGATGCTTGCGCACCGAGCCATCGAAGCCTCGCAGGAACAGATCACCGCGATACAGCAGCGTGGTGTTCGCGCCGAGGCCGTGGAAAATCCCGGCAAATTCGACCGCGATGTAACCACCACCGACCACCAGCACCCGCTTCGGCAGCTGTTTGAGGAAAAACGCTTGATTGGAACTGATCGCGTGTTCGTGCCCAGGGATTTCCGGAATCTGCGGCCAGCCACCGGTGGCAATCAGAATGTTTTTCGCGGTGAAGCGCTCACCGTTGACCTCGACCTCGTGTGGGCCGACGATCTTCGCGTGGGCTTCGTGCAGGGTCACGCCGCTGTTGACCAGCAGGTTGCGATAAATGCCGTTGAGGCGATTGATCTCGCGGTCCTTGTTGGCGATCAGGGTCGCCCAGTCGAAATTCGCCTCACCCAGACTCCAGCCAAATCCGGACGACTGTTCGAAGTCTTCGGCAAAATGCGCGCCGTACACCAGCAGTTTCTTCGGCACGCAGCCGACGTTGACGCAGGTGCCGCCCAGATAACGGCTCTCGGCCACCGCCACTTTCGCACCGAAACCGGCGGCGAAGCGCGCCGCACGTACACCGCCGGAACCGGCACCAATCACATAAAGGTCAAAATCGTAGGCCATTGCTATCTCCTCGGCAGGCCAACAGCATACCCGCCGCCGTCCATTGGGCAAGCGCTGTGCGCAGCTTTTCGCGCGGACCGGTGATCTCGGGAAATATCTCCAAATAATAATATTTCTCGTTTGTTACTAAATCGCCGGGCTGCACCTCGTCTCTGAACCAACGGATTTTTTCCCTCGAAGACAAGGAGTCGGCTGCGATGTTCGCGCCCATTACCCGTTCCATGACCCTGACTGTCGGCTTGTTCAGCATGGCGTTGAGTCCCGATCTGCTGGCTGAAACCGACCCTGAAACGGCGCCACAGTCCGCCCTCCAGGCGCTGGAACTGGACGCCACCAGCGTCAGCGCCGAAGGCCTCGGCCTCAACACCGAAAACACTGCTTCCTACACCACTGGCGCGATGAGCACCGCGACGCGAATGAACCTGTCGATCAAGGAAACCCCGCAATCGGTGTCCGTGGTCACACGCCAGCAGATGGATGATTTCAAACTCGGTACATTGTCCGAAGCCATGCGCCAGACCACTGGCATCGTCGTGCAACACAACGACTCGGATCGGGTCAGCTATTCGGCGCGCGGTTACCCGATCAACAATTTCCAGATCGACGGAATGCTCAACACCTTCGGGCGCATGAAGTCAGATTCGGACACCATCATCTACGACCGCATCGAAGTGGTGCGCGGCGCAACCGGCCTTACAACTGGTGCAGGTGATCCTTCGGCCACCATCAACATGGTGCGCAAACGCCCGACTGCCCAATGGCAGGCCCTGGCCGGAGTCAGCGGTGGCAGTTACGACAATTACTACAGCTATGTCGATGTCGGCGGGCCGCTGGCCTTCGATGGTCGGCTGCGCGGGCGCACCGTGCTGGCCTATCGCGACAGCCAGTCGTTCCGCGACAAATACGCGCTGCAGCGCGAGGTCGGCTACGGCATTCTCGAAGCTGATCTGACCGACTCCACGGTGCTTGCCGTCGGTTACGACTATCAGGACAAGCAGGTGCAAGGCACGTCCTGGGGGACGGTGCCGTACTGGAACGCCGACGGCAGCAAGGCTGGCCTCGGCCGGTCGACCAACATGGCGACGTCCTGGAGTTCCTGGCCGCTGAAGGACAAGACCGCGTTCGTCACCCTTGACCAGCAACTGGGTGATGGCTGGAAGTTGAAAGCTGCCTACACCCACCGCGAAAGTGATACCGACGGCAAGGTCTATTACGGCGGCTCCGGTTTCCCCGAGGCCGACCGCAGCGGCATGACTGCCTACATGGGGCACATGCTCGGCACGCAGAAAATGAGCGTGTACGACTTCAATCTGTCGGGGCCGTACCAACTGTTCGGCCGCGAACACGAGATGATGTTCGGCTACGGCGAGGCGGAAAACCGCTCGACTTCGCCCTACGCCTTCAACAGCCCCCAAGCCGCCGACTACGGCAAGATCCGCGACTGGAAATACATGGGTGACATCGGCAAATTCGCCGACACCGTTACCGGCCTGCCGGGCGCGCGAGGCATCACTCGGCAAAAGGCCGGTTACCTCGCGACCCGCCTGAGCCTGACCGATGAGCTGCATGCCGTCATCGGCAGCCGCTATGGCAGCTGGGACGAATCCAGCACCGATTACTACTATGATGCGCAGCAAAAACTGACCAGCACCGATGCCACCCATCAACGCCAGAATGATATCTGGACGCCCTACGCCGGCCTGCTCTACGACCTGACGCCGGAGTACACGGCTTACGTCAGCTACACCGACATTTTCAAACCGCAGAGTAAGCGCGACAGCAACCGCAATTACCTCGACCCGGTGATCGGCAGCAACTACGAAGTCGGGCTCAAAGGCAGCCTGCTCGACGAACGCCTGAACCTGGCGACGGCAGTGTTCTGGAGCAAGCAGGACAACGTCGCCGAACGTGACAACTCGGTGCCACCAGACCCGGTGAGCGGCGAGGAGTTTTTCAAGTCCGGTGGCAAGGGCAGCAAGGTCAATGGCTTTGAGGCCGAAGTGTCCGGGGAAATTCTCGACGGCTGGAACATGACCGCCGGCTACACCTATACCCACTCCGTCGACGGCGAAAAACAGCGCAGCAACACCGCTCAACCACTGAACATGCTGCGTCTGTCCACGGCCTATCGCTTGCCGGGCAACTGGCACGCATTGACCGTCGGGGGCGCGGTGAACTGGCAGAGCGACGTCTATGGCGCAGCCAACCGCCCGGTCGGGCGCGGCGCCAACGGCCGGATCATCACCGAACCGGCGCGGATCAACCAGGAGGCCTACACCGTGGTCAAGCTGATGTCGCGCTATGAGTTCGACAAGCATCTGTCGGCGTCGCTGAACGTCGATAACCTGTTCGACAAGAAGTATTACGACAACGTCGGCTTCTACAATGGCGTGTACTGGGGCGACCCGCGGACGGTAACCCTGAGCCTGGACTGGAAGCTCTGATCAATCCACTCAAACAAACTCCCTGTGGTGAGGGGATTCATCCCCGATGGGTCGCGAAGCGGCCCCGCTCTCGAGTGTGACGCGCAATGCGTCACCAACCCCCTCGCCACCGCTGTTAACCCCGAGTTAATTCCCCCCAGGGACACTGTGCCCCTAGATCTGCTTCATGGACGAACAGCTCCCACGTTTTTCAGTAGGAGGCACCATGAAAACCACCACCGCCATTCTTGCCGGGCTACTCGCCCTCGGTTCCGCCAGCGCCTTTGCCGAGGGCGGCGCCGAACGCATGCGGCATTACTACGACAACTTCCCGGTCCACCACGCGCCAAGCGAACAGCCGACCGATGCAAAAACCCCGGAACTGAAGGTTCCGGACGATCAGACCGCACAAGTCACCGAGTCTTATCGCGACTGATTCACCGAGCAACCGATGGAGCTCCGATGGCTCCGCTCTGGCCTCGGAGACGACAGTTGGGCGCCCTGTTTGGGGCGCCTTTTTTTATGCCTGCAGATCCTTGATCCAGAACAGCATGCGGCCATGCGCCGGGTCGAACATGCCGGGGGCAAAGCCGAATTTGCGATAGGAGTTCTGTGCCACCTCGTTGCCTTCGAGCACTTCGAGGGTGATCTTGCAGCAACCGCGCTGACGGGAAATCTCCTCGACCTTACGCAGCATTTTCTGGCTCAGGCCGAGGCCGCGAAATTTGCTCACGACCGCCACGTCATGCACATTGACCAGCGGCTTGCAGGCGAACGTCGAGAAACCTTCGAAGCAGTTCACCAGCCCTGCCGGCTCGCCGCCGACGAATGCCAGCACACTGAAAGCGTGCGGCCTGCGGGCCAGCTCTTCAGGCAGACGACGCAGCAGTTCCGGGTCAAGCGAATGGCCGCCGCCCATGGGATCTTCTGCGTAGTGATTGAGCACGATGCCGAGAGCTTCGGCGTGCAGTGGATTGGTGTAACTGGCTTGCAGCACAAGCATTTCTGCGGAATCCATTTCCATCCCCGATCATGGCCCCGGCGTGCAAGGTGCGCACCTGAAAGGCCGTTCGACCTTAACGCGAGGATGTTGCGGGCCACAACCGGATCTTTTGATTTCCAGGCTTCAGCGCCCCCAGATCAGCTCTTCCGTCCACCCCAGCTCGGCAAAATCCTGAGCCCGCAACCCGCTCTCGCCGGCGCAAAAAAACTCATCCAGCTGCGGCGGTTTGACCGAGGTCGCGCTGAGCATCGCATGCACCTGGCCACGATGATGAATCTGATGCTCGAACAAGTGCGAAAGCATGCGCAAGCGACTGTCATGCTGTGGCGTTTCACGGGCGATGGTGACGATCCGCCCCAGATCGGCATCGCGCAATTGCTCGCAATAGGCGATCAAACGTCGGTCCACGTGCGCCTGTTCCTCGCGCAATGCTGCGGCCTCGGTAAATGGCTCGTCGTGGGTGAAAAACACGTAGCAGTCGGGATGCGGTTGGTCACCGCGCAACTCGCGCTCCAGTGCATCGACGTAAAACCAGTCGCAGGTGAGGATGTGATTGAGGGTGAGGCGGATGCTCGGAAAGAAGCTCGCTCGCGGTGCTGCCAGGGCATCAGCGTCAAGCTGGCGCCAGGCTTTGCCCAGGCGGTGATTGGCCCACGCATTCTGGTAGGCCATGGTCAGTAAATGATGCGACAGCGGTTGACTCATGTTCGCGCCCTCTGCGCTCAGGATTCGGCAAAACGCTGCAGCTGCATCTCCTGCAAACGGCTGAGGGTGCGCCGGAACGGGAATTCCAGATAACCCTCGGTGTACAGCGCCTCCATCGGCACCTGAGCCTCAATGTATAGCGGGACTTTACGGTCGTAACACTCGTCGACCAAGGCAATGAAGCGACGCACGCCGTCGTCGTGCACCGACAATTGCGGCAACTCACGGTCGCCGGCCACCACCTGCGCCGAGCCATCCTCGGTGCCGCGAGCGATGCGCCCTTCGCGTTTCTGCGCACTGAGGTTCGGCACCTCGCTCAACAGAATAGACCGATAGCCGTCGCACAATGCGATGAAGTCCATCGCGGCGAACGGTTGCTCGCAGAGATCGGCGTAGCGGCACCATAAAACCGTTGTGCTGGCCTGCACCACATTCAACACGCGATGGCCGACGGTCACCGGTTCTGCGCTGGCGGGTTGCCCGGCGTTGAGTGCCTGGAAAACCTTGTCCAGCGCACTTTCCCGCCCTGATTCAACGACAAAATAACGCTGCTCGACCGCGCCCGGATGCAGGCGATGATCCTCGGCGCCGTTCACCGCGACAACCTGCATGTGCGCCTTGATCGCGGCAATCGCCGGGACAAAGCGATCACGGTTGAAGCCGTCGGCGTACAGCTGATCCGGCGGCAGGTTGGAAGTGCAGACGATCACCACACCTTCATCGAACATCACCTGAAACAGGCGTCCGAGGATGATTGCATCGCCGATGTCATTGACGAACAGTTCGTCGAAGCACAGCACCCGCACTTCGGCTGCCAGCTCTTTGGCCAGTGCGCGCAGCGGATCAGCGATGCCGGTCAGCTGGAACGAGCGCTGATGCACCCAGCCCATGAAATGATGAAAGTGCTGACGCCGGGCCGGCACTCGCAGGCTCTGATAGAACTGATCCATCAACCAGGTCTTGCCACGCCCGACAGGCCCCCACAAGTACACGCCAGAGACCGAACGGGCACCGGTGTGCAAGGCTTCATGGCATTTTTGCAGGGCCCAGACCGCGTGCTCCTGAGCTTCATCCTGGATGAAACCCTTGTGCTCGATCGCGTGTTGCCAGGCGCTTAAGGGAGAGTCGAAAGTCATGCGCGGCAGTATATATCCCTGTAGGAGCTGTCGAGTGCAACGAGGCTGCGATCTTTTGATTTTGTTTTAAAGATCAAAAGATCGCAGCCTTCGGCAGCTCCTACACAGGGGATTGTGGGGGTCAGAGGTCGACTTTGTGCCGGGCGGCGTACAGGCAGAGCATTTCCATCGCCAGGGTTGCCGCCGCCAGTGAGGTGACTTCTGCATGGTCATAAGCCGGCGCCACTTCCACCACGTCCATGCCCACCAGATTGATCCCGCGCAAGCCGCCGAGGATTTCCAGCGCCTGCACTGTGCTCAACCCGCCACACACCGGAGTGCCGGTGCCCGGTGCAAAGGCCGGATCCAGGCAATCGATATCAAACGTCAGGTACACCGGGTGGTCGCCGACCCGCGCGCGAATCGCTTCGACAATCGCCTCGCAGCCGCGCCGATGCACCTGACGCGCATCAAGCACTTCAAAGCCCTGATGATCGTCATTGGTGGTGCGCAAACCGATCTGCACCGAGCGCGCCGGATCCACCAGCCCTTCTCTGGCCGCATGCCAGAACATGGTGCCGTGATCGACGCGCTTGCCGTCCTCGTCCGGCCAGGTGTCGCTGTGCGCATCGAAGTGGATCAGCGACAGCGCGCCATGCTTACGTGCATGGGCCTTGAGCAACGGATAAGTGATGAAGTGATCTCCACCAAAGGTCAGCATCGCACTGCCGGCATCAAGAATGCGCTCGGCGTGGGCCTCGATGCTTTCCGGGATGCTGTGCGGCGAGCCGTAATCGAAATCGCAGTCGCCGTAATCGATCACCGCCAGATGATCGAACGGATCGAACGTCCACGGCCAGTGCCGTTCCCAGGCGATCCCGGTGGAAGCGGCGCGAACCCCCCGTGGCCCGAAACGCGCGCCCGGACGGTTGCTGGTGGCCGTGTCGAACGGCACCCCGCTGACCGCCACGTCGACGCCGCGCAAATCACGGCTGTAGCGCCGGCGCATGAAACTGGTGATCCCGGCGTAGGTGCTTTCGGCAGAGGTGCCGTACAGGCTGTCGCGGGTCATGGCTTGGTCGTTGAGCATCGGCACGTCCATCGGTGTGCTCCTTTTATTATTGATGGCTACGGAAAGTGGTCCAAAGGCGCGTGCGCTGACGCATGTCCTTGAGGCTCATGCTGCGGTCGGCGTACAAGCGCTCGCGCATTTCGGCGGGCGGGTAAATGTCCGGATCGTTACGGACTGCCTCATCCACCAGCGGCGTCGCGGCCGTGTTGGCGGTGGCGAAAAACAGCGTGTTGGTCAGTTCGGCCACGGATTCGGGGCGCAGCATGAATTCGATGAACGCCCGCGCCGCTTGCGGATTGGGCGCGTCCTTGGGAATCGCCAGGTTGTCCTGCCAGATCAACGTGCCTTCGCGAGGGATCCGGTACGCGACCTCATAGGGTTTGTTGGCCTTGTGCGCCTGATCGGCAGCCATGCTCACATCGCCGTTGTAGGTCAGCGCCAGACACACGCTGCCATTGGCCAGATCGTTGATCTGCCGCCCGGTGGCGACATACAGCACCGACGGCTGGAGCTTCTGCAACAAGGCCTCGGCGGCGGCCAGATCATTTTTTTCGGTGCTGTAGGGATCTTTACCGAGGTAGTGCAGCGCCAGCCCGATGACTTCCTGGGGCGAGTCGAGCACGGCAATCCCGCAGTCCTTGAGCTTGCTGGCGTACTCGGGTTTGAACAGCAGATCAAGGCTGTTCAGCGGCACATCCGGCAAGCGCTTTTTCACCGCTTCGACATTCAGGCCCAACCCGAGTGTGCCCCAGGTATAAGGCACGGCGTAGCGATTGCCCGGATCGACGGCCGCCAGTTTTTCCAGCAGATCAGGATCGAGGTTGGCGTAGCCCTTGAGGCCTTCGTGGGGGATTTCCTTCAAGGCGCCGGCGGCCAGACCTCGGGCCAGAACACTGGAGGACGGCACCACCACGTCATAACCGCTGCCACCGGTGAGCAACTTGGTCTCCAACACCTCGGAGGTATCGAAAGTGTCGTAGCGCACATGAATCCCGGTCTCCTGCTCGAAACGCTGCAGCGTCTGCGCCGGCACGTAATCGGCCCAGCTGTAGAGATTGAGGGTCTTGTCCTCGGCCTGTGCCTGCAGGGCCACGGACAACAACAGCGCGGGAAAACACAGCTTGAACACGGGAGCCATGACGAACACCTGAGCGGAGGAAGTGACTGCAGGATGCGCCGTCGGATACATTGCAGAAATATCAAGTTTGTTAACCTGACTTTATCCGGGAGTAATGTAATGCTCGGTCAGCTTCACGATGTCGACCTGCAGTTGCTGCGCCTGTTCGTACGGGTGGTGGAGTGCGGCGGCTTCAGCGCGGCGCAAGGTGAACTGGGTCTGAGCCAGTCGAGCATCAGCCAGCAAATGGCCAAACTCGAAACCCGCCTCGGCTATCGCCTGTGCAGCCGGGGCAAGGGCGGTTTCAGCGTCACGCCCAAAGGTGAGCAACTGCTGATCGCGATTCGTGCACTGTTCCAGTCCATCGAGACTTTCCGGCATCAGTCCAACGGCGTCGCCGGACGGCTGATTGGTGAAGTGCGGATGGGTTTGTCCGAGGCAGTTGATCAGTCAGTGCTGCTGCGGGTGGCGGAGGCGATCCGGCGCTTTCGCGAGCGCGATGAGTCGGTGCGCATCGAGTTGATCAGCGCCATGCCCGGGGAGATGGAGCGTCTGCTGCTGCAACAGCGGCTGGACCTGGCCCTCGGTTATTTCTCGCAGGTGCAGAGCGCTTTCGATTACCGCGAACTGTTCCGGGAAACCCAGCATTTGTATTGCGCGCAGGGGCATCCACTGTTCAGCGTCGATGAGCCGGATGATGCGGCATTGCAGGCCTGCGACCGGGTGGATCATCCGTACCGGTTCATGCGCACGGGCGAGCCGTTTCCTGACAAGCGCTTTTCCGCGCGTTCCGAACAGGTCGAAGGCACCCTCGCCTTCATTCTTTCCGGCAAGCATGTCGACTATCTGCCGGATCACTATGCGCGGGTCTGGGAGGACAAGGGCCTGCTGCGCGCACTGCGGCCTGGGGAATTGAGTTTCGAAGTGGCGTTTCATCTGGCCCGGCATCGCGCTCAGGTACCGGGGGACGCGCAGAAGGCGTTTGAGGAGGATTTGCTCAGCGCGTTTGCATGACCTCTAAGCTTTTGTGGCGAGGGAGCTTGCTCCCGTGCGGCTGCGTAGCAGTCGTAAAAAACTGTTGACTGGATAATGCAGAGGGCTGCTTCGCAACCCAGCGGGAGCAAGCTCCCTCGCCACAACAATGTGTGTCAGTGCGCGCGGACGCCGCCAACACCAATAAATCCTGACCTTTCAGGCAATTTTTGCTCGTTGCCCTCGCCGCCCTCTTCCGGCATCCTGCGCCTCCATTTTCTGACCCGGCCCCGCCTCGCGGCGCGCAAAACACCATGACCGCCTCTGAAAAAGTCCCGCGCAACAACGATCTGCTCTACGGCCTCAACGACCGTCCGCACCTGACTGCAACCGTCTTCGCCGCGCTGCAACACGTGCTGGCCAGCTTCGTCGGCATCATCACCCCGACCCTGATCATGGGCGGCGCCCTCGGTCTGCAGAGTGAAATTCCGTACTTGATCAGCATGGCGCTGTTCGTCTCCGGCCTGGGCACGTTCGTTCAAGCCAAGCGTTTCGGCCCGGTCGGTTCCGGTCTGCTGTGCCTGCAAGGCACCAGTTTTTCCTTTATCAGCGTGATTCTCAGCGCCGGGTTCATGGTCAAGGCCCGGGGCGGCGGCACCGATGAAATTCTCTCGACGATATTCGGCGTGTGCTTTTTCGCCGCGTTCATCGAAGTGGTGCTGAGCCAGTTCATCGGCAAACTGCGGATGCTGATCACTCCGGTAGTCACGGGCACCATCATCACCCTGATGGGCCTGTCGCTGATCAAAGTGGCGATGACCGACATTGCCGGTGGCTTCGGCGCGCCCGATCTGGGCGCCGCCAGCCATGTGTTTCTGGCCGCGTTGGTGATCGGCACTATCGTTGTGCTGAACCGGGTCGACGTGCCGTTTCTGCGCCTGGGCGCAATCGTCATCGGCCTGACCCTCGGCTACGTAGTCGCGTGGCTGATGGGCACGGTGGATTTCGCCTCGATGCCCGAAGTGCCGCTGGTCAGCGTGCCGGTGCCGTTCAAGTACGGTTTCAATTTCGACTGGGTGGCGTTCGTGCCAGTGGCGGTGATCTTCCTGGTTTCACCGCTGGAAGCAGCCGGTGACCTGACGGCCAACTCGATGATCTCGCGGCAACCGGTCAAGGGGCCGCTGTACATCCGCCGGATCAAATCCGGTCTGCTCGCCGATGGCCTCAACTCGGCGATGGCGGCAGTGTTCAACAGCATGCCGATGGTCACGTTCGCGCAGAACAACGGCGTGATCCAGTTGACCGGCGTGGCCAGCCGCTACGTGGCGTTCTTCATCGCCGGCTTGCTGGTGCTGCTGGGGCTGTTCCCGATGATCGGCGCGGTGCTGCAACTGATGCCCAAACCGGTGCTCGGCGGTGCCGAACTGGTGATGTTCGGCACCGTGGCCGTGGCCGGAATCAAGATCCTCGCCGAGGCCGGCCTGCATCGGCGCAACATGCTGATCGTGGCGATCTCGGTGGGCATGGGCCTGGGCATCGCCGCCGTGCCGGAAGTGCTGCGCGAGTTGCCGCAAGCGCTGCGTAACATCTTCGAATCGCCGATCACCGTGGGTGCGTTGTGCGCTATCGTGCTGAATATCTTCCTGCCGGAAGAATTCATTGAGCTGGAAGAAGACGATTTCGATCCGGAAGCGTCGATTCTGCAGGTCATGGAAAACCCCGATCTGCCGGCCAAAGCTGAACCTGCATCTGCAGCGGCGGTCGCACAGTTGAACCGCTGACGCGACGCCATGAAAAAAGGGCTGAGCCGGCAACGGTTCAGCCCTTTTTCGTTGAGAGACTGTTTATGCGCCGCGTCCACGCCGTCATCCTGTCCCTGCTGCTGTTGTCCCTGAGCGCCTGCGCGCTGTTTCCCAACCGCGATCCGGTGAACATCAACGTGGTCGGCCTCGAACCGTTGCCGAGCCAGGATCTGGAAGTGCGCTTCGCGATCAAGTTGCGGGTGCAGAATCCCAACGAAACGGCCATCGATTACAACGGCATCGCCCTGGATCTGGAGGTCAATGGCCGTCCCTTGGCCTCGGGCGTCAGCAATCAGGTCGGCTCGATCCCGCGTTTCTCGGAAACCGTGGTCAGCGTGCCGGTCAGTGTTTCTGCGTTCTCGGTACTGCGCCAGACTCTGGGCCTGAGCCAGACCCAAACCCTCGACAACCTGCCCTACGTACTGCGCGGCAAACTCGCGGGCGGCGTGTTCGGCACCATGCGTTTTGTCGACAGTGGCAAGCTGAGTTTGCCAAAGGCCACTGCTGCGACGTGGTAAATACACAATTTTGCAACCGCTCATAAATACCTGTGGGAGCTGGCTTGCCAGCGATAGGGCCGCATCAGCCAACATCGTCGTTGCTGACAGTCCGCCATCGCTGGCAAGCCAGCTCCCACAGGTTTTTCAATCAGCCCGAAGTTATGCGGTGAAACGCACGCCCGGTTTGGCCCGTTCATCAACCGATAGCTCAAACACATCCGGCCGCGCATAGTGGCCGACCACGTCATAGTCATAGCGCGCCCGCACCAGCTCGTCAGTATCGATCTCAGCCGTGAGTAATCCCGCCTCGCCACGCAGCGGCCCGGCCAGCACATCGCCCATCGGCCCGACAATCACGCTGCCACCGGCAATCAACGGACGGTCCGCCGGCCAATTGGCAATTTCCACACCCAGCTCGTTCGGCGAGGCCTGTACCTGACAAGCGCTGACCACAAAGCAACGGCCCTCGTGGGCGATGTGACGCATGCTGACCTGCCACATCTCGCGTTCGTCCACGGTCGGCGCACACCAGACTTCAATGCCCTTGGCGTACATAGCCGTGCGCAGCAGCGGCATCATGTTTTCCCAACACACCACAGCACCGAGTTTGCCGACCTGAGTGTCGAGTACCGGCAGCGTCGAGCCATCGCCCTTGCCCCAGATCAACCGTTCGGTGCCGGTCGGCATCAGTTTGCGATGCTTGGCCACCAGCCCCGCCTGCGGATCAAAATACAGCGCCGTGCAATACAACGTGCTGCCGGCACGCTCGATCACGCCGATCACCAGATTGGCCCCGGTGCGCGCCGACAAACCGGCCAGTGCCTCGGTTTCTGCCCCCGGCACGTCAATGGCGTTGGCGAAGTAGCGGGCGTAGGCCTCACGCCCCTCGGGCAAGCGATAGCCCAACTGCGTGCCGAAGCCCTCACCTTTCGGATAGCCACCGAGCAACGCTTCAGGCATCACCACCAGTGCCGCGCCGGACTCGCTGATCGCGTCTTCCCAGCTGAGGATCTGTTCCAGGGTTTCACCCTTGCCACCGGGCAAGGCGCCGATCTGCAGGGCGGCAACGATTGATTTGGGCATTGCGGTCACTCCATCGGGTTCAAGTGTTGCCGATTCTGCGGTGGCGCGGGATCATGAATAAAGACCGATTCACTGCTGAATGATATGAGCCAAATGAATATCGCAACCATCGACCTCAACCTGTTGAAAGTCTTCGAAGCCCTGCATGAGGAGTCCAGCGCCAGCCGTGCGGCGCTGCGTCTGGGCGTGACGCAATCGGCAGTCAGCGCGGCGTTGCGCCGGTTACGCGAGGTGTATGGCGATCAGTTGTTCGTGCGCACCGGCCGTGGCTTGGCGCCGACGCTCAAGGCCAATCAACTGAAACCGGTGGTCAGCGAGGCGCTGAACAAATGCCGGCAGAGCCTGGCGATGGTCGACCCAGAAGCCCATCACTACGAGGGCCGTTCAGTCACCGTGGGCCTGTCGGATGATTTCGAAATCGCTTATGGCCGGCGCCTGATCGAAGCCATTGCTCGCAGCGCGCCCAAGCTGCGGCTGATCTTCCGCCAGACCCACAGCCAGATCGTCGCCCGCGCCCTGATGGAACGCAGCATCGACCTGGCGATCACCGCCGGTGGTTTTGCCGAGCGCCTGCTCAGCCGTCAGGTACTGGGTGAAGGGGATTATGCGTGTCTGGTCGATCCGGGCAGTCTGGCGCCCGGCCAACAGAACATCGATTTGCCGGAGTTCGTCACCCGCGAGCACATTCTGGTGTCCTCGGGCGGTTTTATCGGCATCACCGATGAGGGGCTGGCGGCGCTGGGCCTGAGCCGGCGGGTCTGCGCCTCGACCACGCACTTTGCGGCGCTGCCGCATTTGCTCAGGGGCAGCGGCGCGGTGGCAACCATCCCCCGCCATGCCGCCCACGCCATTGCCGAGCTCAGCGGGCTGGTGCTGCTGCCCTGCCCGCTGGCGTTGCCGCGCTACCCGATCGAACTGGGCTGGCGCACCAGCACGCAGATCGATCCGGTGGTGATCAAGGTGCGTGAGGCGATTGTCGGGTGCTTCAACACCGACTGAGGCGCTGTTACTTGTTGGCCGCCATCAGTCGATTGACCTCACTGCGCACCATGTTGGCGAATTCCGGCGGGGACATGCCATCCAGCTCGGCGCGCACCCACTCGGCCCATTTGCCCTTGCGCTTGGAGCGTTCGCCGAACAACCGCGCGGCTTCGCCTTTGGCTTTGCCCAGATTGTTCTGCCAGAGTTCGAACAGACGGGATTTCTCGTCTTCCAGCGCAGCGCGCTCGGCGAGGGATTTGTCGGCCAGATTGAAACTCATGGGGAAATACCTGCTGCGTAAAATGGCGACATCTTACACGCTCGGCGGAAATCTCCCGCGCAGGTTTTTCTTTCGCACCTAAAATCAGTGCAACTTTTCAGTCAGCGCCACACTCCATTGATCACTGTTCATCCATCTGCAAGGAGTCACCCAATGGCCCGCAAATCCCGCGTGCAAGCCGTCGAAGACCAAATCAAGGATCAGGCGTTCAGCGAACTTCAGGCTTTGATCGAAGAGTCCGACAAACTGCTCAAGAGCAGCGCCTCACTGGTGGGCGAAGAAGCCGAGACTCTGCGCGGACAAATCGCCCTGAAGCTGCAACAGGCACTGGATTCCGTGTCGAGCGTGCGTGACCGCACCAAACCGGCGGTCGAGGCCACCGAAAGCTACATTGGCGGCCATCCATGGCAGACCGTGGCGATTTCCGCCGGTTTCGGTCTGGTGGTGGGCCTGCTGCTCGGTCGTCGTTAAGTGATATTTGCCTGATCCCATTCTGTGGAGTCAGGCAGTAAACCTGTGGCGAGGGAGCTTGCTCCCGCTGGACTGCGCAGCAGTCCCCCTGTTCTCAAGTAGACAAAGGGGGGCCGCTTCGCGACCCAGCGGGAGCAAGCTCCCTCGCCACATTGGTTATCTGACAATTATTCCCCGGCCAGCTCTCGCAACTGCGCCAGCGTCTGCTCATCCAGCACAATCCCCTCGGCCAGCGATCTGGCCCGCTGCAAATGCCGCCGATCACCCGGCAAGCGCTTCAGCCCCACCCCATGCATCTGCCGCACCAGCTCTTCGCTGCGCTCGGCAAAGCTCTGCCCGGCAGCCTTGCTCGGGTCGATGACGATCAGCAGTTGCCCGGTCCACGGGGTCTTGGCCCCGGGATGATTCGACCAGTCGAACTCGAAGGAAAAATTGCCCCCGGTCAACGCCGCCGCCAGCAGCTCGACCATCATCGACAGCGCCGACCCCTTATGCCCGCCAAACGGCAACAGCGCGCCGCCTTCAAGAATGGCTTTCGGATCCTGCGTCGCCTGCCCAAGACCGTCCACACCCATTCCGGCAGGCAGACGTTCACCCTTGCGCGCGGCAATCTGCACGTCGCCGTGAGCAATGGCGCTGGTCGCCAGATCAAAGACAATCGGCGCACCACCGGCGCGCGGCGCGGCAAAGGCAATCGGGTTGGTGCCGAACAGCGGCCGATCAGCGCCATGCGGTACCACGCAGGTCATGCTGTTGACCACGCTGAGCGCCACCAGTCCTTCCTCGGCGAACGGTTCGACGTCCGGCCACAGCGCCGCAAAGTGATGGGAATTGCGAATTGCCAATGCAGCGATCCCGGCATTGCGCGCCTTTTCCACCAGCAGCGGCCGAGCAGCGGCCAGCGCCGGCTGGGCGAAACCGTTGCCGGCATCAACCCGCACAAAACCCGGAGCCACATCTTCGACTTGCGGCACAGCCTGACCATTGACCCAACCGCTATTGAGGGTCGAAACATAACCGGGGATACGGAACACGCCATGACTGTGCGCACCGTCGCGTTCGGCACTGGCGCAGTTGGCAGCCAGAGTGCGGGCGACGGACGCCGACGTACCGTGGCGCAGGAAAACCTTTTCAAGCAATTGCGTCAGCGCTTCGAGCGAGAGTGTGGACGCAACGGGGGAAGACACGGAATCGTGTGGCGCAGACATCTGAAGCTCCAGACTAATTATTGGAGGGAACAACAGCGTACGAACAGCTTGCCCAGCGATTAACCACGCCCGGTACGGGTGCTGTCAACCGTTGTGGTGCCGGCATGTCGCTGCCAGCACATTGCGCTGCCGCTTGTGCGGTAACTATGTACCACCCGTGCTATCTGCCCGGTCTTTAGTCTCGTGTCTCAATTTACCGGTGCACCGGCCGGTGCCCTGAACGAGACCCGATGATGCCTGCACCCACTCCTCCCCTGCTGCTCCAGCCCATGCTCAACTCCCCCGGATCGTGGCGCGAACTCGGCCACCTCCATCACATGTCCAGCGCTGACTTCCGATGGCTGAGTCACGTGCAACTGGCGACCCATGCCCTGCGCAGTCAGCAGACCCCGCCCATGCTTGCCCAGCGCATCCTGCTCAACACCGAAGGCGCACCAGCGGTGCCGTTGGCGGGCAGCTTCATCCTCAGCGCCACCCCGGATGATCGCGGCATTCTGTTGTACACGCCTTTTGCCGGGCTGAAAAAACATGCCAGCCTCGCCAGCCTGACTGCGCATCTGGAACAGCATCTGAACAGTGCCCGTGAGGACGATCGGCTGCTGGCGCTTCTCGCCCTTTCCCACCGCAAACGACTGGCAAAACGGCACGGTATCAGCGTGACCTATCAGCTTATCGAGGGCGATATATTCGAGGATCAACGCGCCGCCATCGAGCACTGCCAGCAGCTCAACGCGCAGGCGATGCTCGATGAGCTGATGCAACTGCCCGAGCTTGGCAGCCTGCTCCAGACCATCGTCGACGAACTGCTGACGCCAACGATGCGCGACGTCGACCAGACCCGCACGCGCGTGAGCCTGTATGCAACTGCAACCAGCCCGGCATCGGCAGACCTCGCTTCGCGGCGCGAGCTTGAAGCGCTGTCACTTGGTAATGCGTTGCTGTTGCACTATCGCCACTCCGGATGGCCGGCTGGCCAGATCCATGAGTTTTCGAACCCCGACCGGACTTTCCAGGCCAGTGACCAGCAACATTGGGAGACAGCCATCACCACGGCTTCAGGCAAACTGCTGGTGTTGCTGTACCAGCAAATGGAGCGCTACTGGAATGGCCCCGGCGCTGACGGGGCCTCGCGGCGCGACGTTTTTGCGCAGATTATTCGGCAGCAGGCGCTGGCGGACTTTTTGCTCAAGCGCGAGGCCGGCATCATCGATCAGCGTCAATTCGACAGCCTGCTGACGTCGTTGGGTTTCAATGAAAGTCTGGCACCTCGCGCGGCCGTGGAAACCGTGCGTCTGTGGGAGCACCAGGCAAACTTCGTGGAACTGGCCGGTGCGCTGATGATCAGTCATTCCGACAGCTGCCTGTATACCCCGACTCACGGTTTGCAGGTGCTCAGGGACTACGCAGATCTGAAAGCCATGCTGCTCGGCAAGTTCGCCAGCCCCGGGCATGAAGACGAACTCTATGGTCTGTTGAGTCTCGACGAGCGCCAACGCTTCCTCGGTTTCGACCGGCCGCAGGTTTCCGGCCAATCGATTGCCGGAGACGTGTTCAGCGTCCTGCTCGAGTTGATCATCACCAAGCAACGACAGAACATCGACTATGCCTTGCAGTTGTACCGGCACAGCGACGGCGTCGTGGATATCCGCGCGCTGTTCGACAAGGCCCTGGACATCCGTTCGATGCTCCACGAGCGCCTTGTGCCACTGGATGCCCGCGGGCGCTGGAGCACCCGACCGATGCTCACCGGTCACCCATTGCCCTCAAGGGTGCTGGCGGACACCGCCGCGGCCGAAGTGCGCAAGTTCGCCAGCATCATGCCGACCATCGCCGCAGACTTCGCCGCCCAGCCACTGACCGTTACGGCGCTGCAGCGCACCTACCTGCTGGGTATTGCCGCGAAGCTGGCACACGCCCTGTCTGTCGGCATCAATGGCGAAGCACGGTTGAGAGTCCTGAACGGAACGCTGAGCCGCCATCAGCAAGCCCTGGTCGACACCGTGTTCAATCCGGATCACCCGGATCGCAGCCGCCGCAAGGCACTCAACGGGTTTCGGCCGGACGCCTGGGCATTGACGTTACAGCTCGCCGGACAGAGCGAAATGCTGCCGCTGGCCAACTGCGTCCTGCTCACGGAACGCGGTGGCCTCGATACGCAGCACTCCGGACGCGCGATCTTGTGGACCCCGGCTCTGGGCCTGGAAGTCTTCCGCTCGATCGAGCACGCCAGGCAGGTTTTGAACCAGCGGCTGCTGGATCCGCAAAAACGCCTGATGCTGCTGGAAAATCTTTCACCCCTGCACCAGAGGTTCCATCAACACTACACGCTGGGACTGTTACAGCTGATCAGCGGTAATGTCCTGCAGGATCGTATCGAGTCAGCGATCGAACACTTTCTCCAGCGCTGTGAACAGGTGCGGGGCCGCCAATGGCCAAAGCCGCGCGAAACGCAGATTCTCAAAACGTTGAGTGAGCAAGTCGTTGAGACCAATCTGCAACGTGCCACCGCTCTGGCGCAGGCACTCGGCAAACAGCATTCTTTGCCTGCCTGGCTGGGAATGGCCAGGCTTGAAGAGCAGCAGTTGCATCTGGAACTGCTGGAACAGTGGCGCCTCAGCGTCATTGACGATCAGGATTATCTCCACGCGCTGCCAACCTTGCGTGATTACATCCAGCAGACCCTTCGAACGCTGCTGAGCAACCACTTGCACAGGCAGGATCTCGACCCCGAACAGATCACCGTCACCCCGGCGCAGCCCCTGATCGGGTCCGCGATGAGCCTGACCGATTTCGCCTTGAACCATGCGCATGTTGCACAGGACACTGCCTTCACCCTCAGTTCGAGCACCGACCAAGCGCTGCCGACGGGACTCGACCAGCAAGCGGTCAGAAGTCTTCTGTTGTCCTTGAACGTAGCGACAACATTTGCCGACAAAATCACCAAGGCGTTGTCTGTGGATGGCGTCGATGCCGAACAACGCAAGCAGCGTTTCCTCCGGCAACTACCCTGGCAACTGCTGCAGCATGCCCATCAGCTGCAACTGCAACAACGCTTGTCGCCGAAGGCCTTCAGCTTGATTTCACAGGTGCTCGACATGCCCGATGCCGTCGCTCGTGCGACCGTGCAAGGGGCCGATGCGATTGTCCGGCCGTTGGCGCTGATCAAGACTGCCGGAGCCTCAGCGATCAAGGCGCTGGGACTGTACTTGATCGGCCCTGCGGGACAACCCGGCCCTCAAGTACTTTATGCGCCGTACCATGGAGAGCACGCATTCAGTGAGTTCGAGAACGAGGCGGCAGTGATCGCCGCGCTGAACACGCCGGGTTCACTGCAGGACTTGCTGCTGCGCCGCTTGCCGGAAAGTCAACGTTCGATCTTCAGCGCGTTGTTCAAGGCGAGCAACGGCCAGACAAGCGAGATGACCCTGGCGACCACCCCGGTCAACGGCAACTTGCTGCTGCAGTTGTTCGACGACAATCTGGCGTTGTTGCCACACTTGCTGAGCAGCCATTCTCTGCCATCGGCGCAGGCGGATTGGGACGCCGCGAAGCACCTGTTCAGTTCCGGCATCCAGCAGGTCCGGGGCCTGCTGCCGGGCAAGCTCGCCTATGTGCAGTTTCTCTGGCAAAGCTTCAAGGATTTCATGGGCTCGGCCGAAGCGTTGCAGGATCACCACTGGAAACGTGCGCTGCAAACCTTTGTCGCTGGCGCAGCGCAGATGATCACCCTCGGGCGACTGGCACTGGAGTCACGTCTGGAATCTCAAGCTGTGGCAGCGCCGCAAGCACCGCAGCCAGCCACGCTGAGTGCTCCCGTCCTTGCGCAGACAGAGCCGACCGATCCGTTGCGCACCTCGCTGCAGACCTTTGAAGCTCCGACGGTCGCGCTGAAGGATCTGACTCACAATGCAGCCGAAGGCACGTATCAGGACCTGAAAACCAAAGCGACCTACGCCCCCATTGCCGGCAAAGTCTATCCCGTGGAGCGGCCGGGAGCCGTCTGGCAAATCAAGGGCGCCGAGCAGCCAGGTCCGGTGTTGCAACACACCGCTTCCCGGCAACTGGTGCTGGACCCGGATCGCCATACCGTGCATTTCGGCAAGGCCATGTCGACGATGTTCAACCATTACGTCACCCATCGCCAAGCCCGGTACATGCTGAATATCGAAGCGCAAGGCATGGAAGAAATCCGCGCCCGCCATCCGGACAAAGCACGCATGTTGATCGAGGCAATTGATCTGGCCCGGCATTACGCATTCAACAGCCTGCACAATCTTGCCCAACTGAGAAACTACGTGCCGGGCACCCGCCTCGATACTTTTCTCAAGTCTTTTTTTGACGTGCAACGGATTGATGCCGACATTCTCGACAAGTTGAAGCAGGCGATCGTGCCGATCTGTGATGCACTGGTCGATCCAACGGAAGACCTGTTGAACACCAGTCGCTTTGTGGTCGGCTCGAACAGATACAGCAGCTCGGGTGTTATTGCCTTCGTACTGGGTGGCGATTTACTCAAGAAAGTCCATTTCACCGAAAAGTTCTTCAATCAAGGGCTGGATTGGTACAACACAGGCCTGACCGAACCGTTCAATGTTGACGGGCATGCACGGGCAGCGACGCTGATCCACGAGTTTTCCCATCAGTTCAGCAAGACCGTCGACATTGCCTCCCTGGAAGCGCGGCGCCCGTTTGCTGATCTGATTGCTACGGTGACCGGTTACGGAGCTGCCCGCAAACAGGTACAGACACGATTTCAGCGCGAAGCACTGTCACTGTCCACGCGCCGAGATGAGCTGTTTTCGCGCTGGAGCAACAACCGTCAGGAGTGGCTGGATATCGACGAGTTTGAGGGCATGGATCATGTGTGCAGGGAAATCCTCAGGACCACCCGCACCACGAATCTTGAGGACGCGCGAACGGCGTTTCTCAGCCCGACCAACCCGCATCCACGCATCGACACGATATTGCGCAACGCCGATTCGATCGCCTTCCTGATCTGCGAAATGGGCCGCCAGCTTGATCCGGTGACCCAGCCTCACGGCGGGCTCAACTGAGGCAAAAAAAAATGCGCAGGCGGTTGGCCTGCGCATGGTTTATCGCTGGGTGAACTCAGTCTTTCTGGTCACGCAATACATTGCCCGAGGCGCCGTCGATGCGGAATTCATACACCGAACCGTCGGCCTTGCGGCCCTCACCCTTCCAGTAGCCGTCATTGTCGGCCTCGATTTCATAGACTTCGACGTAACCGGCCTTGGTTTTCACGATCTCGATAGCCTTTTCGATGGTGACCCAGCCTGCACCGGGACGATCAGCCATGGCGGCACCGGCACTGAACAGAGCAGCGGTGGCGATTGCAGCGGCAAAGGTTTTTTTGATCATTTTTTCACTCCATTTGTGGATGATGTTCCTCGGATGTCCTGTTTTTGGGCGTCTGACGGAAAAATAAGTTCCACTTTGATGGGCAATTGCCATGACGGATGTTCTCGGCGCAACGCCCGCAAGGTTAGAATGCAGCAAATCAGGACGAGTCAATGACCCAAGAATCCCTCTCGGAAGCCGAATACGATGCGATCACCGATGCCGCCGCGCACTGGTGCATGCGTCTGCACGCCGTAGACTGCTCCGCCGAGGAGCGTCTGGCTTTCGAGCAATGGCGCGATGCGCATCCGCTGCATGCATTCGAATATGAAGCGATGCTGGAAATCTGGGACGTTGCCGAACACTTGCCACGTCCGCAGACGCCGCCGAGTGTGCCGCTGAATAAACCGCTGCCCACCTGGCGGCGCTACCCAATTGCCGCGAGCGTCTGCGCGCTGGCCTTGCCACTGGCGGCCTACAGCGGCTGGAACCTGGGCTTGCTCCCCAACAGCTACCAGCATTTCGCAGCCACCGACAATGTCCGTCAGGTCACCTTGAAGGACGGCAGTCAGGTCGAGCTCAACCTCAATACCGAGTTGACCTTCAGCAATTACAAGGACGAGCGGCGGGTCACCCTGAAGAAGGGTGAAGCGTTTTTCGAAGTCAGCCATGACCTCTCCCACCCGTTCGTGGTCAGGGCCGGCGAAGGCAAGATCCGCGTGACCGGCACCCGCTTCAATGTCTGGCTCTACGAAGATCAGGTGCGGGTCAATCTGATCGAAGGCTCGGTGCTGGTGACCAGCAACGCCGCCCTGCCCGGCGACGGTCTGCGCCTGGGGCCGGCCATGCAGGCGCAGTACCGGCATGGCGACTACATGCCGCAGATCAGTCAGACCTACGCCAACGACAACGCCCTGGCCTGGCGCAACGGCAAACTGGTGCTCGACAACCTGGCACTGAACGACGCCTTGCCGCTGATCAATCGCTACCTGAGCAAACCGCTGAAACTGGCCGACGCCAACACCGGCACGATCCGCGTCGGCGGCGTCTACAACATCAAAGAACTCGGCGGCCTCGTCAACACCCTGCCCAAGGTGCTGCCGGTCTATCTGACGCGCAATACCGAGGGTGATCCGGTGATCAACTCGATGCCGCGGCAGCCACCGAAGAGTTGAGACACACAAGCAAAAAAAAGCCGCTGTCCCCGTTCAGGGAGCAGCGGCTTTTTCGTTCAGCCTGACTTACTGCGCAACCACCTCGGCGCTCTTGCCCGCCACCTCGCGAACGGTTTGCAGCTGATACTGCGGATCAGCGGCGATCTGCTGCTCAGTGAACGGCAGCACACTCCACTGTTTTTTCGAAAATGCCTCGGTCTGATCGCGAGAGTATTTCGACTCCGGGTCACTCGACAGCGAGAACGCCAGCAGCCCTTGAGCGTGCGGGCCTTTGTCGTCGAAGGTCACCACTTGCAGATAGCTGGTGCCGCTGACCACTTCGAGTTTGCCGTCTTCACGCGGCACACTCTGGATCGCGTTGTAGATCCCCAGCGTTCCCGGGCCGCCGTGAATCGCAGTTTGTCGAGCGCCGCTGCTCACCACCTGAATATCGCCCCAGCGGGTTTCAGGTTTGAGGCCCATTTTCTGTGCCGTGGCGGCCGACGCCAGCAGCGCTTCACGCAGTGCCTTGCTCACCGCCGGTTGCTCGATCGCCAGACCACGTGGCGTGTGTTGCGGGTCTTTTGAATCGAACGGTACGCGCCAGACATCCGGCGCCTGTTGCAATGCCTGCATGATGTTCTGGAAATGCACCAGGCCAATGCCCGAATCCAGATTCGCCCGACCGTCCCAACCCTTGAGGCTGGCGCAAACCGGCTTCAACGCGGCCGCGTCCGCACCCAGATCCCCTGCGCAGAATTTCAACAGATCGGGCAGCACCTGAGACGCCAGATAAACGTTGTCATCCATCACCATCTGTTGCAGATCCTTCACCGCCAGCGGGCCTTTTTTGCCCAGAGTACTCAGACGCTCCAGCGCAAAGCGCGCACGCAGGCCCAGCGGCTGGCCGTCCTGACTGATCAGCGGCGAGAATCCGGTCAGCGGTTGTGCCGGGTTTGCCAGCCACGCTGAATCGTTGGAGTGCTGGACGAAGTCCTTGCGCAACAGTTGCGGCAGCTGGCTGGCGGCATAGATGCCCTTCTGCGCAGCTTGCGGATCGATGTCCCAGGCGCAAGCGCTGTTGGAACCGTCGAGCACGATCATCTGCAAGCCGATGCGCGGGTCGCTGCATTTGGCCAGTTTGTCGGCGCTGACGTTCGGCACCACCGACAGGTTCATGTACAGCGTCTGTCCCTTGTCATCCACGGCCAGGGTGTTGACCCACGGAATGCCCTGGAGCTTGTGCACCGAATCCTGCAGATCCTTGAGGCTCGAGGCCTGGTTCATCGCGTACCACTGCGTCAGCACGCGGTCATTGTCCAGGTTGGCGTCGCGCAGGCTGTAGGCGTACTGATGATCCCAGTCGAGTTTGCCCGGCCATTGCACGATCGGGCCGAACTGCGAGCTGTAGACATCGCGCGAAACCGGCACCACCTGGCCATCCGCCTGTTTGACCTGCACGGTGACCGTCTGCTTGTTCAGCGGCAGCGATTTACCGTCGAGCAGGTAGCGGGTCGCGTCTTTCGGATCGAGTTGCAGGCGATACAGGGTGAAGTGTTTGGATGAATCCACGGTGTGGGTCCAGGCCAGGTGCTGATTGAAACCGATGTTGATCATCGGCAACCCCGGCAAGGCTGCGCCCATGACGTCGAGTTTGCCCGGAATGGTCAGGTGCATCTGGTAAAAGCGCATGCCGCCGACCCACGGGAAATGCGGGTTGGCCAGCAACATGCCGCGCCCGTTGAACGAGCGTTCGCTGCCGACCGCCACGGCGTTGCTGCCGCGATCCAGGGCGAAGCGCTGCAGGCGCGCATCCGCCAACTGATAGGCCTGCGCATTGCTGCCGAGCTGCGCCGTGGCCTGCGGCGGCGTCGCGCCTGCCAGGGCTTCGGCGAACTGCCCGACACCGCCCTCGACCAGCAGGCGTCGAGTGAGTTTCACCAGATCCTCGGCGGCGATATCACGCACCCACTCACCCTGACACTGTTGCGGCAGCCCCTGCTGGCGGCGCTCGGCCAGATAGCGGTTGTAACCCGCTGCGTAACCTTCCACCAGATCATGCACCTGCGCCGGTTGCGCGTCCCAGAAGGCTTTCACCGCTTCGGGGGTGTTGAGCCAAGTGAAGAACAGGTCGCTGACGCGATTCTCGCGCTGTTCGACAGTGAACTGCTCCGGCCCGAAATAGCGCGAGCGCTGGCCATTGACCGTGACGATCTCATTGGCCAGCAGGCACAAGTTGTCCTGCGCGTAGGCGTAACCGATGCCGAAACCCAGACCGCGCTCGTTCTCGGCGCGGATGTGCGGCACACCAAAGGAGGTGCGACGGATATCGGCACTGGCCTGTGCTGCGGGACTGAAGGCATGGGCGGACAGACTGAGTCCGAGAAACGCACCGGCGAGGGCCAGTCCGGTTAACTGTCGGGAAATAATCACACTCGCTCCTGAACGACAAGACAAGGATCGGCGCTTGCGCCGGATCCGCTCTGAAATTGATTCATGCGCCTGGGCGCAAGACGGCTGTTCAGGAAACGAATGCGGGAAAAAAAATTTAGCCCGATTGACGAGGGTGCAATCCCCTGATTACGGGAAAACAACGAATAACCGACAAAATTTCTACATATTTCCTTTCATGATTTGTCGTACTGAAACGTCTTGTTTACTGAGAGCAGTCAAAACGTTTCCTGATCGGGCTCTGAAAAGGAGTAACCCCATGTACAACTCGCAACTACCAACGGACGGTAGCCAGGCGTCACAAGGAGCTGCCATGAGTTCCCGCGCGAGCAGTTTCGCCCCCAGCCCCGAACGCCTGGGTAATGAGCGCATTCGCCTGCTGCTGAAAAGCTTCGGCCTGCGCACCAGCCTGATTCGCCTGAAAGTCATCGACGCCCTGCTGGTCGCCGCGCAAAGCGATCGACGCCTGGGCGTGCGCGGTGTGCACAGCCAGTTGCTGGACCTGGATATTCCGTTGTCCTTTCTCAGCGTGCGCGAAGTGTTGAAACGTCTGTGTGCCGAAGGTGTGGTCACCTTCAACCCGGACAAGAGTTACAGCCTGCATCCACAGGCTGCTGCCGTGCTCAATCACGATTGAAGCGTCCCGCGATCGCCGTCAGGGTTTGACCTTGCGGCGCATCACCCCGTTGATCACCACCACGACCACCGCCACACCCATGGCGATGTACTGGAACATCTTCTGACTGATCATCCCGGCATTTTGCAGCCAGGACAGGCCGAGCATGATCGCCAGCACCGACAGGGCGATCAGGATCGAGTATTTCAAGCGTTGCTTCTGGGTCATTGCGGGTTCCTGAAACTTTCAAATGTATCCGGTTTGTATCCGATTGCATGCCATGCACATACCGTGTTGCGGGGATGGGCGTGGCTGAACGCGGTCTCATGTTACAGCCGATGAAGAGTTTTGGCTTCATGCCGGCGTAACCATGAGGATCCTTGAAATGTTCCGTCGAATCACCTGGCTGATTCCTGTCCTTGCCGTTCTGACCTTGAGCGGCTGCATCATTTTCCCCCACGGCGGCTGGCATGACGACCACCATCGTTATCAGGAAGGCCCCGGTTATTACCATCGTTAGAACAGGATTGTTCGCCTTCCCGTGTGTCTGAAAGCACAGGAAGAGACGCTGTAAAAATCATCTCAGAGCAAACCATGCCCGCCCGCCAGCGGGCATTTTTTTGGCTGCGCGCGACCGTCGATCATGACTGTTCAATGCGCAGGTCGATTCACTTAAATACGCTGTAAGTATTTGAAATTTCATGTCGCAGCAAAGCATTGGATGCTGCAACAGCTCTGCCCCTAGTCTCTGTGAACTTTCTCGCTCACTGAAACAGGGATGTTTATGCAGAGAACCTTGATCGTAATGACGCCCGTGCAGACTATTGGATTCTGCCTGGCCATTACCGCTTTTGAACTGCTCACCTACATGGCCAGCGACATGATCATGCCGGCCATGTTGACGGTGACCGGCGAGTTCAACGCCGATGCCCGCCACGTTCCCAATGCCTTCAATCTGTATCTGCTGGGTGGCGTGTGCCTGCAATGGTTGATCGGCCCGCTCTCGGATCGCTACGGCAGACGCCGGCTGCTGTTGCTCGGCTGTGCGCTGTTTGGTCTGGCGTGCAGCGCGGCGGTGATGACGCAGCGCATTGAGGCCTTCAACGCAATGCGCCTGATTCAGGGCATGGGTCTGGGGTTCGTCGTTGCCGTCAGCTATCCGGCGTTGCAGGAAGTGTTCTGCGAGGCCGATGCGGTGCGGCTCATGGCGTTGCTCGGCAATGTCGCGCTGCTGTCGCCGCTGCTTGGACCGTTGCTCGGCAGCCTGCTGCTGGAATGGCTGAGCTGGCGGCAGATGTTTCTGGGTCTGGGGCTGGCCAGTGCCGTGGTCTGGCTCGGTCTGCTGGCCTGGATGCCGGAAACGATAGGCGTCACGCGCCGCGACGACCAGCAGCAGGCCCCGGCGTCGTTTTCGCTCACGCAAGTCGGCCGGGGCTACCTCACACTGCTGCGCAATCGCCGATTCGTCGGCTGCAGCGTGGCGCTGGGCCTGATGAGTCTGCCACTGATTGCCTGGATCGGACTGGCGCCGGTATTGCTCATGCAGCGCCTGGAGCTGTCTGCACTGGCGTACGGCATGTGGCAGATCCCGGTGTTCTCGGCGGTGATCGTCGGCAATCTGCTGCTGGATCGATTGCTCGCCAGACACACACTGGTCCGGGTGATTGGCTTGGCTCTGTGGCCGTTCTGTCTCGGACTGTTGATGCTGATCGGCGCGGCCCTGAGTTCGGCGGCACTGGTAATGGCCGTCGGCGGACTGTCCCTCTATGCGCTGGGACTGGGCATGAGCAACGCTGCGTTGTACCGGCTGGCGCTGTTCTCCAGCCCCGATGGCAAAGGTCTGGTCTCGGCCATGATTGGCATGCTGTCGATTGCCGTGATGGGCCTCGGCGGCTCGCTCATCGCTACCGTTGGTGGCAGCGACAACCTGAAATCCTTCTGCCTGTTGGCAGCCCTCGGCGGCCTGCTGTGCCTGCCCCTGCTCTACCGCATTCTGCGCCACAACCCTGCGGCATCCGCCGCGTCCAACGTACATCAATAAGGATATTCGATGAATTCATTTCCCCATGGCGATGCGCTCTGCGCATTGCCGCAACCCTATTGCCCGGACTCCGTACCCGCGGGGCTGTTCAATCAGGCCATGAGCGAAATCACCCGGTTCCACGCTCGCCATACGCCCGGTTACGGCCATTGGCTGAAGGCCCACTCGGTCGATGTCGATGATCTCGACACGCTGGACGACTGGTCGCAACTGCCTCCGATTTTCGCCAATTTCTTCAAGCAACATTTGCTGCTCAGCCCGACGGGCGAGGACGCTCTGGAACTGACTTCCTCCGGCACCAGCGGGCAGAAGAGCCGCATGCGGTATGACGCGCGCAGCCTCGGCGCAGCGCAGTACATGGTCGAGCGGATATTCGCACAGTACGGCTGGATCACACCGCATACGCCTTGCAACTATCTGCTGCTGAGCTACGAGCCTGAGCCGTGCAATACCCTGGGCACGTCCTTTACCGATCAGTTCCTTTGCGGCTTTGCCCCCGCCAACCGGGTGGTTTACGCCTTGCGACGCAATGGAGACAGCCACCAGTTCGATCTGTTCGGGGTCATCGCGGCTCTGCAGGCGTTTGCCGAAGAAGGTCTGCCGGTGCGTATTTTCGGCTTCCCGGCGTTTCTCTGGGAAACCCTGCAACGCATGCGCGCCACGACTGTGCAGGATGTGCAGCTGCCAGCAGGATCATTGGCATTTTTTGGCGGCGGCTGGAAAACCCGCACCTCCGAAGAAGTCCCCAAGCAACAGCTGTACGCGCGGATCCAGCAGCAGCTGGGCATCAGTACCCGGGCCTGTCGCGATGGTTATGGCGCCGTCGAGCACGCGGTGCCTTACATCGAGTGTGTCCACCACCGCTTTCACGTGCCGGTCTATTCGAAAGTCTACGTGCGCAGCGCCGTGGACTTTTCGGTCCTGCCCTATGGGCAATGCGGACTGCTGAATCTGGTTTCACCCTACATTTCCTCCAGTCCGGCGCATGCGGTGGTCATGAGTGACCTCGCCACGCTGCATCCCGCCGCCAGTTGCGACTGCGGCCTGGCAAGCGACTGGTTCCAACTGCATGGCCGCGCCGGCACCGCCGCCGCGAGGAGCTGCGCCATGGCTGCCTCCGAACTGCTGGGGAGGCACTGATATGTACTTGATCAACGGACAACTGCACACCGAGTGCGACCTCGACAGCGCCTTGCAGCAACTTCACGTGGAGTTGCCACAACATCTGCAGACGCCACTTGAAACCGCCACGCTGCTTGCAGCCGCCGAAGCCTTCGCCACCCACCTGCAACAGCACGCATCGGGCCTGCCGCTTGATGCCGGGCAACGCCAGGCGCTGATCGATTTCTGCCAGCCTGCCGCGCTGCAAGCCAAGCTTGATCGTGAGCTCGGCCTGCAACCTGATTCGCTGCGGCGCATCGACTATCGCCAGTCACGCTTTGAGCGCTGGAGCCCATTGGGCCTGGTGGTACACATCACGCCCGCGAACGCGCCACTGCTGGCGTTTTGTGCGGTGATCGAGAGTCTGCTGAGCGGCAACGTCAACTGGCTGCGCCCCAGCAGCAGCGACGGTGGCCTCACCGCGCGATTGCTCCTGGCATTGCTCGCATGCGATTCGAGCGGTCAACTCAAGGGTTATGTCGCAGTCCTGCCGGCGAGCACCGGACAAATCGGCCAACTGTGCAGACACGCCAACGGTGTCGCAGCGTGGGGTGGCGAAACCGCGCTGCACGCCATTCGCCAACACGTGCCGCCAGGATGTCGCTGGATCGACTGGGGGCATCGCATCAGCTTCGCCTATCTGACCCCGGACGCGGTCTGCCCCGCCGTGCTCGATGCCATCGTCGATGAAGTGTGCCGCCTCGATCAGCAAGCCTGCTCCAGCCCGCAATGGCTGCTGGTGGACAGTGATGATGCCGCCGTGCTGAGCGAGATTGGCGCTCAACTGGCCACCGCATTCGAACGCCGCGCCGGGCGATGGCCGGCCCTCACACCCACGCTTGAAGAGGCTTCGCAAATCACCACCTGCACGGCAATGGCGCAGCTGGCCCAGAGCTTTTCCGGAAAGACCGGTCGGGTCTGGAGCGCGCCGGGCTGGCGCGTGATCTGGAGCCATGACCGCCAGCTCGAACCGTCGGCGCTGTTTCGCAGCCTGCTGCTCAAGCCCCTGCCCCGCGAGCTGCTCAGCGCTACGTTGCTGCCCTGGCGCAACGTCCTGCAAAGCTGTGCCTTGTTGTGCCCTGAGGCGCAGATCACCGAACTGGCGCAAACCCTGATCGCCGCCGGTGTCACCCGCATTGCCCCGCTCGACGCCATTCACGATGGCTACGACGGCGAACCCCATGACGGCGTCTATGCCTTGCAGCGCCTGAGCCGTCGAGTGTCGGTCAGCCTGACGCCGAATTCACTGGCGCGCCACGCCACGCTGGATCGCCAGCCATCGCCACCCGCGCTGGCCGGTGTGCCGATCATGGACAAGACAGCCTTCATCGATCGACCGCCGCACCCGCAGGCGCAGCTGTATTTTCGCTCCGGCGGCAGCAGCGGCACGCCGGCGCTTTCGGGTTTCAGTTACCACGATTTCCAGCGCCAGATGCAGGCGGCCGCCGATGGCTTGCTGGCGGCCGGCCTGGAACCGGCGCGGGATCGTGTGATGAATCTGTTCTTCAGCGGCGGGCTATACGGCGGCTTCTCCAGTTTTGCCAAGGTGCTGGAGCAACTGCAGGCCCGGCACTGGCCAATGGGCGCGCCGGCAGATGACGATTACCGGGAAATCGCGCAGATGATCGAGCAACAGCAGATCAGCGTGTTGATCGGGATGCCCGCCACCCTGCATCGGTTGTTTCTCAACGAACAGCAAACGCTGCGGCGCTACGGCGGCATCGAAAAAGTTTTTCTCGGCGGCGAACACCTCAGTCAACCCACCCGCGAGTTGCTGCACAGCTGCGGCGTGAGCCTGATCCGTTCGGCGATTTACGGCAGCGTCGACGCCGGTCCCATTGGTCATGCGTGCCATGCCACGCCTGATGGCGTCTTTCACCTGATGAGCGAAATCCAGCATCTGCAGATCGTCGATTTCGCTCAGGACACGCCGGTCAGTGACGGCGAGCCCGGTCGACTGCTGGTGACCACTCGCGCACGCCAGGGCCAGTCCGTGCAGCGCTATGACATCGGCGACAGCGGACGCTGGCTCCCCGGCCCGTGTGCCTGCGGCCTGACGTCGCCGCGCTTCGAACTGCTGCAACGCCACGGCAAGCTGCTGCGCATCGGCACCGATTTCATTTCACTGGCGACGCTGGCGCAGCACCTGCAAGCGCCGTTTCAGCTAGTCCTCGATCACGGCCCTGACGGCCTGGAACGCATGCGACTGCGCTGTCCTCTGGAACCGGCCGAAGCCCACCGACGACTGCAGAATTATTCGACGCTGATCACGCTGGTGCAGACCGGTTTGCTCACGCTGGATGTCGAGCATTGTGCCGTCGAGCAGTTCGCCCGAAACCGGCACAGCGGCAAGACACCCCTACTGATTGATACGCGCCGCTGACAGCAGCTACCTGCACGCGGCCCATCGCCACTCATACAAGAAAAAATCATGAACACGCTCATTGAATTGAACGATTTGCTCGGTTACACCCGCCATCATTCGGCCTATTGCCGCGAACACTTCAAAAATGTCGCGGCCCCCATCAGCGCTTTGACCGAACTGCCACTGATCGACCCTGAACAATACTGGCGTGACAGTCAGAATCCGCACCGATGGCCAGTGTTGTCAGGCCCGCTGGAAGACGCGATGGTCTTCAAGACCGGGGGCACCACCGGCTCAGGAAAACTCTCGCTGTTCACCCGCGCAGAATGGCACACCCTGGTGCGCGATTTCGGCAGCCACCTCACGGCGCAACTGAATCCCGGTGACCGGGTCGCCAATCTGTTCTTCGTCGGCGACCTGTATGCCAGCTTCATTTTTCTCCACGACGCGCTGGCACATGTCCAGACCCCCGTCAGCGAATTTCCCTTCACCGGGGCCGTCGACAGCGCCGTACTGGCCGAGTCGATCGTTGCGTATCGGATCAATGTGTTGGCCGGTCTGCCGGCGCAAATGCTCAAATTCGCCGCCTGGCTTGAGCGCCAGTCACGGATCCTGGAGGGCGTCGAAACCCTGCTCTACGGCGGCGAGAGCCTGTTTGCCGCCCAGCTGCAAACGCTCCAGCGGGTGTTCCCGAACGCACGCATTGCCTCTATCGGCTACGCCAGCGTCGATGCCGGACTGATCGGTGTCAGCACCCGCGATTGCAGCCTGGGCGAACACCGGATGCTGGAGCGGCACAGCGTGTTGGAGATCATCGATGAGGTGAGCGGTGACGTCATCGAAGAGTGCAACCGTAATGGCAGGCTGGTTCTGACCAACCTCACCCGGCGCCTGATGCCGGTGATCCGCTACCCGGTCGGCGACCTCGCCTGCTGGCGTGAACCGCCGGGGACGCCGATGCGCAAGTTCGCCCTGATGGGCCGCAGCATGAACAGCCAGCGCGTGCGGGTAAGCGTGTTGAGTCTGGATACCGGTGACATCGGCGAGCTGGTGCGCAAGATCGCCACCAGCGATGACTGGCAACTGCTCATCGAACAGCGAGCAAGCAAAGATCTGCTGAGCCTCAAGTGGGTACCCTGCACGCGAACACCTGACATCAGCCAGGCAAGCTCGACCCTGCGCCGTGCGCTGATCGACCAATACCCGCTGATCGAGAAGCTGCAGCTCGATCAATTGCTGGAGCTGAACGTGATCGCCTGTGCGAACGATGAACTGACCTGTCATCCACGCTCCGGCAAACATCAGCGGGTCGTGGATCGACGGGTTTACGAGCATCCGCAGCAGGGACAAGCGTGATGGACACGACAATCATCCGCCGCTATCGCGTCGCCGATGCGCCGGCAGTCAGCCGCCTGTTCGAAGAAATCTACGGTGTTCATTATCCTCAACCCCACGTGTATCTGCCCTGGATGATCAGCCAGAACCACAGTGACGGTCGCTGGCACTCGCTGGTGGCAGTGGTAAACGAGCATATCTGCGGGCACGCCACGTTGTTTCGCCAATCTGGCCGAACCGCACTGGCGGAGCTGGCACTGACCGTGGTACACCCGGAAGCCCGCGGGCAAAACATCGCCACCCAGTTGGGCCAGCAGCTGCTGATTCATGCCCAGGCGCTGGATTGCCGAGGCGTGACGATCAAACAGGTCACGCACCACCCGTATACGCAGCGCATGGCCGCCGGTCTGGGGTTTCACAGCTGTGGTCTGTTGCCCGATTACGCGCCTTCGCCGTTCGATGGAACAGGGCGGGAGACGATTGTTGTGGGTCACTGCAGCATCGACGGTCATCGGCGCCCGCTGCCGGCACTCGCCTGGCCGCAGGATTGCCGCGAGCTGATGTCGCATCTGGAGGCGGTGTTTGGTACCACCGACAATACCGTGCCATGGAAAGGCCCGAAGATCCGCTTCGATCACGTATCAGGGCGCTATGACCTGCTGCTCAAGGCCCTCGATGACAACCTGCTCAACCAGTTGGGACAACTGCCGGCGCACTGGCTGATTTCGATCAGACTCAGACTCGCCCAAGGGTTTTCCAGCGCGCTGCAAAAACTTGCCGATGCCGGTTTCGCTTTCACCGGGGTTGTCCCCGATGACTACAGCAACGGCTGGCTGGCACTGTTTCATCGTGGCTACCAGACCTCCACGCTGAGCCTGCACTGTCCACACATGCAGCATCTGCAGGATCAGGCGCAGCAGGCCGGCGAACGGTATCAGGACTAAAAACGAAAACGGCCCACCCAATCAATGGGTGGGCCGTGGGTGACGGGCTCAGGCCTTGGCTTTGACGCCTTGGTCCACCGGCTTCGGCGCGTTGCCTTCACCGTAGGTTTTCAGGTTCTGCAGCACGTAAATCGCCTTTTTGTATTCAGGGATCAGGTTCTTGCCGTAGGCATTGCCATTGAGGCCATTGTTCTGGATCGCGTCGAGCTGGGTCGCGAAATACTCAAGCGCATTGAATTTGGCATCAACGTCTTTGGTCACGCCGAAGCGGTCGAACTTGTCGCCGGCATTGAGCAGAGTGAACGAGGTGATCTCGGAGATCAGTCCGCGGCTGCGCAGGAAAACGCTCAGATTGCCCAGTTGCTTTACCGAGGTGTTCGACGGATCGAAGCCCTTGATGTTCTTGCGCAGGCCCTGCTTGTCCATTTCCGCGGTGTTGATCGCGTTCGGATCATTGCCGACCATGGTCAGCATCTGCTGCACCTTGACGCTCTGACTCACCTGCTTTTTCGCGCCCGTATTACGAACCAGCACCCCTGCCTTGCTCTCCCAGCCGCCGACAATGCCGATCGTCATGAGAAGACTCCCTGTGAAATAACCATGAAATGTCCTTGCTGGACTACTCGAATGCCGCGAAGTATCTACCGGCCCAGTGATGGCACCAACCCTTTTAGTGCAGTCGCTTACAATTTCTGTACATTCTCGATACAAACCCTCACAAGCTCACTGTCTCGCGGTTTCATGGCAGTTTGACGATGGCTGCCGATTGCCTTTTTACGCCGATTGATGTGCCGGTTAATTCATTTGTATCGAGGTCGATACGCCCCTTCTGTCAGCCCGACGTTTTCTTGCACGAAAGTACCTAAAGCTTCGCCGTTCACCGACGATACGCTGGTGTGACCCCGCCGTTTTTCCCTCGACCCCACAATAAGAATCGCAGCTCAAGGACCGGTATCCATGCCCGCATTCCGCACCATTCAGGCTCGCTACACGTTATTTCTGGTTCTGTTCATCCTGCTGCTGTCGGTACTGACCGTGGTCGGTATCAGCCAATTGGTCGCGCCCAAGCTGCGGCATACCGAAGAACAGGTGGTGCTCAACCGAATTGCCGAAGTCGCCGAACAGATTCAGGGCGAACTGAACAAAGTCCAGGCGCAGCAGCGCAGCATCACCCAGACCATTCCGCTGCTCGACAGCGCGGCCATCGACACAGTGTTGCCGGGCCTGGTGGATCAATACGGCGAGCTGAAAGTCTTCGGTGGGGGGATCTGGCCTCTGCCGGGTCAGCGTGAGGCCGGGCGCAACAAGTTCAGCACCTTCTGGCATCGCGATGCCTCGGGCAAACTGGCGGTGAACACCTTCTGGAACAGCGACGCGGCGCCCAACTACTACGATCAGAGCTGGTACAAGGGCGGTATGCAGACCCCACGCGGCCAGTGCGCCTGGGCTGCCGCCTATAAAGACGACGCCAGTGCCGAGCCGCGCACCAACTGCGCCATGGCGATCCAGAAAAACGGTGCGGCCTGGGGCGTGTCGACCATCGACGTGACGCTGGGTTTCTTCAACGATCTGGTGGCGCGCAAGGAAAAAGACCTCAACGCCGAAATGCTGATCGTCGAGGCCGACGGCAAGATCATCAGCAACAGCTCGCGCATCAGCGGCCCGATCGTGCTGAAGAACATCAGCGAGCTGGCCGCCGGCTCGACCTTCGCCAGTCAGGTCAAGGCCGGCCTGCAGAACCGTGATCAGGCGCAACGCGTCGAGTTCGACAACAATGGCGAAGCCAGCACCTTCTTCATGCGCCCGATCGAAGGCACGCCGTGGTTTCTCGCCACCGCTCTGCCAACGAAAATGCTCACCGCTCAGCGTGACGACGTGCTCAGCAGCCTGAGCCTGTTGCAGATTCCGCTGGTGATCCTGCTGGTGTTGTTGCAGGTGTATGCGATTCGCCAACTGGTGTCGCGGATGAAAGCGCTGAAAGCCAACATCGATTTGCTGTCCAGCGGCGATGCCGATCTGACCCGGCGCATCACCATCCGCGCCGAAGACGAACTGGGTGCCATCGGCCACTCGGTCAACACCTTTATCGCCTACCTGCAGAACATGATCGGTGAAGTCACCCAGGCCACCGGCGCCATGGCTTCGAGCCTCGATGACTTGCAGCGCACGTCGGCCAACACCAGCCAGATTCTCCTGCGCCACGCTTCGGAAACCGATCAGACCGTTACCGCCATCACCGAAATGAGTTCGACAGCCGAAAGCGTTGCGCAGAACGCCGCTGAAACCGCGGCGTTCACCCAGCGCGCCAACGAAAACGCCGACCGCTCGCGGGTGGTGGTCGGTGAAGCGACCAACAGCGTGGTGGCCTTGATCGACGAAGTGGCCAGCGCCACCAAAAAAGTCGAGAACATGCAGCAGGACGCACAACGCATCACCGAGATTCTCGGGGTGATCGGTGCAATTGCCGGGCAGACCAACCTGCTGGCGCTCAATGCCGCCATCGAAGCCGCTCGGGCCGGTGAACAGGGTCGCGGCTTTGCCGTGGTCGCCGACGAAGTCCGCGCCCTCGCCGCCCGCACTCAGGCCAGCACCTCGGAAATCAACGAGATGCTCACGCGCCTGACGCAAGGCGTGAGTTCCTCGGTCAGCGCCATGGAAAACACCCAGGCCAGCTGCCAGTCCGCCGCCGACGCCACGGCGCGGGTCAACTCGGGTCTGGATGAAATGGCCGGTTCGGTCAGCCACATCAACAGCCTCAGCACGCAGATCGCCACCGCTGCCGAACAGCAGAGTGCAGTGACCGAAGAGATCAACCGCAGCATGGTGCAGATCCGCCACATGGTCGAAGAACTGGTGCACAGCGGCCAGGCCAGCGAACTCAACACCCGCCAACTGCTCGAAGCCAACAACCGGGTGAGCGCGATCATGGGACGCTTCAAGGTCCGGTGATTCCCCTACCAGTCTATTGTGGCGAGGGAGCTTGCTCCCGCTGGGTCGCGAAGCGGCCCCAACTCTGACACCGCAATAAACAGGAAGCCGACATTGGCCGATTGGCGACTGCTGCGCAGCCGAGCGGGAGCAAGCTTCCTCGCCACAGAGCGCATCTCCATTCTGCCTGACAGATTTGTAATCTCTCGCTCAGCAGGCTGTCAGGCTTGATCCATGATCATCCTGCCGGCCTGCCTTGTATCAACTTGAAACACTCCGTTGATGCCGGGCAGGATAATCCGGTCAAAATACTTTCCTTTATTGATCGTCATCCGAGCCGAGAATCCATTATGCGAACCTCCCTGAGACTGGCCGCCCTCAGCGCCCTGCTCCTGTCCTCCCTGGCCCAGGCCGCCGAGCTGATCCCGATCGAAGTCCACCGCGACGCCAACTGTGGCTGCTGCAAAAAATGGATCAGTCACCTCGAAGCCAACGGTTTCAAAGTCGAAGACCACGTCGAAACCGACATGAGCAGCTTCAAGCAGCAACACGGCGTGCCACCACGCCTGGGCTCGTGCCACACAGCACTGATCAACGGCAAGTTCGTCGAAGGCCATGTGCCGGCTGAACAAGTGCTGGCCCTGAGCAAACGCGACGATCTGCTGGGTATCGCCGCACCGGGCATGCCCATGGGTTCGCCGGGCATGGAAATGGACGGCATGAGCGATGCCTATCAAGTGATCGGCCTGAAAAAGGACGGCACGGATGTCGTGGTGGCGGACTACCCGGCGCACTGATGGCTGCCGGTTACATCGGGCTGTTCGCCGCGGCGTTCGGCGCAGCGACGCTGTTGCCGCTGCAATCCGAAGCGCTGCTGGTCGGGCTGATCGCCAGCGACCGTTACTGGCTCTGGGGCCTGCTGGGCGTGGCGACGCTGGGCAACGTCCTCGGTTCGCTGGTCAACTGGTGGCTGGGGCGCGGCCTCGAACGCTTTCAGGATCGACGCTGGTTTCCCGTCAGCGCGAAACACATGGCCACTGCGCGCAAACACTACGAGCGCTATGGTCACTGGTCGCTGTTACTGAGTTGGCTGCCGGTGATCGGTGATCCGCTGACCCTGATCGCCGGCGTCATGCGCGAGCCGCTCGGGCGCTTTCTGCTGATCGTCTCGCTGGCCAAAGGCGCGCGTTACGCCGTGGTGGCGATGATCACCCTGGGCTGGCTCGGTTGAACATTCCGGCGATGGCGTTGCCTGTGGTTAACGTCGCCCTAATCCGGGCGTTCCAGCATCGGCCGATTTCCATGGAGTTTGCCCTTATGTCCGTCACGCTGTCCCGCTGGCTGCCCGGCCTGTTCCTGACTGCTGCGCTGCCGCTATTTGCCCACGCTGCTGCGCCCACCGAAGCTGCACCCGCCGAAGGCCAGACCTATGGCCCGGAGCTGCAAGGTTTCCAATACCCCTACACGCTCAAGCACTTTGCCTTTCAGTCCCAGGGTAAATCCCTGCAGATGGGCTACATGGACGTCGCCGCCCACGGCAAGGCCAACGGGCGCACCGTGGTGCTGATGCACGGCAAGAACTTTTGCGCCGCCACCTGGGACAGTTCGATCAAAGCCTTGAGCGAGGCCGGTTACCGCGTCGTCGCGCCGGATCAGATCGGCTTCTGCACCTCCAGTAAACCCGATCACTATCAGTACAGCTTCCAGCAACTGGCGACCAACACCCAACAGCTGCTCAAGGCCCTCGGCATTCAGAAAGCCACCCTGCTCGGCCACTCTACCGGCGGCATGCTTGCCACTCGCTACGCGCTGCTGTTCCCGGATCAGGTCGAACAACTGGCGCTGGTCAACCCGATCGGCCTGGAAGACTGGAAGGCCCTCGGCGTGCCGTATCGCACCGTGGATCAGTGGTATCAGCGCGAACTGAAAGTCACCGCCCAAGGCATTCGCGACTACGAGCGCAACACCTATTACGACGGGCGCTGGAAACCCGAATTCGACCGCTGGGTCGACATGCTCGCCGGCCTGAGCAACGGCCCGGGCAAAACCCAGGTGGCGTGGAACTCGGCGCTGATCTACGACATGATCTTCACCCAACCGGTGTACTACGAGTTCAAGGATCTGAAGATGCCGACCCTGCTGTTGATCGGCACGTCCGACACCACGGCCATCGGCAAGGATCTCGCGTCACCCGAGGTCAAGGCGAAAATCGGCCACTATGAGGTGCTCGGCCAGCAGGTCGCCAAGCTGATTCCACAGTCGACGCTGGTGGAATTCCCCGGCATGGGCCACGCGCCGCAGATGGAAGAACCGGCGAAATTTCACCAGGCCTTGCTCGGCTGGCTGAACAACACCAATCCCGTTCGTTGATGAGGTAAGGCTGATGGCGGTGCAGATTGCAGTGATCGATGACTGGCAGGACGTGGCACGGGACGTGGTCGACTGGTCGGTACTCGACAGCATCGGCGAAGTGACGTTTGTGCATGACTACCCGGCGGACAACGCCACACTGGCTGCACGTCTGGGCCAGTACCAGGTGATCTGCGTGATGCGCGAGCGCACGCGTTTCGATCAGGACCTGCTGCAGCGCCTGCCCAATCTCAAGCTGCTGGTCACCGGTGGCATGCGTAACGCGGCGCTGGACATGCAGGCGGCCGCTGGCCTCGGGATCAAGGTCTGCGGCACCGACAGCTACAAACACGCGGCGCCGGAACTGACCTGGGCGCTGATCATGGCCGCCACGCGCAATCTGCTGAATGAAGCCAATTCCCTGCGCGCCGGTGGCTGGCAGCAAGGGCTGGGCGGTGATTTGCACGGCAAGACCTTGGGCATTCTCGGTCTGGGCAGCATCGGCCAGAAGGTCGCACAATTCGCTCAGGTGTTCGGCATGCGCGTGATTGCCTGGAGCGAAAACCTCACCGCTGAACGCGCGCAGCAGGCCGGCGTGACCTGGGTCAGCAAGCAGCAACTGTTCGAACAGGCCGATGTGCTGTCAGTGCATCTGGTGCTCAGCGAACGCAGCCGCGGGCTGGTCGATGCACAGGCATTGGACTGGATGAAACCCACCGCACTGCTGGTCAACACCGCCCGCGGGCCGATCGTCGATGAAGCGGCGCTGATCAAGGCGTTGCAGAAACAGAAGATCGCCGGCGCGGCGCTGGATGTATTCGATCAGGAGCCGCTGCCTGCACTGCACCCGTTGCGCACACTGGACAATGTGCTGGCCACGCCACACGTGGGGTATGTGAGTCGGCAGAACTATGCGCAGTTCTTTGCGCAGATGATCGAGGATATCCAGGGTTGGGCGGCCGGCAACCCACTCCGTTTATTAAATTAAACCCTCACCCTGTAGGAGCTGCCGAAGGCTGCGATCTTTTGATCTTGTTTTTGAAAATCAAGATCAAAAGATCGCAGCCTTCGGCAGCTCCTACAGGTGCATCAGTGTTCAGCAGATCAACAAACTGACCGCACCACAACAGTGCACCCCGCCTTTGCGCTAGCACACAATCGTGACCATCCAGTCACCGTTTTAGCCCCTCCAAACAAAAAAACCTGCACTTCGTCGGTGCGTTCCGCCTTGCACACCACGTCTTTCGCTGCCTGCAAACCGATTGTCGAACAATTTACCCATTTGCCCTCGCCCGCTCTAGGATCTGGCCTAGACTGATTTTCGCGGGGTCAGACCAGTCGGTCACCGCACGCAAAAAAAGTCGAAACTTTTGCGTGAAGCGACGGGTCATCAGAAAGGCAGGGGCAACGCGACTGGTGTAATCCTTGCAACGGCCATTTCACCCATTCTGCTTGCGCGTGTTGGGTAGCGTTTGCTCACCGATGCGTGGCGCGTTTGCGCCCGGCCACAGGATTTGGCCATGGATATGGCTTGTTCCAGACAAGAAACAGATCAACGACACGGGAGATTCACATGATCAGTGCGGCATTGGATATTCAGGGAGAGCGTGCTCAGCAGTCAGTTGGCGAAGCGAGCACATTGAGTCTTCCCGGCAGCCGGTCGATCAACGTCCCGGGCACCAAAACGCTGACGCCGGTCGCCAGCCAGAATCCCAACAAGAAGAAAGTGTTGTTCGTGACCTCGGAAATCGCCGATCTGGTGAAGACCGGCGGTCTGGGCGACGTCTCCGCCGCCCTGCCCCGCGCCATGGCGCATCTGCACGATGTGCGCGTGTTGATCCCCGGTTACCCGCAGGTGATGCACAGCGAAAACCCGATCCACATCATCGGAGAACTTGGCGGCCATGCCGCATTGCCTCCGTGCAAGATCGGGCGCATGGACATGCCGGACGGGCTGGTGATCTACGTCCTGATCTGCCCCGAGCTGTATGAGCGTGAAGGCTCGCCGTACGGTGCCAACAACGGTCGCGACTGGCCGGACAACCATATTCGTTTCGCCCGCCTGGGCCTGGCCGCTGCCGACATCGCCGCCAACCTCGCACAAATTCACTGGTGCCCGGATCTGGTGCATGCCCACGACTGGCCCGCCGGTCTGGCCCCTGCCTATATGCACTGGCGCGGGCAGCGCACGCCGACCCTGTTCACCATTCATAACCTGGCCTATCAAGGCGTGACCAGCCTCGGCTCGTGCCCGGAACTCGGCATCCCGACCCATGCCCTGCAACAGGAAGGCATGGAGTTCTACGGCAAAATGTCGTTCCTCAAGGCCGGCATGGCCTATTCGAGCCATATCACCACGGTCAGCGCGACGTACGCGCAGGAAATCACCACCCCGGATTTCGGCTGCGGTCTCGACGGTTTTCTCGCCGCCAAGACCCAGCAAGGCTTGCTCAGCGGCATTCCCAACGGCATCGACGAGAGCTGGGACGCCGCCACTGATCCGCATCTGTTCGCACCGTTTGCGATTGGCGATTGGGAAGGCAAAGCGGTCAACGCCGCCCATGTGCGTGAACTGTTTGGCTTGAAGGATTCCAGCGGCCCGCTGTTCGCCGTGGTCTCGCGTCTGGTTTATCAGAAAGGTCTGGATCTGACTGAAGCCGTCTCCGAATACATCGTGCAGAACGGTGGCCAGATCGCAATCATCGGCCGTGGCGAGCCGGAAGAAGAACAGGCCATGCGTGAACTGGCGCTGCGCTTTCCTGGGCAGATCGGCGTGCGCATCGGCTTCAATGAAACCGATGCCCGGCGCATGTTTGCCGGCAGCGATTTCCTGTTGATGCCGTCGCGTTATGAACCCTGCGGCCTGAGCCAGATGTACGCCCAGCGCTTCGGCTCGTTGCCGGTGGCGCGCAATACCGGCGGTCTGGCCGACACCATCGAGAACGGCGTCACCGGGTTTCTCTTCGACGAATCCACTGTCGAGAGTTACCGCGAAGCCCTGAGCCGCGCGTTCAAGGTATTCGCTTTCCCCGAACTGCTCAATGCCATGCGCTGCCGAGCGATGGCCGCGCCGTTCAACTGGTGCAAAGCGGTCGAACCGTATGCCGAACTCTACGAACAACTGGTCGCCAAGGCGCTGGGTAAAGCCGGCCACAAATAACTCAGGGAGCTTTTCATAATGCCGTTACGGACCCAAGAAAACTGGCCCCACGGCGCGATCATGCAGGACGCCGAACACACTCAGTTTGCGCTGTGGGCACCGGATGCGTTTTACGTCAGTGTCGAACTTGAAGACGGTCAGTCCTTGCCGATGTTACCGCAGGCCGATGGCTGGTTCGTGATCAAGACCCGGTGCCCGGCGGGCACCCGCTACCGCTTCAACATCGATGGCGAACTGGAAGTGCCCGACCCGGCCTCCCGCGCCCAGGACGGCGACCTTGATCGCCACAGTGTGGTGGTCGATCCGCTGGCCTATCAGTGGCGACATACCACCTGGCACGGCCGGCCGTGGAGCGAAGCGGTGATTTACGAGTTGCACGTCGGCGCACTCGGCGGCTTTGCCGAAGTCGAGCAGCACTTGGCGCGCCTCGCCGAACTGGGCATCACCGCGATCGAACTGATGCCGCTCGCGCAGTTCCCCGGCACACGCAACTGGGGCTACGACGGCGTGCTGCCCTACGCCCCGCAAGCTTCCTATGGCACCCCGGAACAACTCAAGCACCTGATCGACAGCGCCCACGGCCATGGTCTGGCGGTGATTCTCGACGTGGTCTACAACCACTTCGGCCCCGACGGCAATTACCTCGGACGCTACGCCAAAGGCTTTTTCCGCGAAGACAAGCACACGCCTTGGGGCGCGGCGATCGACTTCCGTCGGCGTGAAGTGCGGGACTTTTTCATCGAAAACGCGCTGATGTGGCTGTTCGAATACCGCTTCGACGGTCTGCGCCTGGACGCAGTGCACGCGATCGAAAGCCCGGATTTCCTGCCCGAACTGGCGCAGCGTATTCGGCAGCAGGTCGATCCGACGCGCCATGTCTGGCTGACCGTGGAAAACGAGCTCAACCAGTCGAGCCTGCTTGAAGAGGATTACGACGCGCAGTGGAACGACGACGGCCATAATGCACTGCATGTGCTGCTGACCGGCGAAACCGACGCTTATTACGCTGACTATGCGCTGCAACCCACCGAACAACTGACCCGTTGTCTGAGTCAGGGCTTCGTGTTTCAGGGCCACATCACTCGCCACGGCGAACCGCGCGGTGAGCCCAGCGAACACCTGCCCTCGACCGCTTTCGTGCTGTTCCTGCAGAACCACGACCAGATCGGCAACCGGGCCTTCGGCGAGCGTTTGCACCACCTGGCCGATCCACGGGCACTGCAGGCCGCCACCGTGCTGTTGCTGTTGTCGCCGATGATTCCGCTGATGTTCATGGGCGACGAATTCGCCGCCGAGCAACCGTTTCTGTTCTTCACCAGCCACCACGGTGAACTGGCAGACCTGGTACGCGAAGGTCGGCGCAATGAGTTCGCGGCGTTCAGCGCCTTCACCGATCCGCACAAGCGCGAAAAAATTCCCGATCCGAATGCCGAACAGACCTTCCACGCCTCGCAGCCTCGCCTGATTGGCAGCGGCACTGAGAAACAGCAGGAAACCCTCGCGCTGTACCGGCAACTGCTGCAATTGCGCCATCAATACATCATTCCCAATCTGTCCGGCACGCAGGCCCTCGGCGCGCACATGCTCGGCCGTGGCGCGGTCAGCGCGCGCTGGCGCCTGGGCGATGGCAGTGAGCTGCGAATTGACCTGAACCTCAGCGATACGCCAGTGGTCAACCCTCCACAGACCGACGCCGTGTGGCTGTTTCAGCAGCCGTCCGCCGTTGCCCTGTCGGAACCGGGCCAACTGCCCGCGTATTGCGCGCTTGTCAGCCTCACGGCCGCAACCCCCTTGCAACCTCTGGATGGAGAGCGCCTATGAGCGATGCGCAACTGGAAATACTCGCAAGCCGCGCCGGTCTCGCCGTCGACTGGATCGACGCCAATGGCCGCCCGCAGAAAGTCGCCCCGGCGGTGCTGCGCAATGTCCTCACCGGGCTGGGTCATCCGGCCAATACCGCGCAGGAAATCGACGCCAGCCTGCTGCAACTGCAACAGGTGCAACAGGATCGCCACCTGCCGCCGCTGCTGACCGCAGATGTCGGGGTCAGCGTTGATCTGGCCCGCTATTTCGAACCGGAAACGCCTTGCGAAATCCAGCTTGAAGACGGTTCACGGCTCAACCTCAAGCTCGATGCCGAAGCGAAACTGCCGGGATTGATCCCGGTCGGCTATCAACAAGTACACATCGCCGATCAGTCTTTCACCCTCGCCGTGGCGCCGGAGCGCTGCTACAGCGTCGGCGATGCGGTAGATAACCCGATCCCCCGCGTGTGGGGCCTGAGCGCGCAACTGTACAGTCTGCGCCGCCCCGGCGATGGCGGTTTTGGTGACACCCAGGCACTGGAAGAGCTGGCCCGAGTGGCCGGCGAACGCGGCGCCGAGGCGCTGGCGATCAGTCCTTTGCATGCGATGTTCAGCGCCGACACCGGGCGCTACAGCCCGTATTCACCGTCCAGCCGGCTGTTCCTCAATTCGCTGTATGCCGCTCCAGGCGCAATCCTTGGCGAACGGGCCTTGCGCGATGCGATCGACGCCAGCGGCCTGGCCGAGCAATTCAAGCAACTGGAAGACCTCAAACTGATTGACTGGCCCAGCGCCGCCGAGGCCAAGTACAAACTGCTGCAAGCGCTGTACGACGGTTTCGTCGCTGGCGAGCATCCGTTGCATGCCGACTTCGCCAGTTTCCGCCATGCCGGCGGCGAAGCCCTGGAAAATCACTGCCGCTTCGAAGCCATTCAGGAAATGCGCGCCGCCCGGGGCGAAAGCCTCGACTGGCGGCACTGGCCGGAACACTGGCACGAGCCGCGTGGCGCCGCCCTCGAAGCGTTTGCCGAGGAATACGCCGAGCGCATCGGCTACTTCGCCTTTTGCCAGTGGCTGATCCACCGTTGCCTGGAGCGTGCGCAAGCGGCTGCACGCGGTGCTGGCATGGGCATCGGCCTGATCGCTGACCTAGCGGTCGGTGCCGACGGCGCCGGCAGCCAGGCCTGGAGCTTTCAGGACGAACTGCTCGCCTCGCTCACCGTGGGTGCGCCGCCAGACATTCTCAACCGCACCGGGCAGGGCTGGGGGATTTCCGCGTTTTCCCCCGAAGGCCTGATCCGCAATGGCTTTCGTGCGTTCATCGACATGCTGCGCGCCAACTTCGCGCATGCCGGCGGGCTGCGTATCGACCATGTAATGGGCCTGCAACGTCTGTGGGTAATCCCCAACGGCGCGGCTCCGGCGGACGGTGCGTACCTGTATTACCCGGTGGATGATCTGCTGCGCCTGCTGACCCTCGAATCCCATCGACACCAGGCCATCGTCCTCGGCGAAGACCTCGGTACCGTGCCCGACGGGCTGCGGGAAAAACTAAGTGCGCGGGCGATCCTCGGCATGCGCGTGCTGCTGTTCGAACAGGACAACAGCCGTTTCAAACCGATTCTCGACTGGCCGGATAACGCGCTGGCGACCACCACCACCCACGACCTGCCGACGCTCAATGGCTGGTGGCATGGCCGCGACATCGACTGGAATGCGCGCCTGGACTTTGTCGATGCCAACGGTGAAATCGAATGGCGCCGGCATCGCCAGCGTGAGCGCCAAGGCCTTCGCGATGCGCTGAGTCAGGATCCGCAAAACTTCCGCGAAGAGTCCCACGAGGCCGATCAAGTGGTCGATGCCAGTGTGCGTTTCCTCGGCCACACCCGCGCGCCGCTGGTGCTGTTGCCGCTGGAAGACGCGCTGGGCATCGACGAGCAAGCCAACCTGCCGGGCACCATCGACAGCCATCCGAACTGGTCGCGGCGCCTGCCCGGCAACAGCGAAGCCTTGCTCGATGGCGCCGATGCTGCGCGCCGCCTGGAACTACTGGCCTGTGCCCGCCTGCAAGCTGCCGAGCGTGACCAATGAATTCATCGTTCAACCAACCGTTGCGCGCCACCCTGCGCCTGCAATTTCACAAGGGTTTCACTCTGGAACAGGCGGTGCCGCTGGTGCCGTACTTCGCCCGCCTCGGCATCAGCCACATTTATGCCTCACCGCTGCTCGCGGCCCGCGCCGGTTCGATGCACGGCTACGACGTGGTCGATCCGACGCAAGTCAATCCGGAACTCGGTGGCGAACCGGCGCTGCGGCGTCTGGTCAGCACCCTGCGCGAACACGGCATGGGCCTGATCCTCGACATCGTCTCCAACCACATGGCCGTCGGTGGCGGTGACAATCCGTGGTGGCTCGACCTGCTGGAATGGGGCCGCCTGAGCCCTTACGGCGAGTTCTTCGACATACAGTGGCACTCGCCCGATCCGTTGATGGAGGGCCAGTTGCTGCTACCGTTTCTCGGCAGCGATTACGGTGTCGCGCTGCAGGAAGGCACGCTGAAACTGCATTTCGATGCGCAGCAGGGACGCTTCCATGTCGAGCATTATGAGCACCACTTCCCGATCTGCCCGAATGACTATGGCGAGCTGCTCAAACCGGTCGAAGCGCTGAAATCCCTGGCCGATCGTTTCAGTACCCTCAGCTACCAGACCGACGCGCATGCGCTGGCGATTCCGCTCAAGGCTGAACTGAAAGAGCTGGCAAGCGATCCACAGATCCTTGCTGCGATCGAGGAAAGTCTCGCGCATTACGACTCCACCAGCACCGAAGGCTTCGACAAGCTGCACCAGTTGCTCGAACGCCAGAGCTATCGTCTAGCCAGTTGGCGCACCGCCGCGGACGACATCAACTGGCGGCGCTTTTTCGATATCAACGAACTCGGCGGCCTGCGCGTCGAACGCCCGGCCGTGTTCGAAGCGACCCATGGCAAGATTTTCCAGTTGATCGCCGAAGGCTTGGTCGACGGACTGCGTATCGACCACATCGACGGCCTCGCCGACCCGCGTGGCTATTGCCGCAAACTGCGGCGGCGCCTCGACTTGCTTGCGCCGGATCGGCACTTGCCGATCTACGTCGAGAAGATTCTCGGTGCCGGCGAAACCCTGCGCACCGACTGGGCGGTGGATGGCAGCACCGGTTACGAGTTCATGAATCAACTGTCGCTGCTGCAACACGACCCGGAGGGCGAACACGTCCTCGGCGACCTATGGCAACGCCGCACCGAGCGTCCGGCGGCGTTCATCGAAGAAGCACAACTGGCGCGCCAGCAGATCCTCAACGGCTCGCTGGCCAGTGACTTCGAAAGCGTCGCCCAGGCGCTGCTGCAAGTGGCGCGCGATGACCTGATGACCCGTGACCTGACCCTCGGTGCGATCCGTCGGGTGTTGCAGGCACTGATCGTGCATTTCCCGGTGTATCGCACTTACATCAATGCACTGGGTCGCGCAGCGCAGGATGAGCAATTCTTCCAGCAGGCCATGGACGGTGCGCGCCAGACCTTGGGCGAAGGCGACTGGCCGGTGCTCGACTGTGTGGCGGCCTGGCTCGGTGGCACGCCATGGCGGCACAAGCCACGCGGGCGCTCGCGCAAGATCCTCAAGCACGCCTGCGTACGTTTCCAGCAACTGACGTCGCCGGCAGCGGCCAAAGCCGTGGAAGACACCGCGTTGTATCGCTCGGCGGTGTTGCTGTCGCGCAATGATGTCGGCTACAACACCGAGCAGTTCAGCGCCCCGGTCAGCGACTTCCATGCGGTCAATCAGCAACGCCTGGACGCGTTCCCCGACAACTTGCTGGCCACCGCCACCCACGACCACAAACGCGGCGAAGACACCCGCGCACGGCTGGCGATACTCAGCGAACGCAGCCATTGGTACGCCGAACAGGTCGAGTTGTGGCGCGCCCTCGCCCGGCCGTTGCGCGACGATGATCAAGTGCCGTCGTCCGGTGATGAATTGATCCTTTATCAGGCGCTGCTCGGCAGTTGGCCGCTGCAATTGCGTGATGACGATCAGGCAGGTTTCAGCGACTACGCCGAACGCATCTGGCAGTGGCAACAGAAAGCCCTGCGCGAAGCCAAGCTGCAAAGCAGCTGGAGCGCGCCGAATGAAACCTACGAAAACGCTGCACAGACGTTTACCCAGCGCCTGCTCACCGGTGACGAAGGCGAGCTGCTGCGTGCCGCGCTGAGCAAGACTGTCAACAGCATCGCGGCGGCCGGCGCCCTCAACAGTCTGGCGCAAACCTTGCTGCGCATGACCGTGCCGGGGCTGCCGGATCTGTATCAGGGCAACGAGTTCTGGGACTTCAGCCTGGTTGATCCGGACAACCGCCGGCCGGTGGATTACGCCGCGCGCGCGCAGGCCCTGGACGGACACGCGCCGCTCCCGGAGCTGCTGGTGAACTGGCGTGACGGGCGCATCAAGCAAGCGTTGATCGCCCAGGTGTTGAACCTGCGCGCCGAACACGCCGAGCTGTTTCGCCGGGGCACGTATCAGGCCCTGGAGGTGCTGGGTGAGCAGGCGCACAACGTGCTCGCGTTCGCTCGTGAGCACGAGGGCCGCTACGCCATCGTGATCGTGCCGATCCGCTGCGCGACGTTGCTGGAAAACAGTGCCGAGCCACAGGTGGATGCGCTGCGCTGGGGCGATACGCGCGTGGTTTTACCGTTCGCCGCCTCTGACACAAACCTGAAGGGACTTTTTCACAGCAGCGCAGTCACAAAAAACAGGGAGCTGAACGTCAGCGCCGCGCTGGGGGATTTCCCGGTCAATCTGTTTATCCAACTCTTTACGTAACGACGAGTTCAGTTCAGGAGCATTGCGATGAGTACCGACGATAAACGCATCCGCGAGTTTGCCTATCAGATCTGGGAATCGGAGGGCAAACCTGAAGGGCATGAAGCGCGTCATTGGGAAATGGCGCGCAAACTGGCCGAAGCCGAGGCCCTGGCGCCGAAGAAGTCGTCAAAGGCTGCGGGCAGCAAAACTGCCGGCAAGACGGCGAACGGCAAAGCCAGCGAAAGCAAGAAGCCGGCGGTCAAGCCCAAGGCGTCTGCGGACGCCAAAGCCAAGCCCTCCAGCGCCGCCAAAGTAATTCCACCGGGCGAAAAAGCCGCCGAGAAAAAGCCGCGCGCCCCGCGCAAGCCCCCGGCCAACTGATACACCCGCATTTATTGAACTGAATGACCGTGTGGCGAGTTCGCTCGCCACCGAGGACTCACTCGTCCTCAAAAAAACACCTTACTCCCCTGTCTGGAGAGCATTTGTGGTGAGGGGATTTATCCCCGATGGGTCGCGCAGCGGCCCCGAGTTTGCGACTGCTTCGCAGCCGATCGGGGATAAATCCCCTCACCACAGATTCTGTTCCCCACAGTTGATCCGTTATTCGAACCAACCCGTTTTGCAGGAGCAATCATGTCCAGTCCAAAAAAAGCCGAGCCCGCAGCGCACGCTGAGCCGTCCAGAATCCGTGAAGGTCTGCCCTTCCCGCTCGGCGCCACCTGGGATGGTCTGGGGGTGAACTTTGCGCTGTTTTCCGCCAACGCCACCAAGGTCGAGCTGTGCATCTTCGACGATGCCGGCGAAGTCGAACTCGAACGCATCGAACTGCCGGAATACACCGACGAGATTTTCCACGGCTATCTGCCCGACGCCCATCCGGGGCTGATCTACGGCTACCGTGTGTATGGCCCGTATGACCCGGAGAACGGCCATCGCTTCAACCACAACAAACTGTTGATCGACCCCTACGCCAAACAGCTGGTCGGCGAGTTGAAATGGTCCGAAGCGCTGTTCGGCTACACCATCGGCCACCCCGACGCCGACCTCAGTTTCGATGAACGCGACAGCGCGCCGTTCGTGCCCAAGTGCAAGGTCATCGACCCGGCGCACACCTGGGGCAACGACCACCGCGTCAGCGTGCCGTGGGACAAGACGATCATTTATGAGACCCACGTACGCGGCATCAGCATGCGTCACCCGTCGGTGCCGGAGAACGTGCGCGGTACCTTTGCCGGTCTGATGGTCGACGACGTGCTCGAGCACATCCGCAAACTCGGCGTCTCGAGCGTGGAATTGCTGCCGATCCACGCCTTCGTCAACGACCAGCACCTGCTGCACAAGGGCATGACCAACTACTGGGGCTACAACAGCATCGCCTTCTTCGCCCCGGACCCGCGTTATCTGGCCAGCGGCAAGATCGCCGAGTTCAAGGAGATGGTCGCGCACCTGCACGAAGCCAATCTGGAAGTGATCCTCGACGTGGTCTACAACCACACCGCCGAGGGCAACGAACAAGGCCCGACCCTGTCGATGCGCGGCATCGACAACGCCTCCTACTATCGCCTGATGCCGGACGACAAGCGCTACTACATCAACGATTCGGGTACCGGCAACACGCTCGACCTCAGTCACCCGTGCGTGCTGCAAATGGTCACCGACTCGCTGCGCTACTGGGCCAGCGAGATGCATGTCGACGGTTTCCGCTTCGACCTGGCGACCATTCTCGGGCGCTATCACGATGGTTTCGACGAGCGTCACAGCTTCCTCGTCGCCTGCCGTCAGGACCCGGTGCTGCGCCAGGTGAAAATGATCGCCGAGCCTTGGGACTGCGGCCCCGGTGGCTATCAGGTCGGCAACTTTCCGCCGGGTTGGGTCGAGTGGAACGACAAATTCCGCGACACCGTGCGCGCCTTCTGGAAAGGCGACGACGGCCAGGTTGCCGACTTCGCCAGCCGCATGACCGCGTCCGGCGAGATGTTCAACCAGCGCGGGCGGCGGCCGTACTCGTCGGTGAACTTCATCACCGCCCACGACGGTTTTACCCTCAACGATCTGGTGTCGTACAACGACAAGCACAACGAGGCCAACGACGAGAACAACCAGGACGGCAGCAACAACAACCTGTCGTGGAACCACGGGGTCGAAGGCCCGACCGATGATCCGGAGATCAATGCACTGCGCCATCGGCAGATGCGCAATTTCTTCGCCACGCTGCTGCTGTCGCAAGGCACGCCGATGATCGTTGCCGGCGACGAATTCGCCCGCACGCAGGACGGCAACAACAACGCCTATTGCCAGGACAGCGAGATCGGCTGGGTCAACTGGGACTTGAGCGAAGACGGCAAGGCGCTGCTCAAATTCGTCAAACGCCTGATCAAGTTGCGCATGGCTTACCCGATCCTGCGTCGCGGGCGTTTCCTGGTCGGCGAATACAACGAGGACATTGGCGTCAAGGACGTCACCTGGCTGGCGCCGGACGGCACCGAGATGACCACCGAACACTGGCATGACGCGCATAACCGTTGCCTGGGCATGCTGCTCGATGGTCGCGCGCAGGAAACCGGGATCCGCCGCAAAGGTGCCGATGCGACGTTGCTGCTGGTGGTCAACGCCCACCACGACATCGTCAACTTCAGCCTGCCCGAGGTGCCGGAAGGCAGTTTCTGGACTTGCATGATCGACACCAATCAGCCATCGATTCGCGGTCAGGAACGCTTCGAGTTCGGCCATGAGTATTCGGTCACCGGCCGTTCGCTGCTGCTGTTCGAACTGCAACGCGAAGAAGAAGACTGATATGGACCTGCACAGTTATCTGGCGCGCCGCCCGCCGGACTATCACGACACCGCCGCACTCGGCCATTGCCTGCGGGCGCTGGTCGAGGCCGGCCTGGATCAGTTGCCGTTGCCCGGCAGCGGCCGCACGCTGGAGCGCTTTCAGCGTCTGGCGGAAGTCGGCGGACACGATCTGGGCTTGTGCAAACTCTACGAAGGCCACACTGACGCATTGGCGATCATCGAACAGCTCGGTGGTTCGCCCACGCCGGGCAGCACCTGGGGCATGTGGGCCGCTGAACCGCCGCAGGCGCGGGTGCAAGTGCGACCGTCCGGGCACATGGTGCGCCTTGACGGGCGCAAGGCCTGGTGCTCGGGGGCGGCGGTGCTCAGCCATGCGCTGCTCACCACGTGGGACGCCGAGGATCGTCAGCAACTGGTCGCGGTGGCGCTGGATCAACCGGGCGTGACCATCACCGATCAGGGCTGGCAAGCGGTCGGCATGGGCGCCACCGGCAGCGTCGAAGTGTTGTTCGACGGCGCCGAAGCCCAAGCCATCGGCGAACCCGGCGACTACCTGAATCGTCCGGGTTTCTGGCAAGGCGGGATCGGCATCGCCGCGTGCTGGTACGGCGCGGCGCGGCAGATCGCCGAGGTGCTGCGGCAACACTGCGCACAACGCGAGGAGCCGCACGCCCTCGCCCACCTCGGTGCGGTCGACTCAGCGCTGTACGCGGCAGCCAATGTGCTGCGATTCAGTGCCCTGCATATTGATGCGCACCCCGAAGCCGATGCCGCACTGTTGGCCCGGCGTGCCCGTGCAGTGGTCGAGCAATCGGCTGAGCAGGTGATGCGCGACGTCGGGCGTGCGCTGGGCGCCGGGCCGTTCTGCAAGGATCGGCACTTCGCCCGGTTGAGCGCCGATCTGCCGGTGTTTCTGCGCCAGAGCCATGCCGAGCGTGATCTGGCGGCCCTTGGCCAAGCGCTGGCTGAACACTCCGAGGAGGTCTGGACGCTATGAATGCCGTGAACAAACCCGATCCGATCATCGGCCATCAGGGCACTTCGCTGCTGCAATGGCAACATTCCCGGCACCTGGCGGCACTGGACAGCGTTGATGTCCTCAGTCTGGTGCCACCGGGGGCCAGGGCGGTGATTGTCGCTCCACACCCGGATGACGAAGTGCTCGGCTGCGGCGGTATGTTGCAGTTGCTCGCGGCCGCCGGGCGTCAGTTGCAACTGATCTCGGTCACCGATGGCAGCGCCAGTCATCCTGGCTCCGAGCGCTGGCCGGTTGAACGTCTGAGCGTGGTGCGGCCGCAGGAATCGGCCGAAGCCCTGCGCCGCCTCGGCGTGCCGTTGCACCGGATGAAATGGCTGCGCGGCGGTTTCAGCGATAGCCAGGTCGCCGCGGATGAGTCGTCGCTGGTCGCCTTCATCGAACGCCACCTGCGCCCCGGCGACGTGGTGTTCAGCACCTGGTGCGAGGACGGCCACTGCGATCACGAAGCCGCCGGCCGCGCCAGTATTGAAGCTGCACGCCGGGTTGGCGCCACCTGCCACGAATTGCCGGTATGGACCTGGCACTGGGCCTCCCCCGAAGACGCTTCGGTGCCGTGGCAGCGCGCACGCAAGATTCTGTTGTCCCCCGAGCAAGTGGCGCGCAAACGCCACGCGGTGCATGCGTTCGCCAGCCAACTGGAAGGCGACCCGCAAGCCGGGCTGCAACCGGTATTGGCGCCGTATGTGCTGGATCGTCTGCTGCAACCGTTCGAAGTGGTGTTCCTATGAGTGTCGATGATCGTTACTTCGACGGATTATTCAGCGCCAACGATGATCCCTGGGCCTTCCGAGAGCGCTGGTACGAACAGCGCAAACGCGCGATCACCCTCGCCGCCCTGCCCCGTGCGCATTACCGGGCGATCTTCGAACCCGGTTGCGCCAATGGCGAACTCAGTGCCGAGCTCGCCGAGCGCTGCGATCGCCTGCTGTGTTGCGACACCGCCAGTGCGGCGGTGAACCTGGCGCGTACCCGTTTGAGCCTTTTCGACCACGCCGAGGTGCGCCAAAGTCGCCTGCCCGGCGACTGGCCGGAAGAAAAATTCGACCTGATTGTATTTAGCGAAATCGGCTACTACCTCGATGCCCAAGATCTGACAGAAGTGATCCGCCGCATCAGTGAATCCCTGACCGCGGACGGGCAATTGCTCGCTTGCCACTGGCGCCCGCCCATCGACGGCTGCCCGCTGAACGCGCGGCAGGTGCATGACCTGATCCACGAGCAACTGCCGCTGCCGCGTCTGGCATTGCATCAGGAAGCGGACTTCCTTCTTGAAGTCTGGAGCCGCGAGCCGCGCTCGGTAGCCGCACTGGAGGGCCTGCGATGATCGGCATTCTGATTCCGGCGCATAACGAGCAAGACCTGCTCGAGCAATGCCTCAGCGCGGCACTGCGCGCCAGTAAACACGGGCTGTTGGCCGGCGAGCCGGTCGAAGTGCTGGTGGTGCTCGACAGTTGCACCGACCGCTCGGCGCAGATCGTCAGCGGTTTTCCGGTGCTGAGCCTGCACATCGACGCGCGCAACGTCGGTCAGGCCCGGGCCGCCGGCGCGCAGGTTCTGCTGGAGCGCGGCGCCCGCTGGATTTCCTGCTCCGACGCCGACAGCCGCGTAGCCGATGACTGGCTGGTAGCGCAGCTGGGGCTGGGCGCCGACGCGGTATGCGGCACGGTGACCGTCGAACATTGGGATCAGTCGTTCGATGAAGCCGCGCAGATTCGCTATCACAGTCACTATCAGGCCCGTGACGGGCATCGCCACATCCACGGCGCCAACCTCGGGGTCAGTGCCGACGCCTATCGCTGGGCCGGTGGTTTCCCGCCGCTGGCCTGTGACGAAGATGTGCAACTGGTGCGGCGACTGGAACAGTGCGGTGCCGACATCGCCTGGAGTCATCGCCCGCAGGTACGCACCAGTGCCCGACTGGACAGCCGGGCACGAGGCGGATTCGGTGACTATCTGCGAAATCTGGCACAGCTTGGTTAAAAAAAAGCGGATCAGATTGATCTGTGACGCGACGAATCAAGTTTCATGAGCAATACTCTGCTGCGCGGCAATCCAGGGTTCGGAGCGTCGCACGGCAATCCATTCGCCTTCACGGGTCGCGCGCGCCTGATTTTTCACGGTGTCTGCACGACTGAGGGCCAGAGACAACAAGGACGTAATACCATGAAACCGTTAACCCTCAGCGACAATCCGCTGCCGGCGCAGATATGGAACAGCGCCCGGCAACTCGACAACATCCCTGTCATCAATACCCACAGTCTGGTGCCACCCGGTGCCCGAGCCGTCGTCGTCGCCCCGCATCCGGGTGATGAGGTGGTGACCTGTGGCGGGCTCCTGCAATTGCTCGCCAGCCTCGGCCATCCGTTGCAACTGCTGTCTATCACTGACGGCAGCGCCAGCCATCCCGGCTCGCGGCAATGGTCGGAAAAACGCCTGAGCGTGTTCCGGCCCCAGGAAAGTGTCGAAGCGCTGCGCCGTCTCGGCTTGCCGATGCACAGCCTGAAATGGGTGCGTGGCGGGTTCACCGACAACGCGCTGCTCGATCGAGAGGCCGACCTCACCGAGTTCATCGCCCGTTATCTGCGCCCCGGCGACGTGGTGTTCAGCACCTGGCGCGAGGATCGTAATGACGATCACGAGGCGGTTGGCCGGGCGAGTGCCAAAGCGGCAGCGCAAGTCGGCGCGACCTTCCATGACGTGCCGGTCTGGGCCTGGCACTGGCCGGAACGCGACCAGAACCTGATCCCCTGGGAACGCGCACGCAAACTGCGCCTCGACACCTGGACTGTGGCGCGCAAAAGCCACGCCACCCACGCCTACGCCAGCCAGCTCAAAGGCGAACCGGCGATCGGCATCGCACCGATGCTGCCGCCGGTGATCCTGGAACGGATGCGCCTGCCGTACGAAATTGTATTCATCTGAACCCCCTTCTCCCCTGTAGGAGTGAGCCTGCTCGCGATAGCGGTGTGTCAGTCAACGCAGTTATGGTTGATCGACCGCCATCGCGAGCAGGCTCACTCCTACAGAGGATTTGCCGTTCGTCTGATACCCGCCCTCACCTGTCAGATATGACAGTAGGCAACGGCTTTTACCTGAGGTGAGATGAGCTACGTCCGATTGGACAGACGCCCATCACGCGAGGTGCAGCCATGAATATCCCGTCAATATCAAACAATATTCTTGAGCTTTATCCCGTACTCATTCCAGGCTGGATAACCCCGATCAAGCCCGCCGATCGTGCCGACGGCGGTATTCCCAAATCAATTTACGACGGTAACCCATTGGGCCTGCAGGTGGTGATTGATCCATGGACTGAACGGCGGTTCTTCCAAGACCCCAAGGCGGAATTCGATTCGGTCGCCCTGTATCTGAACGACGACGAACCACCGGTGGCAAGCCACACCGTGCAACCCGGAGACGAGCATAAGCGCATCCCCCTCTATGTGCCGCATAACCTCCTGAAACATGGCACCAATCGCCTGTATTACGTCGTAACTCGCCTCGGTGGCCACCCGCAACCCTCACGCGATCTGGACGTGCTCTACCATCTGCAAGGACCGATCGACCTGGTTCTGGAGATTCCAGGCGACGTGGTCACCGACGGCATCAGCGCGGAACGGGCGGCTCAAGGCGTTAAATTCACCTTCAAATACACCGGGCCCGAGCTTTATGACCTTGTGCGCCTGCAGATTGGCAATCATGCTTTCGATCTGGAGGTCACCCACCCGGGTGCCGAATTGAGCATGACGCTGTATACCGCCGACTTTGAAAAAACGGGCGACGGCAAGCTCACCGTCTATTTCAGGGTGACCGACCAGTTAGGCAACTTTGAGATCTCCGACAGCACGACATTGGACATTCACCTGGCTGTCGAGTTGACCGCACCCACGATCACCTCAGTGCAAGACGAAAGCAAATGGGAGATCCCCGACAACGGTCATACCGTGCACACCAGAATCACACTCACCGGCTCCGCCCCTCCCGGCCAGAAGGTAGAAGTTTTCCTCGGTGCGATATCCAAAGGCATCGCGGAGGCTGGCTCCGACAGGATCTGGACACGAACCGTAAGCGGATTAGCGCTGAACGTGCTGCACACCCTCAAGGCCGTTGGCCAATACGCGAATAATCCGACGTCGAACCTCTGGCGTTTGACCGTGTTGAATGGCGTGGCGCCGACTATCACTGCAGCGCATGATTCCAACGGGCAGCCAATCAGTAATGGTGGAAGTACTCCTGACCCCCGTATCCGCCTGACGGGGACGGCGAACACCTTTCTTGAGGTGGAGATTTACGACGGTGCCATCTCCACTGGCAAAAAGGCCAGGGCCGATGACAAAGGTGTATGGACGGTACTGCTGACCTGGCTGACACCTACGAGGCATGAGTTCAAGGCCAAGGCGTTGTATGGCAGCGGTACAGAATCGGGAGTGTGGGCGGTGACTGTGACCGATCTCGTTGACCTCGTCGAAGATTTTCAGTCATATCCACGAGCCACGCACCTCAAAATACCGGGAGATTCCGTGTCGGGGACGAACACTAAAGTAACGCTTAATGAATCCTTCGGAGGGGTCGAGAACTATCAGCATATGGTTGCAGTGGTCAGCGAGCTGAATGGCTACTCGTATACAAGTACTGCTCCAAACATACTTGCTTACTCCTTAGAACTGAAGCAGGGGAATGCCAGAAGTGCGCTCATCAGAGCAGAGTTGTACGACGGCTATGGTTCACCTTTTTACGTCATGCTTGAATTCCGACAGAACAATGATGTGGTGGACTCAATATTGCTTCACGAGGGACCCGGTGGTATTTCAATTGATGAGGAATTTACCCCGCGTAACGGCCAGGCGTTCGATACACTCAAGTTCGAGATCAAGGGGAAAAGTTCAAACCATGCAGCTGTTGCGTTTCGAATAGCGAAAATCACTTTTAAAAGCTGAAAAACTCTTCTAAGCAGGGATAAAGAGACGGATTTATTTAATGGCAATCGCGAACAGGCTCACGCCTACAAGTGATCCTTGCCCGGCACACAACCTGTGACCCGCGCAGATCCACTGTAGGCCTTCGCCTGCTCGCGATGAGGCCATTACTGCTGTCGGCTATTCCTTCGGCACAAGATTATCCAGCGCCTGATTCACCGCCAACTCGCCCAGCATCACCACCTGCGCAATGCCCAGCGCCGTATTGCGACCCGGCCCTTCCAGCGTGCCGGCGAAATCACCGAGCATGACCGTGGCCGAGGCCAGGGATTCGCAGGCGTTGGCCAGCAGCGAATCGGTGTCGGTTTGCGGGTTGACCATGAACATGCTGCTGGGGGTGTAGGGCGTGGCCATGATGTGCGCGGGCGCGAGGTAGTGGTCGAGGGCGCGTTCGGCGGCTTCGTGGAGTTTTCTGGAGTTGAGGGATTCGTAGGGTGATAGCGGGTCTGTGATTGGCGGATTGGGTGAGGTTTCGGACATTAGCTGGGACTCCGATCAAGGCACTTTGAATGGATTACTCACTGTAGGAGCTGCCGCAGGCTGCGATCTTTTGATCTTGATCTTGAAAAACAAGATCAAAAGATCGCAGCCTGCGGCAGCTCCTACACGGGGACCGAGCAGTTAGTTCGGGGCGCGGCGGCCGTCCAGTACCCGGTTGACCATCAGTTCACTGAGCATGATCACCTGATGCAGCATCAGCATGGCCCGGCGCTGTGAGTGGTCGACGGTGTCGCCGATATCGCGGGCCATGTCGCTGGCGGCGGCTAATGATTCGCAGGCTTCGACGAGCAAGGTTTCTTCGTCCACGGTGGGGTCGATGAGGAAGATTCTGTTCGACTTGCATGACGAGGCTGTAGGGATCGAGATCTTCAGTGCGCCAGGGTTGAGGTAGAAGTTGATGGCGCGGTCGGTTGCCGCTTTTATCTTCTGCGGGTCAAGGGCTGGGTCGTACGGGATCGAGGTGTCTGGGGGGTTGGGTGTGGCTTTGAACATGGATGAAACTCCGTATCGAGTAATAGGAGCCATCACCCTCGCTACCAAACGATGGGTGGCGGCCATGCGCAGGTTGGTAGACCGGTCGATACGGAACCCGGCGCTCACGAATGAGCCCCACGCATGTCCACCATAAAACTGAGCCCCGAAAAGAGGCTACATAAGGTGACGCCATACGACCGTACCGAAATGGGCTACCAAACCCGATCACTGTTTTCCAGCGACAGGGAAACGATAAGCCCAACGCATAGCCGTGTAAGCCGGCGGATTCTGGCGTACGCGTAGGTAACGGCGCAAGGCGTTGTAGCCGTTATGGCGTAACGGTTCGTGTATTTTAAACGTGGTTGCGGGGTTATGTTTATTTGCGGGGTTTGCTCTGTTGTTTTCATTTTGTCTGATAGGCCGCTTTCGCGAGCAAGTCGAATCGTCGCACCGCCGCTCCCACAGTTGGAATGCTTGCATTCAGTTGGGGATTGGTCGGCGGGTAGGCCGTCATCGCTGGCAAGCCAGCTCCCACAATTTGACCGAGTGCATTCAGTCAGAGATTGGTCGATCGGGAGGCCGCCTTGGCGAGCAAGCTCGCTCCCACAGGTTTCCTGGCGGCTCTGCTGATTTGTATTACGGCCTGAGGCATCTGGAAGGAACTGCCCGCGCACAGACCAGTCGCATGAACAGGAAGCCGTTTTTTCAGAGGAGTGAACGTGTCCAGCGATCCCAAGCGTCACGCCGTCGACGCACCCGTCATCCATCGCCTGCGCGTGCTGACGGTCAACACTCACAAGGGTTTTACCGCCCTCAACCGGCGCTTCATCCTGCCGGAACTGCGCGAAGCGGTGCGCAGCACCTCGGCTGATCTGGTATTTCTGCAGGAGGTGGTGGGCGAACACGAGCGACATTCCAATCGCTACCAGGAATGGCCGCAAACCTCGCAATACGAATTTCTTGCCGACAGCATGTGGAGCGATTTCGCCTACGGGCGCAACGCGGTGTACCCCGATGGCCACCATGGCAATGCGCTGCTGTCGAAATACCCGATCCGCGAATACCGCAACCTCGACGTGTCGATCACCGGCCCCGAGCGCAGAGGCCTGCTGCACTGTGTGCTGGACGTACCGGGCCACGCCGAAGTCCACGCGATCTGCGTGCACCTGAGTCTGCTCGAAAGCCACCGCCAATTGCAGTTGCAGCTGCTCTGCCAGTTGCTCGAATCATTGCCCGATGATGCACCGGTGATCATTGCCGGCGACTTCAATGACTGGCAACTGCAGGGCAATGCCGCCCTCGCCCGCCGCGATTATCTGCACGAAGCCTTCGAACGCCACCACGGCCGTCCGGCCAAGACCTACCCCGCGCGTTTTCCGTTGCTGCGCCTAGACCGTATCTACCTGCGCAATGCCAGCAGCCACGACCCGCAGATCCTCGGCAACAAGCCGTGGACGCACCTGTCGGACCACTTGCCGCTGGCGGTTGAGGTGCATCTTTAAGCGCAGTTCGGATATGACCGTTGGTCAGTCGTGCTTGATCGGGCAGCAAATTCTTCTACACCTAGGAAAGCTCAAGGAGTAGCGCATTCAATTCGTTAGGGCAGGGATCTCACGTGGAGCCTCAGTTATACAGGGAGGCCGGATCTAGGCTCGCTCAAGGATGAATTTCCCGAATTCAGCCGAAGGGAATTGCCATGACGCGCTACTCCAGATACCTGCGGGCCCTGCCGCAGTCATTGTTCCTGCCTGCCTCACTACTGCTCGCCAGTTCACCCGCCTCCGCCGCCTGTTCACTGATCCCGGGCCCCGGCAACGACGCGTTCACCTGTGACAGTGGCACCAGTGGTGCACTGACCGATCTTGCGGGCAACAACAGCCTGACCTTCCCCGCCAACGGCAGCGGCCAGATCAATGGCAGCGTGACCTTCGGCGCCGGCGCTGACCGGGTGAACATGCAATCGGGCGTGATTACCGGCGCGGTCAGCCAAGGCGCCGGCATCGACGATTTCGTCATGAGCGCAGGCTCGATCGGCTCACTGGCGCAGGGCGATGGCCGCGATACCTTCCTGATGACCGGCGGCACCATCGTCGGCGCCTTTGAAGACGGCGATGTCGCGCGCATGACCGGCGGCACCATCGGCCGGGTCGACATGAAGCTCGACAACAATATTTTCGACCTGTCCGGCGGGCAGATCCTCGGCAACCTGGTCACTGGTTTCGGCACCGATACCATCATCATTTCCGGCGGGCGCATCGGCGGTAACATCAGTGTCAGCGGCGGCAACGACAGCATTACCGTGACCGGCGGCGAAATCGTCGGCGAGATCCGCGCCAGTGTCGGCAACGACACGCTGCTGTGGGACGGCGGCGGCATCATCCGTTCGGCGATCCTGATGGGCGACGGCAACGACAGCGCAACGCTGCGCAACCTCGATGACAGCGTATTGGCACTGACCCCCAACGTGGATGGCGGCGCGGGCAACGACGTCCTGACCTTCGACAACACCCGCACCGCGCTGCCAGCGCGATTCAGCAATTGGGAAACGGTGAACCTCAACAACGCCTCGCAACTGGACCTGGGGTCGAGCAGCCTGGTGCTTGGCGATGCCGTCAGCGGCAGCGGCGTGCTCAATGTCGATGCCAGCAGCAGCGTGTTCTCGACCCAAGGCGCGGTGTCACCCGCCGTGGCCGGACAGGCCGTGACCGTCAACAACGCCGGGGTCATCGACCTGACTCGCAACAACAGTCGTACCGATGACACCCTGACCATCAACGGCAACTACGTCGGCAACGGCGGCCAGTTATTGCTGCAAAGCGAGCTCGGTGCCGATGGCGCGCCCAGCGACAAACTGGTGGTCAACAACGGCAGCCTCAGCGGTGCCACGGTCATCAGTGTGACCAACATCGGCGGGATCGGTGGACTGACCCAGGAAAACGGCATTCAGGTGGTGCAGGCCCAAGGCTCCACTGTCAGTACCAACAATGCCTTCAGCTTCAGCGGTCCGGTGTCGGTCGGCGCTTACGATTACTACCTGTTCAAGGGCGGCGTCACCGCCGGCAGCGAAAACAGCTGGTACCTGCGCTCCGCCGTCGTCGCACCGCAGGTAGTCAGCGTGCCCAATCCCGATCCGGGTCTGCCGCCGATTCTGGTACCGGTGGTGGCGACTCCGGTTGTCGCGCAGATCACTCCTGTAGCACCCGCCCCCGGCGAACCCGCGCCACCCATCGCCAGCCCTGAGCTGCCCGTACTCCCCGTGCTGCCCGCCGCCGTGGCGGGCGCTGCGCCGATCCCGATCTATCGTCCGGAAGTGCCCAACTGGTCAGTGCTGCCGCCTGCCGCCGCGCAATTGACTCTCAGCGCACTCGGCACGTTTCACGATCGTCAGGGCGATCAACGCCTGCTCAGCGAAACCGGTGCCTTCGGGGCCGGTTGGGGCCGGGTCTACGGCAAGAACATCGACCAGAGCTGGGCCGGCACCGTCACCCCACGCCTGAACGGTTCACTCAATGGCTTTCAAGTCGGTAATGACCTGTACAGCACGCAGACGTCGGGCGGGCAAACGCAACGCATCGGCCTGTTCGTTGGCCACAGCCGGATTCAGGGCGATGTTGACGGTTTCAACGAAGGCTTCGAGAACAACAGCGCGGGCCAGATCAAACTCGAGGGTGACAGTTATGGCCTGTACTGGACGCTGACCGATCCCTACGGCTGGTACCTCGATACCGTGGTGATGGGCACGCGTTTCGACGGCGACAACCGTTCCGACCGTGGGCTGAAACTGGACAACCGTGGCCATGCCCTGACGCTCTCGGCGGAGGCCGGTTACCCGTTCGCGCTCAACGACACCTGGGTGGTCGAACCGCAAGTGCAGGTGATCCACCAGAAGATCTCCCTCGACAGCCAGGACGACGGCATCTCGCGGGTGTCATTCGATTCCGACGCTGCCTGGACCGGTCGCCTCGGCGCCCGGCTCAAGGGCCGTTATCAGGTCAACGGCTTGCCGCTGGAGCCGTACCTGCGGGCCAACCTCTGGCACACCTTTTCCGGCACCGATTCGGTGACCTTCGATGGCACCGATACCATCGACAGCCAGCAGAAATCCTCCACCGCAGACGTTGGCCTCGGCGTCGTACTGACGCTTGATCGTGCAGTGAGTGTTTACGCCAGCACCGATTACAGCCGCAATATTGACAGCAATGACCTGCGTGGGCTGGCGGGAAATCTTGGGGTTCGCATCAGTTGGTGAATCGATATCAGGCTGCTTGAACCCTCTACAGCCCGATCTCCGCACTGTTTTGCCCTGCAAACAACGATTTGGATATGTGCAGAAAAACAAACGCTTGCAGCACCTGATTTAGCTGTACCGCTCATCGTGCAGTTTCTTGACGCATGGGCATCGCTCTTCTTATCTCTAACTTACTACCCCCGGAATCACTATCCGGGGCGACCCTTACGGCACTCGCGAAATCGAGCGCCGCGGTTCGCCCCGCTCCATTCGGTCGCCCCTCGTTCGGGGTAGGAGAGACGCCAGAAAAGAGATCCCGCATGCGCTTGCAAGGTAGACCTCCATGAAAAGCTCATTCACCCCACAAGAGATCAAAGTGACGTTTTGCACAGTGTCGAGTTCGATTCTGCTGTGCTCATCCATGGAGGCGCAGGCCGGACCTGCGGCGGATGAAACCACCCCCTGGTATCGCCAGGACATGCCCGTTCTGACCCTGCCGGCGACCGTTGTCACCCCCGAGCCACAACGCCTGAGCCCGCGTCCCGATTTGCAAGGCGCCGACCTGATCACCGAGGATCTGGCGCCGGCAGCCTGGGACCGGTTGTACGGGCAAAGCGCCCGGCAAGCGCAAACCGACGTGCTTTCGCCAGGTTTTGCCACGCCCGGCAACGGCGACTTCAAAGGCCCGCCAGTAATGACCATACAAAGCCCCGGCGGACACACCCAGACCATCGGCCTGATCGGCGGGCAAAAGCAGATCATGGCCAACAGTGACGGCCTGATCAACAGCCGCGCCCTCGCCGACCCGAACGCCGATACACTGAACCTGCAAGGCCAGAGCCTCGGCGCGTATTACAGCCTGACTGGCGCACAGGGCTGGCATGTCGACCTGTCGGCCAGTGGCGGTCGGGTCAGTGGTTTCAGTCGCAATGAACAGGGCGCGCGCCAGGCCACCGAAGGCAGCGCGATGACCTTCTCGGTCGAGGGCGGTTACCCCATCGGGCTAAGTGAAAACTGGGTGGTCGAACCCCTGGCGCAATTGATCAACCAGCGCATTACTCTCGACACGCCATACGCGGATTCCGGCAATGCCTCATCAACGGATCTGTCGGCGTGGAGCGGCCGCGTCGGCGCCCGCCTCAAAGGTAGTTACGATGTGAACGGTCTGCCCGTGGAGCCCTATGTGCGCACCAACCTCTGGCACACGGTGTATACCGGCAACACGGTGACCCTCGATCAGGTCGACAAGATCAGCAGCAGCCGCAAGTCATCGACAGTCGAATTAGGGCTGGGATTGGTGGCGCGGGTGACGCCGGCGGTCAGCCTGTATGTCAGCGCCGATTACAGCAGCGACGTGGATGACAATGATCTGAACGGGTTGATTGGCAGCCTGGGGGTGCGGATGCGTTGGTGATTTCGGATCATCCCAGGATCATCCCAGGATCATTGTGAGAGCGAGCTTGCTCGCGAAAGCGGCTGACCATTCAACATCATCGTTGACTGACATATCGCCTTCGCGAGCAAGCTCACTCCCACAGGGTTATCGGTACCTGGATCAACCCTCCGGCTTGAGGATCAACACCGCCAGCGGCGGCAGATTCAGCTCCAGCGACAGCGACTGCCCATGGCTCGGCACCTCTTCGGTAAACGCCCCGCCGCCATTGCCATAGTTGGACCCGGCGTAAGTGTCGGCATCACTGTTGAGCAACTCCGCCCAGCGCCCGGCAAACGGCACGCCGACCCGATACGCCTGACGCGGCACCGGGGTGAAGTTGGCGACCACCAGCACCGGCTTGCCGTCCTTGCTCCAGCGCAGCCACGCGTACACGCTGTTGATCGCGTCATCGCCGATCAACCACTGGAAGCCCTGCGGCGCATCGTCCTGATCGTGCAGAGCCGGTTCCTCGCGGTACAGGCGGTTAAGGTCGCCGACCAGTTTCTGTACGCCTTTGTGTTCCGAGTATTGCAGCAGGTACCAGTCCAGTTGCTGATCATGATTCCACTCGCGCCACTGGCCGAATTCGCAGCCCATGAACAACAGCTTCTTGCCCGGATGGGTCCACATGAAACTCAGATAGGCGCGCAGGTTGGCGAATTTCTGCCAGCGGTCGCCGGGCATCTTGTCGATCAGCGAGTGCTTGCCGTGCACCACTTCGTCGTGGGAGATCGGCAGGATGAAGCGTTCCGACCAGGCGTACACCAGACCGAAACTCAATTCGTTGTGATGATGCGCGCGGTACACCGGATCCTGCTGAATGTAGTGCAGCGAATCGTGCATCCAGCCCATGTTCCATTTGTAGGCGAAACCGAGACCACCCTGCTGGGTGCTCTGGCTGACGCCCGGCCATGCGGTGGATTCTTCGGCGATCACCAACGCCCCCGGGGCCTCCAGCTCGACCACGTCATTCAAGTGCCGGAGAAAATCGATCGCCTCCAGATTCTCGCGGCCGCCATGGCGGTTCGGCACCCATTCGCCAGCCTTGCGCGAATAGTCGCGATAAAGCATCGAGGCCACCGCATCAACGCGCAGGCCGTCGATATGGAAATGCTTCAACCAGTGCAGCGCCGACGCCAGCATGTAGCCGTGCACTTCGGTGCGGCCAAGGTTGTAGATCAGCGTGTCCCAGTCCTGGTGAAAGCCTTCCAGCGGGTTGCCGTACTCGTACAGCGCGGTGCCATCGAACTGCGCCAGACCGTGAGTATCGGTGGGGAAATGCGCTGGCACCCAGTCGAGGATCACGCCGATATCGGCGCGGTGACAGGCGTCGACGAACTCACCGAATTGCTCCGGCGTGCCGTATCGGGCGCTCGGGGCGAATTGCGAGAGCAACTGATAACCCCACGAACCACCAAACGGGTGCTCCATGATCGGCATCAGTTCGATGTGGGTGAAGCCCAGTTCCTTGACGTAAGGAATCAGCCGCTCGGCCAGCTCCGGCCAGGTGTACTGGCGGGCGACTTCGCCCAGATCGTCCAGTTCGCACTGCCACGAGCCGGCATGCAATTCGTAAATCGACAGCGGCGCTGAATGCTTCTGCCGCTCGCGACGGCCGCTCATCCAGTCCTGATCCTGCCAGTCGATCTGCAGCGGCGCGGCGACTTTCGATGCGGTGTCCGGCGGCAGGCTGGTGGCCAGGGCCATCGGGTCGGCCTTGAGCGGCAGAATGCCGTGGGCGCCGAGGATCTCGTACTTGTACAACTCGCCCGCCTGCAGGCGCGGAATGAACAACTCCCAGACCCCGGATGGATGGCGCAGGCGCATCGGATGCCGGCGACCGTCCCAGACGTTGAAATCGCCGACCACCGACACTCGCCGGGCATTCGGTGCCCACACGGCAAAACGCACACCGTCGACGCCATCTACCGTGGTCAGTTGCGCGCCGAGACAGCTGCTCAGATCACGATGATTACCTTCGGCGAACAGATACAAATCCATTTCGCCGAGCAACTGACCGAAGCTGTAGGGATCTTCCGCCACCTGCTCGCCACCGGCCCAACGCGTGCGCAGCAGGTACGGCCGCGCCTGATCGAAGTGACCGACAAACAATCCCGGTGTTTCGGTGGCTTGCAGTTCGCCGCGCTCTTCGCCGCTGTCCTTGTCCAGCACTTCGACTTTCAACGCACCCGGCAGGTAAGCGCGAATGAACTGCCCGCCGGCACCATCGCCATGCGGGCCGAGAATGGAAAAAGGGTCGCGATGTTCGGCGCGCACCAGGGCGTCGATGTCCTGCGTCGCCGGTAATAACGCTTCTTTAGCGTGACCCTGTTCCTTGTTCGAGAAACTCATGACTACTCTCCACCAAGATCGGAAAAGGGTTTAAGCCCCGTCAATAACCCATACAAACCGTGCAACGGCACGGGCAGCCACGTGGGGCGATTTTCGGCTTCATAGGCCACTTCATAGGCCGCCTTCTCCAGGCCGAACAGCGCAAGCGCAGCGTCGGCACCCGCAGGATCCTGCCAGGCATGATCAAGACTAGCTGCCGCTTGGCGATACGCCTGAACAAATGCCTCGCGCGCCTCACGCAGGTAGCGCTCGGCAACCCGATGCCGCGCCGCTTCCGACTCTGGACTGTGATCGACGTTGTGCACGTTGATCGTCATCGCCGCCGCGTAATCGAAGGAACGCAGCACGCCGCTGACGTCCTTGTACGGACTGTGTTTGCCGCGCCGTTCAGGCAGCGGCCGCGCCGGTTCACCCTCGAAGTCGATCAGATAGGCATCGCCCTTGATCACCAGCACCTGACCCAAATGCAGGTCGCCGTGGACGCGGATCCGCAAGCCGCCAACGGCTTTCTGCGCAAGTTCCTGCACATGGCCGAGGATGACTTTTTTGTTGTCGAGCAGCCGCGCGACCATTTTCTGATCCGCCGCGCTCAGATGGCTCTGATGCTGCTTGAGCAGCTTCAAGGCATGCTCGACCTGCGCCGCAACGTCCTTGCCAGTGGCTTGGGCGTCCTTGGCGCTGGTGGTTTGCGGGGCGAAGTCGGGATTGTCGCTCGGCGCCGCCAGCACTTTGTGCATCTCGCCCAGACGCTGGCCGAGCATGCCGGCAAAGTCCTTCAGTTCGCCGAGCGCGTTGTAATGCTGTTCCTGCTCGGACATCGCGTCCGCCAGCTCGTCACGCAACGCCCGTTCGAGGTTGTTCTGCGTCCATTCCCAGGCATCGCCCTGATTGCTCAGATAGCCTTGGGCGATCATCAGCAGATTGTCTTCGCCCGCGCCATCGCGGCGGATCACCGAGCCGAGCAGCGGCGAGATGTTGGCGAAACCGGCCTCGGTCAGGTACGCGCTCATTTCCAGTTCCGGGTGAACACCCGAGGCGACCTTGCGGATCAGCTTCAGCACCAGACTGTTGCCGATCACCACCGAACTGTTCGACTGCTCGGCGGACAGATAGCGCACCTCGGATTCCGCGCCGAGGCCGAGTTTTTCCAGCTGCGCGGTCGGCGCGAAACGAATCTCGCCCTGTTCGGAGTTGAGCACGGTGTTGCTCTGCATGCCTTGCAGTACCGCGTGGACAAACGATTCGAGGCTGAAGGCATCCGTGATCAGACCGACCTGCCGCCCGCGACGAACCCGAGACAACGCCAGTTGCTGCGGTAACGCCGGGCCGACCTGATCTTCGGCGATGAGGCCGAACGGCAGTTGATAGCGGCTGGTCTGCCCGGCGCTGGTGACTTCGATCTCGCTGAGCAGCACCGGATGCTGCGCATCGCCGAAGCGCACGCCGTAGGCCAGATTGACCTGTTCGATGGCTGCGTCCTTGCCGGCGAACCAGCGGCGGTTCTGCAGCCAGCTCGGCAGGATGCTCTGCTCCAGCGTATTGCGGGTCGGTACTTCGAGCAGTTCTTCCATGCGTTTTTTCAGCACCAGGGTGGTGAAGTCCGGCAGGCTCTGCGCCGGTTCCACGTGCCAGCTCGGCATCTGGTTTTCTGCAGCCAGGGCGAACCAGTAGAAACCGTACGGCGCCAGGGTCAGCAGGAAATTCAACTGGCCGATCGGCGGGAACGCGTTACCGCCAAGCATCTCCACCGGGACCATGCCGACGTAGGCCGACAGATCGAGTTCCGCCGCCTGCGCGCTGCGCGACACGTTGGCCACGCAGAGAATGATTTCGTGCTTGCCGTCGGCGTCGGTGAATTCCCGGGTGTACGCCAGAATCCGCCGGTTGCTCGGCGAGAGCATCTTCAGCGTGCCACGCCCGAACGCCTTGGACTGCTTGCGCACGGCGAGCATGCGTCGCGTCCAGTTAAGCAGCGAATGCGGATCGCCAGCCTGGGTCTCGACGTTGACCGAGAGATAACCGTATTGCGGGTCCATGATCGGCGGCAACACCAGACTGGCCGGATCGGCGCGGGAGAAGCCGCCGTTGCGGTCGATCGACCATTGCATCGGCGTGCGCACGCCGTCGCGGTCGCCGAGGTAGATGTTGTCGCCCATGCCGATTTCGTCGCCGTAATACAACGTCGGCGTGCCGGGCATCGACAGCAGCAGGCTGTTGAGCAGCTCGACGCGGCGGCGGTCACGCTCCATCAACGGCGCCAGACGCCGGCGAATGCCGAGGTTGATCCGCGCGCGGCGGTCAGCGGCGTAGTAGTTCCACAGGTAGTCGCGCTCCTTGTCGGTGACCATTTCCAGCGTCAACTCATCGTGGTTGCGCAGGAAGATTGCCCATTGGCAATTGGCAGGAATTTCCGGGGTCTGGCGCAAAATGTCGGTGATCGGGAAGCGATCTTCCTGGGCCAGCGCCATGTACATGCGCGGCATCAGCGGGAAGTGGAAGGCCATGTGGCATTCGTCGCCGTTGACGCCCTCGGCATCGGTGTCACCGAAGTACAGCTGGGTGTCTTCCGGCCATTGGTTGGCCTCGGCCAGCAGCATACGGTCGGGGTAATTCGCATCGATCTCGGCACGGATCTGCTTGAGGACGTCGTGGGTCTCCGGCAGGTTTTCGTTGTTGGTGCCGTCGCGCTCGATCAGGTACGGAATCGCGTCGAGGCGTAGTCCATCGATGCCCATGTCCAGCCAGTAACGCATCACCGACAGCACGGCTTTCATCACTTGCGGATTGTCGAAATTCAGGTCGGGCTGGTGCGAGTAGAAACGGTGCCAGAAGTACTGACCGGCAACCGGGTCCCAGGTCCAGTTGGACTTCTCGGTGTCGAGGAAGATGATCCGCGTGCCGTCGTATTTCTGGTCGTCATCCGACCACACGTAGAAGTCGCGCGCCGCCGAACCGGGCTTGGCCTTGCGCGCACGCTGGAACCACGGGTGCTGGTCGGAAGTGTGGTTAATGACCAGCTCGGTGATCACCCGCAAGCCGCGTTTGTGCGCCTCGGCGATGAAGCGCTTGGCGTCGGCCATGGTCCCGTAGTCGCTGTGTACGCCACGGTATTCGGCAATGTCATAGCCGTCATCGCGGCGTGGCGACGGGTAGAACGGCAGCAGCCAGATGGTGTTGACGCCGAGTTCGGCGATGTAATCGAGTTTGGCGATCAGGCCGGGAAAGTCGCCGATCCCGTCATTGTTGGAGTCGAAAAACGATTTGACGTGTACTTGATAGATCACCGCATCCTTGTACCAGAGCGGGTCTTTGATAAAGGTGGCTGCCTTGGGTTTCTTCGCCATGTGAAACTCCTGTTCAATTCTGGAAAGCCACACGGCTAATACCTGTGGCGAGGGAGCTTGCTCCCGCTGGGTTGCGAAGCAGCCCCATTGCATTTGTTCTGATGCACCGCGTTCACTTGGGTTACGACTGCTGCGCAGCCGAGCGGGAGCAAGCTCCCTCGCCACAAGGTTCTGTGCACGACCTTATGCGGCAGTAATCCGCCAGATCCCGAACGGCTGGTACGCCGGGTCAATGCGCATGAACTGGTACTTGCCATGCCAGTCCCAGCGATGCCCGTTCATCAAGTCCTCACCGTGGGTGGTCGCGTCGTCCGGCAGGCCCATCTCCCACAGCGGCAGCTCGAAATTGGCTTCCTGCACGTTGTGCGGATCCAGGCTCACCGCCACCAGAATGAAATTGCTGCCATCGAAACTGCGCTTGCCGAAGTACAGAATGTTGTCGTTCCAGGCGTTGTAGACCTTCAGCCCCAGGTGCGTGTGCAGCGCCGGGTTCTGCCGGCGGATGCGGTTGAGCTGGGCGATTTCGGCAATGATGTTGCCCGGCGCATTGAAGTCGCGAACGCGGATCTCGTACTTCTCCGAATCAAGGTATTCCTCCTTGCCCGGCACCGGCGCTGCTTCGCACAGTTCATAACCGGAATACATGCCCCACAGGCCCGAGCCCATGGTCGCCAACGCCGCACGGATCAAAAACCCCGGCCGCCCCGATTCATGCAGGAACGCCGGGTTGATGTCCGGCGTGTTGACGAAGAAGTTGGGCCGGTAGCATTCACGCCACGGCGATTCGTTGAGTTCGGTGAAATAGGTCGCCAGCTCCGACTTGGTGTTGCGCCAGGTGAAATAGGTGTAGCTCTGGGAATAACCGACCTTGCCCAGACGCGCCATCATCGCCGGCGTGGTGAACGCCTCGGCGAGGAAAATCACTTCCGGGTGCAGCGCGCGCACATCGGCGATCAGCCACTGCCAGAACGGCAGCGGCTTGGTGTGCGGATTGTCGACGCGGAAGATCTTCACGCCTTCATTGACCCAACCAACGACGATATCGCGCAGCTCGACCCACAGGCTGGGAATCGCGTCCGGCGCATAGAAATCGACGTTGACGATGTCCTGGTATTTCTTCGGCGGGTTTTCCGCGTATTTGATCGTGCCGTCCGGGCGCCAGTTGAACCAGCCCGGATGCTGTTTGAGCCACGGGTGATCCTGGGAACACTGAATGGCGAAATCGAGGGCGATTTCCAGCCCATGCTCAGCGGCGGCGGCGACCAGCCGGCGGAAGTCTTCGCGAGTACCGAGCTGCGAGTGAATCGCCTCGTGGCCGCCCTCCTCGCTGCCGATCGCATAAGGGCTGCCCGGATCATCCGGGCCGGCCGTCAGGGAATTATTGCGGCCCTTGCGGTGGGCGCGGCCGATCGGATGGATCGGCGTGAAGTACAGCACGTCAAAACCCATGTCCTGAATCATCGGCAGACGCGAGTGCACGTCGTTGAAAGTGCCGTGTCGGTTGGGATCGTCAGTGATCGAGCGCGGAAACAGTTCGTACCAACTGGCAAACTCGGCCAGTTCCCGTTCGACATCCACCGGGAATTCGGCGCTCAGGCTCAGATAGGCACGGTGATCGGCCTGGGCCATCAATTGCGCACTGCGCGAGTGCAGAAACAGCGCCACCTGCTCGGTTTCGAGCAACCCGGACAGCTCATGATGCAGCGCTGCGAGTTGCTCGCTGAGCTGACCGTCGCTACGCTCGGCGGCCTGCTGCACCATGCTGCGGCCTTCCTGCAGTTCCAGTGAAACCGGGACGGCGGCGTTGTGCTTTTTCTCCAGTTCGTACTGGAAACTGGCGAAGTGATCGATCCACGCTTCGACACAAAAGACAAAACGCCCCTGATGCTCGGGCCGAAAGCGGCCCTCCCAACTGTTGTTGCCGAGGTCATTCATGACTTCGCTTTGCCAGGTCTCGGTGCCCTCTTCGTGCCAGCGCACGCGCACCGCTAGCTTGTCGTGGCCATCGGCGAAGACCTTGCTGGTGACCACGACGTCACGCCCGGCAATCGACTTGACGGCAAACTGCCCGCCATCGAGGGTCGGCATGGTGTTTTCGATCACGATGCGCGGCAGCAGCAGCGCCTGCGACAGCGGCATGTGCGGGTTGTAGCTCTGCTCTGAAGGTTTTTCAGCAGACATCGAGCATCTCTCCTTTACGCCCCAAGGACGCTCTTGTGCCGGATCCGTGTTCACAATGAGGCACCGGCCACGACTTGAACTGACTTAGGTTCCGAGCGACCGGCGCGGGGAAAAGTTCACAGGGATTTGCCTGAACAAATAAGCGGATCGAAATCGCCAGCAGGTGGTCAATCCACTTAAGCACTTCTCACGCCATGTGCCACACGGAGGTCTACAGATGAACATCCCGATCCCGGCCGAAACCCCTGATCCGAACATCGACAAACCCACCCTGCCCGAGACCGAGCCGCAACCGGTTCCCGAGCAGGAACCCCCAGGCACCACGCCACCGCCGAAGGAAGAACCACCCACCACGATGCCGCCCGTCATCGTCTGACACGCCCCCCCTGTAGGAGCTGCCGCAGGGGGGTTACAGGGTGATTGCGGGTTGTTACAGGTGTTGGTTTTTCTCGCCGTCTTTCTCGAACACCCTGACCACCCGTGGCATCACGCTGAAAATCCCCAACGCCAGCAAAGTGCTGAGCAGCGCAGTCGCTTCCCTGCCCAACCCGGCCGCCACGCCGATCGCTGCTGTCATCCACAACCCTGCCGCCGTCGTCAGCCCTTTCACGTGCCCTTCGTCACCTTCCTGATTCTTCAGAATCGTCCCGGCACCGAGAAAACCGATCCCGGCGATCACCCCTTGCAGCACCCGGCTCATCGCGTCCGATTCAGCCCCGGAGGTCTGCGGCACCAGCACGAACAGCGCCGCGCCGAGCGCCACCAGCATGTGCGTTCGCACCCCGGCGGCCTTGCCTTTGTGTTCGCGCTCAAAGCCCAGAATTCCGCCCAGCACCGCCGCCATCACCAAACGAACGGTGATGCGTGTCAGTTGTGAGGCATCGCCGATGTCAGCGAACTCCGCTTGCAGGGTTTCCCACACTTCATGCCACCAGGCATTCATCGTTTGATCCTTGTTATTGGTTGGATAAGGGATGGACAGCAGCGACCATTAATCAGTTGCGCAGAACGATCGGCCAATGCGGCGCCCTAACCTTGCAGATCCCCCTGAAAAAGGACTGCCCCCCATGCCCGTTCGCATCGATGAATCCAATCCTGAGCAGAAAATGTGTTTTTTCACGGTCGAGAATGGCGAGGAAATTCGCATTTGCGACACCCTGGAAGTCAAAACGGATAGCGAAAAAGCCATGTCGTTCGTGGAAATTGAAAGCCGGCGGGTTTACATCACCGAAGCCGAGGCCGACGCATTGACCGTCGCTGGCGCCAGGGATGGTCGCAAGCACCTGAAGGCTGACGAGAGTGATTCGGTGATTTGACTGACCCGGATCAACACCCGGCGCAAACGCCTGCGTTAGGCATTTGCGCCTGCGCCTGCGGGCTGCTTCAAGTTGTCGCAGGGCCGGCGCAAAAAGCCATCTGATCCGCTTTTTATTCAAATAGCTGAGTCTGTTATGCAAACAGATCGGCGCTCATAGTTCATCCGCCTGATGGAGGCTGATGAGCGAATGACCATGAGCGAACAAATCCCCGTCCGAACCGTAGAAGCAGCGCCAACCATAAAAAATGTGCCTGGTCGCCCGATGAAGGCGAAGGCCGGCTCCACCGACAAGCAGATCCACACCCGCAGTTTCACTGGCCTGTTCCGAACCCTGCGCATGAGCGGCGCGGGGTTTCTGTTTTTGCTGTTCTTCGGCACCGTGTGGCTGAACTGGGGCGGGCGTCAGGCGGTGCTGTGGGACTTGGCCGAAAGCAAATTCCACATCTTCGGCGCGACCTTCTGGCCGCAGGATTTCATCCTGCTTTCGGCGCTGCTGATCATTGCCGCGTTCGGCCTGTTCGCCATCACCGTGTTCGCTGGCCGGGTCTGGTGTGGTTACACCTGCCCACAGAGTTCGTGGACGTGGATCTTCATGTGGTGCGAGAAAGTCACCGAAGGTGAACGCAACCAGCGGATCAAACTGCAAGCGGCACCCTGGGGCCTGAACAAACTGGCCCGGCGCGCAGCCAAACACACCTTGTGGCTGGCGATCAGCGTGCTGACCGGGCTGACCTTCGTCGGTTACTTCACGCCGATCCGTCCGCTCGCAGAAGAGCTGTTCACCCTGCAGATCGGCGGGGTCAGTCTGTTCTGGGTGTTGTTCTTCACCGCCGCCACTTACATCAACGCAGGTTGGCTGCGCGAAGCGGTGTGCATGCACATGTGCCCGTATGCGCGGTTCCAGAGCGTGATGTTCGACAAGGACACCCTGGCGATCTCCTACGACGTCGCCCGCGGGGAAAACCGTGGCCCGCGCAAGCGCGACGTGAAACCCGCCGAAGCCGGCCTCGGCGATTGCATCGATTGCCAGTTGTGCGTGCAGGTGTGCCCGACCGGCATCGACATCCGCGACGGCTTGCAGATGGAATGCATCGGCTGCGCGGCCTGCATCGACGCCTGCGATTCGATCATGGACAAAATGAACTACCCGCGCGGCCTGATCCGTTACAGTTCCGAACGCGAATTGCAGGGCGGCAAGACCCATCTGCTGCGGCCACGGCTGATCGGTTATGTCGCGGTGCTGCTGGTGATGATCGGCGCACTGGCGCTGGCCTTGGTCGAGCGGCCAATGGTCTCGCTGGACGTGACCAAGGATCGCGGGCTGTTCCGTGAAAACGGTCAGGGCCAGATCGAGAACATCTACACCCTTAAAGTCATCAACAAAACCCAACAGCGCCAGGACTACACCCTGAGCCTGGTGGAGGGCGATGGCTTCCAGTTGCAGGGCAAGACCGAACTGAGTCTGGCGCCGGGAGAGATTGTCGATGTGCCAGTGTCGGTGGCGATGACCACGGAACGTCCGGCCAGCAGCTCGCAGACCTTGAGCTTCAAAATCGCCGACAGCGACGAGCCGCAGATTTACAGCGTGGCGAAAAGCAGGTTTGTGGCGCCGATGAATCGCTGAGCCGTTAGAATCCTCCCCCTCACCCCAGCCCTCTCCCCCCAGGGGGCGAGGGGGAAAGGGAGCAGATCTCAGTGGCTTTCAAACCCGAGTTCGACTCCGGGCTTTCAAGTCGGCGTAACTCGAACATACAACCCGATCAGTCCCCTCTCCCTCCGGGAGAGGGCTAGGGTGAGGGGCTTTCCCTGACACCCTACACATCCAACCAGCACCAAGGCCCCCGATGAAACGCTACGAAAAATTCGCCGACGACATCGCTGAACTGATCCGCTCCGGCGTGCTCGGCCCCGGGCAGCGGGTGCCGTCGGTGCGCTACGCCAGCCAGACTTACGGGGTCAGCCCGTCCACGGTGTTCCAGGCCTATTACCTGCTGGAACGTCGCGGTCTGATCCGTGCGCGGCCGCGCTCCGGCTACTTCGTCAACACCCACGCACCGAGCCCGTTCTCGGAGCCGGTGATCAGCAGCCACGTCAACGACTCCACCGAAGTCGACGTCAGCGAACTGGTGTTCTCGGTGCTGGAATCGATCAAGGACCCGAGCACCGTGCCGTTCGGCTCGGCGTTCCCCAGCCCGACTCTGTTCCCGCTGCAACGGCTGTCGCGTTCGCTGGCCAGTGCGGCGCGGGAGATGGACCCGCGCATGGTGGTCACCGACATGTCGCCGGGCAACCCGCAACTGCGTCGGCAGATCGCCCTGCGCTACATGGTCGGCGGGCTGATGCTGCCGATGGAAGAACTGCTGATCACCAATGGCGCCCTCGAAGCGCTGAACCTGTGCCTGCAAGCGGTCACCGAGCCGGGGGATCTGGTGGCCATCGAAGCCCCGGCGTTTTATGCCAGCCTGCAAGTTCTGGAGCGCCTTAAACTCAAAGCCGTGGAAATCCCCGTGCACCCGCGCGACGGCATTGACCTCGGCGTACTCGCGCAGACCCTGGAACGCCATCCGATCAAGGCCTGCTGGTGCATGACCAGTTTCCAGAACCCGATGGGCGCGACCATGCCCGAGGCGAAGAAACAGGAACTGGTGGAACTGCTGCGCCGGCATCAGGTGCCGCTGATCGAGGACGATGTCTACGCCGAACTCTATTACGGCCAGCAAGCGCCGAAACCGGCCAAGGCGTTCGACACCGAAGGGCTGGTGATGCACTGCGGTTCGTTCGCCAAAAGCCTGGCCCCCGGCTATCGCATCGGCTGGGTTGCCGCCGGGCGCTACGCGCAGAAAATCGAACGGCTGAAACTGATGACCTCGCTGTGTGCCTCGATGCCGGCACAAGCGGCCATCGCCGACTACCTGCAGCACGGCGGCTACGACCGCCACCTGCGCAAATTGCGCTACGCCCTGGAAGAACAGCAAAGCGCGATGCTCGCAGCAATTGCCCGCTACTTCCCGGCGCAGACCCGCGTCAGCCAGCCGGCCGGCGGCTACTTCCTGTGGCTGGAACTGCCACCGCAGATGGATTCGCTGAAGTTGTTTCAGATGGCGTTGGCGCAAGGCATCAGCATCGCGCCGGGGCCGATCTTCTCGCCGACCCAGCGCTTCAGGAATTGCATCCGCTTGAATTACGGCAGCCCGTGGACTGAGAGTTCGGAGAAGGCGATGGAGACGTTGGGGCGGATTGTGCGGTCGTTCTAGCTCAAAATCAGACCGACGGCAGGTAAAACAGGAAAAACCTAGTATTTCTGACAGTAGATAAAACGCTCAGGTCAAAATAGGCTAAAGATGAAGTTAAGTTAAGTTAACTGGCTATTACCAATGCCCCGTACAGAACAATTAACTCAATCTTATCCAAAGCAATTTATGCCAAGGAGTTTCCAATGAGCACAAAGAGCTACATTGACGATTACACGAACTTTCACTATACCTGGCTTAGTACCAGCGGCGACAATAGCAGAGTGATTGACGACAAAAGAGAAATCGCCTTAGGGGTTAAGTTAACACGAACAGGTGATGGACAAAATTCCTCTCTCGATCTAAGGAAAAAATTTCCTGTCCATTTCGAACAGAAAGATATAAAGATCACATTCAGAATGTCTGTTCCAGAAGGTATCGAAATACAGACATTTAGGCTGAAAACCTTTGGAGGCAAGGATTACATTGATATTTCCGCTCCTGCTGCGGATGGGAAATGGCATTCAGTGAAGGCAAAGTTGTCAATCACCGAGAGCAATAGGAATGAACTTTGGATCTCGATGTTTACAGCCCCTACTGATCAGGTACTCGTCGGATTTAATGACATCCATGTAGTTCAGCATTAAAAATTTCAGTTCAGAGTGAGCACGGCACATAACTTTGATCTTCCGTGCCTCACTCCACCCGCCTCAACAACCGGACTTTTCCTCCACCTCCATCTTGCTTTTCCAGGCTCTAACGCCCGCCCCCCAGATCAACAAACGTCCCCGTCGCATAAGAAGCCTTGTCCGACAGCAACCAGACAATCGCCTCCGCTACTTCATCCGGCCGCCCGCCCCGGGCCATCGGAATCGCCGACTCCAGTTTGCTGACTCGATCCGGATCACCGCTCAATGCGTGGAAATCGGTGTAGATATAACCCGGACGCACCGCGTTGACGCGAATCCCCTCGCCCGCCACTTCCTTGGACAGGCCGATGGTGAAGGTGTCGAGCGCGCCTTTGGACGCGGCGTAGTCGACGTACTCGTTGGGCGACCCCAGACGAGCGGCGACCGAGGAGACGTTGACGATGCTGCCGCCCTGCCCGCCGTGTTTGGGCGACATGCGCAGAATCGCGTGCTTGGCGCAGAGGATCGGCGCCAGGACGTTGGTTTTCATGATTTTGAGAATGCGGAATTCGGACATTTCATCGACCCGCGACTTGTGCCCGACGGTGCCGGCGTTGTTGACCAGCGCAGTGACCCGTCCCAGTTCGGTATCGACCCGCTGAAACAGCGCGATCACCTCGTCTTCGATGCTGACATCGGCGCGTACCGCAATGGCTTGCGCCCCCAGCGCCCGCACTTGCTCCAGCACGCTTTGCGCGGCCTGTTCATCCGACTGATAGTTGATGCAAATCCGATAGCCCTGCCCGGCAGCCAACAACGCCGTAGCGGCGCCAATTCCGCGCCCGCCACCGGTGATAACCATGACTTTATCCATGCTGGCCCTTCCCCCCAATGCACACGTAACAGTCGGGTGGAAGAATAACCGCCATTGGGCGGTTTTGCATGGGGTCTGTCAAAGACAAAACCCTGCATGACACTGAGGTTTTTTTTGTGGCGAGGAAGCTTGCTCCCGCTCGGCTGCGAAGCAGTCGTGAATCCGGCCAACACGGTACAAACCGAGTAAAGACAGGGCCGCTTCGCGCCCCAGCGGGAGCAAGCTCCCTCGCCACAGATTGCAGTCAGACAGCCGCCTGAGTCTCTCCACGGGCAATGTTCTGCATGAAACGATCCGCCGGCAGCGGATGCCCCAACAGATAGCCCTGCAACGAATCACAGCCCAATTGAGTCAGGAAATCCTGCTGCACGCCGGTCTCCACGCCTTCGGCAACAATGCGCAAGCCCAGGGCCTGCCCCAGTGCCACAATGGCCGAAACGATGGCCGCGTCATCGCTGTCGTGCTCCAGATCGCGGACAAAACCGCGATCGATCTTCAGCTCGTTGGCCGGCAGGCGCTTGAGGTACATCAGGCTCGAATACCCGGTGCCGAAGTCGTCGATCGACAGGTCCACGCCCATGTCCGACAACTCCTGCAACACCGTCATGCTCGCATCGGCGTCGCTCATGGCGGTGGTTTCGGTGATCTCCAGGGTCAGGCTGTTGGCCGGCAGATGATGGGTCGCCAGTGCCTTGGCCACGCTCTGCACCAGCCCCGCGTGGCAGAACTGCAGGGCCGAGAGGTTCACCGCGATACGCCAATCGGTGTAACCGAGCACGTACCATTCGCGCATCTGCCGGCAGGCTTCGTTGAGTACCCAGTCGCCGATGGCGATGATCAGGCCGGTCTTCTCCGCCAGATCGATGAACTTGTCCGGCAGCAGCATGCCCTGGGTCGGATGCTGCCAGCGCAGCAGGGCTTCGGCACCGACCGGACGGCCACTGGCGGCGTCGAATTTGGGTTGGAAGTACAAGCTGAACTGACTGTGCTCCAGCGCGGCGCGCAAATCTTGTAACAACTGCAACTGCTTGCGCGCGTTGCTGTTTATCGAGGCATCGAAGAAGCTGTAACCGTTTTTGCCGCCGCCCTTGGCGTGATACATCGCCGCGTCGGCGTTCATCAGCAGTTCCTGCGCGTTTTGGCCATTGCCCGGGTACACGGCGATGCCGACGCTGGCGGAAATCTGCAAGTCGTGCTCGGCCACGCGGAACGCCTGACCGAGCAACCCGACCTGACGCGCGGCCAGGCCCAGCGCATCGTCGGGTTCGCTCAGGCGTACCAGCAGCACGAATTCGTCGCCGCCGATCCGCGCCAATGTGTCCTGGCTGCGCAGGTCTTCACGCAGACGCCCCCCGACTTCACGCAGTAACTGGTCGCCCATGTGATGGCCAAAGGCATCGTTGACCGGTTTGAAACCATCCAGATCGATGAACATCAACGCAAAACAGCCGCCCTGTTCCTCGACTTTTTTCATCGCCTGATTGATCCGGTCATCAAGCAGCATGCGGTTCGGCAGACCGGTCAGGGTGTCGTGCAACGCCAGTTGCGTCAATTCGCGGTTGGCCAGGGTCAGCGAATGCGCCAGATCGGCAGTGCGCGCTTCAAGGCGAGCATCGAGAATCGAAGTGAGCAAGGCGATCGACAGCACCGCCAGCGTGGTGATCAACACCAGATTGTCGAGGCCGTTGCCCTTGAGGCCGTCGAGCGTTGCGCCGCAGAAACTGCCGTCAGGAAATTGCGCGGCGGCCATGCCGGTGTAGTGCATGCCGACAATCGCGATGCCCATGATCACCGCCGCACCGCCGCGAATCAGGCGCACATAAGGCGAGTGCTGGCGCAGGCGGAAGGCGATCCATAACGCCGCCGCCGAGGCCCCGACCGCGATCAGCAATGAGGCGCCGAACAGGGTCGGGTCATAATCGATGCCAGGCGTCATACGCAGCGCGGCCATGCCGGTGTAATGCATTGCACTGATGCCGGCGCCCATGATCAAAGCACCAAAGGCCAATTGCAGAATCGGCAGTTTCGGCTGGCTGACCAGCCACAGGGCAAACCCACAGGACAGCACTGCGATCAACAGCGACAGCGCGGTAATGCCGATGTCGTAGCCCAGGTCGATCGGCAGCTTGAAGGCCAGCATGCCGATGAAGTGCATCGACCAGACGCCGACCCCCATCGCCAGTGCACCGCCCGCCGTCCAGAAATGCACCGCTCGCCCACGGGCGCTGGCGATGCGCCCGGTCAGGTCGAGCGCGGTGTAGGACGCGAGGATCGCCACACACAAAGAAATGAAAACCAGGGTGAAGGAATAATTACCGATGAGCATGAAGATTCTCGCGACCACCCGCGCCGTACTGCGTCCATTCTCGGTCGGGCAAATGCGGCGATTGTACTGATTGCGCGGAAGAACGCACTGACAAAGTAATCATTTTGCCATCAACCCGATGAAACGCTTGTTTGATCACTACGCAAGGCTCTGGAACAACCATCACAACCTGTAGGAGCTGCGGCACGCTGCGATCCTTTGACCTTGTTTTTTAAGATCAAAAGATCGCAGCGTGCCGCAGCTCCTACACAGGCTATTCGGTGGCCAGTTGTCCGTCCCAGCCGCCGCCCAGCGCCGCAATCAATTGCACGCTGGCAATCAGGCGATTCTGCAGGATATTCAGCACAGTGCGCTCGTTGCTCAGCGCCGTGGCCTGCACCACAACCACATCGATGTAGGCAATCAACCCGGCCTTGTACTGGTTCTGGGTCAGGCGCAGCGAGTCGCGTGCAGCATCCAGTGCTTCCTGACGCACACCCGCCTCGTCCTCATACACCTTCAATTGCACCAGATAGTTTTCCACTTCACGGAAACCGTCGAGCACGGTCTGGCGGTACTTGGCGACGGTCTGGTCATACACCGCTTCGGTGCGATCAACTTCGGCCGAACGGATCCCGCCATCGAAAATCGGCAAATCCAGTTTCGGCCCCACCGACCAGAAACGGTTCGGCAGCGTTAGAAGATTTTTCGAGGTACTGCTGCTGTAACCGCCGCTCATGCTCAGGGTCAGATCCGGGTAATACGCAGCTTTGGCTACGCCGATATTGGCATTGGCGGCGATTACCGAGCGTTCCGCCGAGGCGATGTCCGGACGTCGCTCCAGCAACTGCGAAGGCAGGCTCAGGGGAATCTGCGGCAGGTTCGGAATGTTCTGGCTTTCAGCGATGCTGAACTCCGCCGGCGCCTGCCCGGTGAGCACGGCGATAGCGTTTTCGAACTGCGCACGTTGCCAGATCAGGTCCACCAGATCGGCCTGAGTGGTTTTCAGCTGGGTCTGAGCCTGCGCCACCGCATCGCGTCCGGAAATCCCGGCGCGGTACTGGTTCTGGGTCATTTGCAGCGACTTTTCGTAGGCCGCGACGGTGGCCTCGAGCAAGCGTTTCTGCTGATCGATCACCCGCAGTTGCAGGTAGTTCTGCACCAGCTCCGACTGCTGGCTCAGGCGCATCGCGGCCAGATCGGCGAAGCTGGCCTGGGCGCTGGCTTCGTTGGCTTCCAGACCGCGACGCAACTTGCCCCAGATGTCGGCTTCCCAACTCACACCCAACTGCGCGTTGTAGGTGTCGCGTATGCCGCTGGCCGAACTGCTCAGGCTCGAACTGCTGCTGCCGGTGCCCTGGCTGGAACGGGTCTTGCCCACGCTCAGGTCCACGTTCGGGTAAAACGCCCCACGGGCACTGCGCACCAGAGCCTGAGCCTGACGGAACTGGGCTTCGGATTGCGCGACAGTCTGGTTGGAACTGTTGAGTTTCTCGATCAGGCCGTTGAGCTGCTGATCGCCATACAACTCCCACCAGGCGCCACGGGCCAGCGAGTCGCTCGGATTGGCCTGACGCCAGCCCTTGGCTTCCTTGTATTGCGCGACCTCGGCGGTCTGCGGGCGCTGATAGTCCGGGCCGACGGCGCAGGCACTGAGCATCGCCACGCACAGCGACAGGCTCAGCAGACGCGAGCCGCGCGCAGTGGCCAGATTGAGAAGCGAACGATCGGTCATAGCGGAGTTTCCAGAGCGGCGTCAGTACGCACGCCACGCCACTTGTTGAAGCGGTGGCGCAGCTTGTCGAGATAGAGGTAAACCACCGGGGTGGTGTAGAGGGTCAGGACCTGGCTGAAGATCAGGCCGCCGATGATGGTCAGGCCCAGTGGCTGGCGCATCTCCGCGCCTTCGGCGCGGCTGAGCAACAGCGGCAAGGCACCAAGGATCGCCGCCAGGGTGGTCATCAGAATCGGCCGCAGCCGTTGCAGGCAGGCGCTACGGATCGACTCCAGCGGCGACAGGCCCTGATGGCGTTCCAGTTGCAGCGCCAGGTCAATCATCAGGATCGCGTTTTTCTTCACCACACCAATCAGCAGGAACAATCCGAGCAGCGAAATCAGGCTGAACTCGCCGCCCAGCGAATAGATCGACAGCAACGCGCCGACCCCGGCCGAGGGCAAGGTCGAGAGAATGGTCAGCGGGTGAATGTAGCTTTCATACAGCACGCCGAGCACCAGATACACCGCCAGCAACGCGCCGAGGATCATGAACGGCTGGCTTTTCTGGGTCGCGGCAAAGGCATCGGCGGTGCCGGCCATTTTCGCGATCACGTCTTCCGGCAGGCCGACCTTGGCAATCGCCCGCTCGATCGCGGCACTGCCCTGCTCCACGGTCACGCCTTCAGCCATGTCGAACGCGATGCTTTCGGAGGCGAACTGGCCTTCGTGGCTGACGCGGTCGTCTTCCAGGCTGTTTTCATAATGGGCGATAGTCGACAACGGAATCCGTGCGCCGTCGGCGGTGATTACGTGCACTTGATTGAGCGTCACCGGATCCTGCGCGTATTTCGGATTGACCTCCATCACCACCTGATACTGGTTGAGGCTGTCGTAGATCGTCGAAATCTGCCGCTGGCTGTAGGCGTTGTTCAGCACTGCGGTGACCATGTTCATGTCGACACCCAGGCGTTTGGCCTGGTCACGGTCGACAATCAGCGTCACCTGTTGCGCACCACGGCCCTCGCGGGCGTCGATGGCGGTCAGCTCGGGCAGTGCGCGCAGCGCAGTGACCACTTTCGGATACCACTCGCGCAACGCGCCCAGATCACCGCTTTGCAGGATGTAGCTGTATTGCGAGGTGGTCTGCTCGCGGCCACCACCGAACTGCAGATCCTGGTCCGCCATCAGCATCAACTGGGCGCCGGGTACCTTGGGCATTTCCTTGCGCAGGCGTTCGATGACTTTCTGCGCCGACAGATTGCGCTCCTTGATCGGCTTCAGGCGCACCAGCATGAACGCGTTGTTGGTGCCGTTGGTACCACCGATGAACCCGGCCACACTCTCCACCGCCTCGTCCTTGAGCACGGCGCGGCGGAAGGTTTCCATTTTCGGCTGCATCACGCTGAAGGACAGGCCGTCATCGCCACGCACGAAACCGATCAACTGGCCGGTATCCTGCTGCGGCATGAAGGTCTTCGGTACTACTACGTACAGCGCGACGTTGACCCCGACCGTGATGATCAGGCTGAGCAAGGTCAGACGCCGATGGCGCAGCACCCAGTCGAGACTGGTGGCGTACTTGCCGACCATCCAGTCGTTGGCGCGGCGGCTCCAGCGTTGCAGACGGTTTTCCTGGCCCGGCGTGTGTGGCTTGAGCCAGCGCGCACAGAGCATCGGCGTCAGGGTCAGCGAGACCACCAGTGACACCACGATCGCCGCCGCCAGGGTGATGGAAAACTCGCGGAACAGGCTCTCGACAATCCCGCCCATGAACAGGATCGACAGGAACACCGCTACCAGCGACACGTTCATCGACAGCAAGGTGAAACCGACTTCCTTGGCCCCGAGATAGGCAGCCTGCATCGGTTTGACGCCTTCGTCGATGTGCCGGGAGATGTTCTCCAGCACCACGATGGCATCGTCCACCACCAGTCCGGTCGCGAGAATCAGCGCCATCAGCGACAAGTTGTTCAGCGAGAAGCCATAGAGGTACATCACCGCGAAGGTCCCGACCAGCGACACCGGCACCGCCAGCGTCGGAATCAGCGAGGCGCGGAAATTCCCGAGAAACAGGAACACCACCAGAATCACCAGCGCCACGGCGATCAGCAGAGTCATTTCCGCTTCATGCAGGGTGGCCTTGATCACCGGCGAGCGATCCATCGCCAGGTTCAGTTTGACGCTGGCCGGCAGTACCGCTTGCAACGCCGGCAACTGCGCCTTGATCTCGTTGACCGTCTCGATGATGTTGGCGCCGGCCTGGCGGTTGATCACCAGCAGCACCGCTGCGTCATCGTTGAAGAAACCGCTGTTGTAGCGGTCTTCGACGCCGTCGCTGACCTTGGCCACGTCCTTCAGACGCAGGGCCGCGCCGTTGTTGTAATGGATGATCAGTGATTCGTAATCCTTGGCCTTCTCCAACTGGTCGTTGGCCTGGATCTGCCACAGGCGTTCGCCGTCTTCGACCGAACCCTTGGGCCGGCGCACATTGGCCCCGGCAATGGTCTTGCGCACGTCATCGAGCGCCACGCCGTACTGGTTCAGCGCCTGCGGCTCGAGTTCGATGCGCACCGCCGGCAGCGAACTGCCGCCGATCTGCACTTCACCGACACCCTGCACCTGGGACAGGCTCTGCGAGAGGATGGTCGAGGCCAGGTCATAGAGCTGGCCTTTTTCCAGCACATCCGAAGTCAGCGACAGCACCATGATCGGCGCCTGCGACGGGTTGACCTTCTTGTAGGTCGGCATGCTGCGCATCCCGCTCGGCAACAGGTTGCGTGAAGCGTTGATCGCCGCCTGCACTTCCCGCGCCGCGCCGTTGATATCACGGTCGAGGTCAAATTGCAGAATGACCCGGGTCGAACCCTGGCTGGAACGGCTGCTCATGGTGTTGACACCGGCAATCGCCCCGAACGAGCGCTCCAGCGGCGTCGCCACCGTGGACGCCATGACCTCGGGGCTGGCGCCGGGCAGACTGGCCTGGACCACGATCACCGGGAAATCCATTTGCGGCAGCGGCGATACCGGCAGCAGGCCGAAACTGACGCCGCCCAGCAGCATGATTGCCAATGAAAGCAGCATGGTCGCGACCGGGCGCTTGATGAAAGGACCGGAGAGGTTCATTGACCAAGATCCTTACTTTCACCGCACTCCCCTGTAGGAGTGAGCCTGCTCGCGATGAGGTCGGCACATTCAATATCGGTAGGGACAGACACACTGCTATCGCGAGCAGGCTCACTCCTACAAGGGATATGTGTACGGACAGTCATACCGATACCTCTTCGGCATCGGTTTTGCCAAAGCGCCGGCCGAGGCGGTCGAAATACAGGTAGATCACCGGCGTGGTGAACAGAGTCAGTACCTGGCTCACCAGCAAGCCGCCGACCATCACCAGACCCAGTGGCTGACGCAATTCAGCCCCGGAACCGGTGGCGAGCATCAACGGCACCGCGCCGAACAGTGCCGCCAGCGTAGTCATCAAAATCGGCCGGAAGCGCAGCAGCGCCGCCTGATAGATCGCCTGCTCCGGCGCCATGCCTTGGGTGCGTTCGGCATCGAGGGCGAAGTCGATCATCATGATCGCGTTCTTCTTGACGATACCGATCAACAGGATGATGCCAATGATCGCGATCATGCCCAGGTCATTGCCGCTGAGCAGCAGCGCGAGCAAGGCGCCCACCGCCGCCGACGGCAGGGTCGACAGGATGGTGATCGGGTGGATGTAACTCTCGTAAAGCACGCCGAGTACGATGTACATGGTCACTACCGCCGCCAGAATCAGCAGCAAGGTGCTCGACAGCGATGCCTGGAATGCTTCGGCCGCGCCCTGGAACTGGGTCTGCACGCCAATCGGCATGCCGATGTCCTGCTGCACCTGTTCGATGATGTCCACCGCATGCCCCAGCGCCACGCCGGGTGCGAGGTTGAACGACATCATCACGGCGGGGAACTGGCCGATGTGGGTGATTGCCAGTTGCGCCTGACGTTCCTCGACATGGGCCAGGCTCGACAGACGCACTTGCGCACCGTCAGTGGTCTTGACGTGAATCTGATCCAGCGCCGCCGGGCCGATCTTCTCCCCGGCCTGCGCCTGCAGCACCACGCGGTACTGGCTGGCCTGGGTGTAAATGGTCGAGATCTGCCGCTGGCCGAAGGCGTCGTACAGCGCATCGGTGATGTTCTGCACCGAAACACCGAGGCGCGACGCCGCATCGCGGTCGATCACCAGATAGACCTGCAAACCCTTGTCCTGCAAATCGCTGGCAACGTCGGTCAGCTCCGGACGCTGGGCCAGTGCCTCGACCAGACGCCCGCTCCACTGGCTGAGCAGTTCAGAATCCGGCGAGGACATACTGAATTGGTACTGGGTACGGCTGACTCGATCCTCGATGGTCAAATCCTGCACCGGCTGCATGAACAGGCGGATGCCGACCAGTTTGTCCAGTTGCGGTTGCAGGCGCGCGATCACTTCGGTGGCGCTCAGGTCACGCTGGCCGTGGGGCTTGAGGTTGATCAGCAGGCGACCGCTGTTGAGCGTGGCGTTGTCGCCGTCGACGCCGATGTAGGACGACAGGCTCTCCACCGCCGGATCTTCGAGAATCACCTTGGCCAGCGCCTGCTGGCGCTCGCCCATGGCCGCGAAGGAAATCGACTGCGGCGCTTCGGAGATGCCCTGGATCACCCCGGTGTCCTGCACCGGGAAGAAGCCCTTGGGCACCACCATATAAAGAAACACGGTCAGCGCCAGCGTAGCGATGGCCACCAACAGGGTCAGCGGCTGGTGTTTGAGTACCCACTGCAACTTGCGCCCGTACGCGGCGATCATCCAGTCGATGACCGCGCCACTGGCCCGGTAGAAGCGGCCCTGTTCGTGGGCTTCCGGCTCACGTTTGAGCAGCCGTGCGCACATCATCGGCGTCAGGGTCAGCGAGACCACCAGCGAAATCAGGATCGCCACCGCCAGAGTGATGGCGAACTCGCGGAACAGTCGCCCGACCACGTCAGCCATGAACAGCAGCGGAATCAGTACCGCGATCAGCGACAGGGTCAGGGAGATCAGGGTGAAGCCGATCTGCTTCGCGCCTTTGAGCGCCGCCTGCATCGGGCTGTCACCCTCCTCGATGAAACGCGCGATGTTCTCCAGCATCACGATCGCATCGTCGACCACAAAACCGGTGGCGATGGTCAGCGCCATCAAGGTCAGGTTGTTGACCGAGAACCCGGCCAGGTACATCACGCCAAACGTACCGATCAGCGACAGCGGCACGGCCACCGAAGGGATGATGGTTGCGCTGGCACGGCGCAGGAACAGGAACGTCACCATCACCACCAGTGCAATGGCGATCAGCAGTTCGTGCTGCACGTCGGTGACCGAGGCGCGGATGGTCTGGGTGCGGTCGGTGAGCACGGTAACGTCGAGGCCGGCCGGCAGGTTGTCGGTGATGCTCGGCAGCAGTGCCTTGATCCGGTCGACTACCTCGATGACGTTGGCACCCGGCTGACGCTGGATATTGAGCAGCACTGCCTGATTCTGGTTGGCCCACGCGGCCAGGCGTTCGTTCTCGGCGCCGTCGACGATTTCCGCCACATCCTTCAGGCGCAGCGGCGCGCCGTTCTTGTAGGCAAGAATCAGGTTGGCGTAGTCCTTGGGCGACGTCAGCTGATCGTTGGCGTCGAGCATCGAGACCCGGGTCGGGCCGTCGAAGTTGCCCTTGGGCTGATTGACGTTGGACGCGCCGATCAGGGTGCGCACGTCTTCCAGGTTCAGGCTGTTGGCCGCCAGTGCTTCCGGGTTGACTTTGATCCGCACCGCCTGCCGCTGACCGCCGGCAATGCTGACCATGCCGACGCCGCTGATCTGGGCGATCTTCTGCGCCATGCGCGTATCGACCAGATCATTGAGTTTTGGCAGGAGCATGGTTTTAGAGGTGATCGCCAGGGTCAGCACCGGGGTGTCCGCCGGGTTGACCTTGTTGTACACCGGCGGCGCCGGCAAGTCGGTCGGCAGCAGATTGGTCGCGGCGTTGATTGCGGCTTGCACCTGCTGTTCGGCGACGTCCATGTTGATGTCAAGGCTGAAACGCAGGGTCAGCACCGAAGCGCCGCCGGAACTGGTCGAGGCCATTTGCGTCAGGCCCGGCATCTGCCCGAACTGACGCTCGAGCGGCGCGGTGACGGCACTGGTCATCACGTCCGGACTGGCGCCGGGGTACAGGGTCATGACGCGGATGGTCGGATAATCGACCTGCGGCAATGCCGAAACCGGCAGCAGGCGATAGGCAATCAGGCCGGCCAGCACAATGGCCAGCATGCTCAGGGTGGTGGCTACCGGACGGAGAATGAACAGCCGCGAAATGTTCATGCGCCCTTCTTGGCCTTGTCAGCCGCGGTAGCGTCCGGCGCACTGGCGGCGGGTTTGCCCTGCAGGTGCCCGGTCGGGGTGGTCGGCACGTCATTGCTGTCGTTGACCACTTCTACTTCGCTGCCTTCCTTCAGGCGATCTGTACCTTCCAGCACCACACGATCGCCTGCGGCCAGGCCTTCGGTGATCACGGTGTTGTTGCCGTCACTGGCGCCGATCTTCAACTGGCGGATGGTGACTTTCTTGTCGCCGTCCAACGCATAAACGAAGGTGCCGTTGGTGCCGAACTGAATCGCCGCCGACGGTGCCAGTACCACGCCTTTCAGGGTGTCGGCCAGCAGGTGCACATTAACGAACTGATTGGGGAACAGCGACTGGTCACGGTTATCGTAACGGGCCTTGAATTTCAGGGTGCCGGTGGCGACGTCGATCTGGTTGTCGAGGCTTTGCAGCACGCCGCTGGCCTGGATTTTCGTGTCGCCGCGATCCCACGCTTCGGCCGGCAGTTTCGCGCCACTGTGGTAGCGGGCAAGCACGGTTTCGAGGCTGTTTTCCGGCAGGGTGAAGACCACGCTGATCGGCTGGGTCTGGGTGATCACCGCGAGGAACGTGGTGTCATTGGCCGCGACGAGGTTGCCGACGTCGACCTGACGCAGACCGACGCGACCGGCGATCGGTGCGCGGATCTTGGTAAATTCGAGATTGAGCTTGGCGTCGTTGACCGCCGCCTGATTGGTCTTGACCGTGCCCAGATACTGCCCGACCAGCGCCTCGGCAGTGTCCAGGGTCTGTTTGGCGATACTGTCTTCCTTGAACAGGCCGCGATAACGTTCGACGTCGACCTGAGCGTTTTTCAACTGCGCCTGATTCTGCAGCAAGGTGCCTTCAGCCTGGAGCAAGGCGTTCTGGTACGGGCGCGGATCGATCTCTGCCAGCAGGTCGCCGGCCTTGACCATCTGCCCTTCCTCGAAGTTGATCTTCACCAGTTCGCCGCCGACCCGGCTGCGCACGTTGATGGTGTTGAGCGCGGTCACCGTGCCCAGCGCCTTGTAATACAGCGGGAAGTCGCCCGTGACCGCCGGGGCCACACGCACCGGAATCGGCCCGGCCGCGCCGCCGAAGCCCGGCCGCATCATCCCCGAACGTCCGGCATGACCGCTCGCCGCCTTGTCGGCGCCCTCCTTGTGGGCCGAACCGGCGGGCCAGAATTTCCAGCACAGGACGGCGATGACCAACAGGACGAGCAGGCTGATCAGCCAGCGACGGGAGTTGCGAGGGGACGATTGCATGGATTGATTAACCATTGGGCGCGTGGGCTTCTTTTACGGGAGGCTGAACGATAAGCACTGATCGGATTTAAGCAAAGCAGCTTTACCGGCAATTTACCTTCAACTTACGTTTCAAGGTGTGAGGCAAAACACTGATACACAAATGAAAACGGCCTGGACAGGGCCAGGCCGTTAACAATTGTAAAAGCGCTTATTTCAGAACGGCGAGTGCTGCGTCGTAGTTCGGCTCTTCAGCGATTTCCTTGACCAGCTCGCTGTGCAGCACGTTGTCGTTCTCGTCCAGCACCACCACGGCACGGGCGGTCAGGCCTTTGAGCGGGCCGTCAGCGATGGCTACGCCGTAGTTTTCGATGAATTCGGCACCGCGCAGGGTCGACAGGCTCTGCACGTTTTCCAGACCTTCGGCGCCGCAGAAGCGTGCCTGAGCGAATGGCAGGTCAGCCGAGATGCACAGCACCACGGTGTTGGCCAGTTCGTTGGCCTGAGCGTTGAACTTGCGTACCGAAGTGGCGCAGGTCGGGGTATCAACGCTTGGGAAGATGTTCAGCACTTTGCGCTTGCCGGCAAAGTCTTTCAGGGTAACGTCGGACAGATTGCCGGCAACCAGGGAAAAGGCTGGCGCCTTGGAACCGGCTTGTGGCAACTGGCCGTTGACTTGAACCGGGTTGCCTTTGAGGGTGACTTGAGCCATGACTTTAGTCCTTCTTAACGTGGTTATTGAGCATGCAAGAGGCCGAAGTTAACCACGAAATTGTCCGACGACCTATGCCCTGACTGAAAATTGTCAGGGGCCTGCGCAAAAAATTGTATACAACCCGCCTGTAGGAGCTGCCGCAGGCTGCGATCTTTTCATCAAGATCAAAAGATCACAGCTTCGTTTCACCGACAGCTAAAAGAATTGGTCAGTCGGGCATGGATCGGATGATGTCGGCTAGATCATCCTTGGTTATTTCATTGGCCTTGATAGCAGCGGCAATATCGGTTTTGGAGAGCGGAAACCGTTTGAAAATTTCTTTCAAGGTTTCCTCATCAACATTGGTCAGCCAGAGCGGGTCTATAAATGAACCGCCATACTCAGGCTTCATGGGTACTTCTTCGTGTGCAATTGCACCTTTATGATTGAGATACACCACATAACGGTCATGCCCTTCAGGAAAGCTTTTATCGTGATAAAGGGTTGTACCCAAAGGCAGGACATAGTAATTCTCGTCGCCATTCGGCCCTTCAATCAGCAACGGTTCTTTGCTCTTGATCATTTTCATATTGGGCGCTTTCTCAATATCGCCAAAAATCAGAAAAGCCAAAAAAATCGCATTGACGGATGAAACTGCCGCCAGCCATAGGCCAATACACCTATTTGTAAACATTTTTCTTATCACAGGGGGCCTCGGTATTCGCTTCGAGCATGGCTTGTAAATCCGCAGGCATGAAAATACCGTCCTTCGGACTACTTTGCGTACGCGCTGCCTGTCTTTCGATGAAAGAAAGACCTCGCATCTCATTGAATTTCGCCGGGTTCTGCACAATTGACTTTCCCGAAACCTTTGCTCCTGCAATTGTCACGGTTGTGCAGTTATTCGTAGTCGGATGATAGGTGTAACTCCACTGAATAGTCGGAGCTGACCCCTTCGGTTTCCGGACGAAGAGGTGGCAGCTGTACGCAGGTTGGAAACCCGGGCAGCGGCGACCCGGACGACCCGAAGGTCCCCCGCGCACAGCCGCCATAACGGAGTGCACACATTCGAAGTGCGCAAGGATACGTTATGAAAGGCGTGTACGCGCCACTAATACCCATCGGGGTTTCCAGTCCCGGTCGCTGAATTGGCAGCGACGAACACAGGCTAGAGACCCGACGTCCGACGGACAACCTGAAAACCTTGTGGGAACGTTCCGCAAAATCGAAACAATTTTTAAACATCCTGAATTGAAATACGCACTGGGAGCTGCCGAAGGCTGTAATTTTTTGATGTTGGTTTTTAACGACAGGAGCAAAGATCGCAGCTTGCGGCAGCTCTTACATTGGCAGTTGCAGTGTGTCGGATTGCGATTGTTAAAACGCCGGACTGCATCTTTTATTCAGAGACCTGTCGATTCACGCCCCGCCCGTTCGACTAAGCAGTGAATCAACCCCATTCCCTGGAGAAACCACCATGCGATTCATGATCCTTGTCAAAGCCAGCGCCGATTCCGAAGCCGGCATCATGCCCAGTGAAGAGCTGATCACCGCCATGGGCAACTTCAACGAAGAACTGGTCAAGGCCGGCATCCTCATCGACGCCGATGGCCTGCACCCGAGCAGCAAAGGCGCCCGCGTGCATTTCTCCGGCGACAAACGCACGGTCACTGACGGCCCGTTCATCGAGACCAAGGAGTTGGTGGCCGGGTACTGGATCTGGGAAGTGAAATCGAAGGAAGAAGCCATCGAATGGGTCAAGCGCTGCCCGAACCCGATGCCGGGCGACTCTGATATCGAAATCCGCCAGATTTTCTCTGCCGAGGATTTTGGCGCCGAGTTCACCCCCGAAGCACGGGCGCAGGAAGAGCGTGTTCGCGAGCAAGCAAAGAAAAATGCCTGATCCCATGCCGGGTTGAATTTGAAATTGCCATCGCGGGCAAGCCACGCTCCCACAGGTATCGAGTCGGTCACAGGATTTGTGAACGCTTCAATACCTGTGGGAGCGTGGCTTGCCCGCGAAAGCGTCAGCACTGACAACACACATTTGATTGAACAGTTCACCACTCGACTGCGAAGCCGTACACAAAACCAAAGAATTAATCCCTTCGACTGGCTAACTCCCGATTAGCTGCTAGCGTCATTCAGACGTGTCCTACAGGCTTGATTAAGAAAGGAATTACGGCCAACGGCCGAGAAGTGCCGGGTCGTCCATGCAGTAGCCACCAGGGAAACGGGGATCATGTCGAAAAAATTGGGGATTCACGCCTTGCTGCTGGCGAGTTTGCTGGCGCCTGTGGTTTGTGCCTTGGCGAATAACGCCGAGGAGGCCAACAAAAGCAACAATCCGCTGAACCTGGCGCCCGGCGCCAACCTGCAGGATTACTACACGCCCAAACTGTTCGACAGCAACATGCACACCAACGATGCTTTGCTGCGCGGCACGTTGCCGATTGCGCCCAACGATTTCATCGGCGTGCCGCAGTTGTTGCGCGCAACCATGCCGATCAGCACCCGCCCCGATCCGCACGGCGGCTACAGCACCGGCATCGGCGATCTCAATCTGTTCGACATTTTCCTGCTCAAGACCGACGGCGTGCAGTTGGGCATCGGCCCGCAGATCACCGCGCCGACCGCTGCCGAGGATGAATTGGGCACCGGTAAATGGCAGGCCGGCCTCGCTGCGGTAGCGATCGATTCGTCACCGCGTGGCCTGCTCGGTGCGCTGGTGCAATACCAGAGTTCGTTTGCCGGCGACCACGACCGTGCCCACGTCGAAACCGCAACCCTGCAGCCGTTCATCATCCATAACCTGGAAAAAGGCTGGTATCTGCGCTCCACCGGCACCTGGACTTTCGACCTGAAGAACAACACCCATTACATCCCGATCGGGCTGGGTGCGGGCAAGGTCTGGAAGTCCGGCAGCAACATTCTCAACGCCTTTCTCGAACCGCAATGGACCGTCGAACGCAAAGGCGACGGCGTGCCGCAATTCACCCTGTTCGCGGGGATCAACGTGACGTTCGGAAAATAAGGACATCGCCATGCACATCGCTTTACGCGCTGCCGGTTTCAGCCTGATGACCCTGTTCGCCAGCTGCGGCGTCGGTGCTCAGGGTTTCAGCGCCAGCCCCGAAGAAGCCCGAGGCATCGCCAGGGACGCCTACCTCTATGGCTTCCCGATAGTGGAAATGTACAAGACTCTGTACACCCAGGCCGTGGACAGCAAGAGCCCAAACTTCAAGGCACCGTTCAACCAGATCGGCAACACCGCCAAGGCCTTCACCGCCAAGGACACCGCGTTCGTCACGCCGAACGCCGACACGCCCTACTCGTTCGTCTGGATGGATCTGCGCAGCGAGCCGTTGATCCTGACCTTGCCGCCGATCGAAGAACACCGTTACTACTCGGTGCAACTGATCGACGCCTACACGCAGAACTTCGCTTACCTGGGCACCCGCAGCACCGGTAATAACGGTGGCCACTTCATGATCGCCGGGCCTGACTGGCAGGGTCAGCAACCGATCAACATCGACCGGCTGGTGCGCAGCGAAAGCAACATCGCCTACGCGCTGTACCGCACGCAGCTGTTCGACGAAAAAGATCTGGGCAAGGTCAAGCAGATCCAGAAAGGCTACAAGGTCGAGCCGCTGAGCCACTACGTAAAACAGAAGGCCCCGGCGCCGGCGCCAAAAGTCAGTTGGCCGAAACCGACGCCGACCATGAGCGAAACCCCGGAGCTGTTCCGCTACCTGAACTTCATGCTCGCCTTTACCCCGCCGCAGGATGTCGAAAAAGACCTGCTCGCACGCTTCGCCAAAATCGGCATCGGTGCCGGTCAGTCATTCGACCTGAAAAAGCTCAGCGCCGAGCAACGCAAGGCCCTCGAAGACGGCATCAGTGACGCCAAGGCCGAATTCGCCGCGTTCAAGAAAGACAAGGTCGACACGCACGAAATCAGCAGCGGTGACCTGTTCGGCACCCGCGATCACCTCAAGGGCAATTACCTGTATCGCTACGCCGGCGCCAACATGGGCATCTTCGGCAACTCTGCCGAAGAGGCGAATTACATCGGCTATTTCGTCGATAAGGACGGCCAGCCGGCCGACGCAGCGAAACACGACTACACCCTGCATTTCGACAAAGGCGCCCTGCCCCCGGCCGACGCCTTCTGGTCGCTGACCATGTATGACGGCAAGAGCAAATTGCTGGTGGCCAACCCGCTCAATCGCTACCTGATCAATTCGCGGATGCTGCCCGACTTGAAGCTCGATGCCGACGGCGGACTGACCCTCTACGTGCAGCACGACAATCCCGGCAAGGACAAGCAGGCCAACTGGCTGCCGGCACCGAACGGACCGTTCTACGGCGTGTTGCGCCTGTACCTGCCGAAACCGGAAGTGGCCAGCGGCGAGTGGAAGATGCCCCTGCTCAACCCGGTCAACTCAAAACAATAAACGGAGCCAGTGATGGTCAAGCCTTACGTTGTGCGTCCGCTGCTGGCGCTGTGCATGATCGGCAGTACTCAACTCTATGCAGCCGAAGGTGGCGTGGGCCGGCCGATCACCGGGCAACAGGTGTACTCCAACGCCGGGATCATCCCGCCAGAGCCGGGCTGGGTCGTCTCGGTCACCAGCATCTGGTACGACGGATCGCTCAAGGGCAGTCGCGGCGCGCCGATTTCCGGTGAGGTCAGTGCCGGGATCGACATGAAAGTCTCCTACACCATGACCAACCTGACGCACATCTGGGACACCGGCAAAGGCCCATGGAACTTTGCCTCGGCAGTCGGCGTTCCAGTGCAGTACACCGACATTGACGCGGCGATCACCGGCCCGCGCGGACGCACCCTCGGCACCAGCGATTCCGGGACCCAGTTCGCCGACGCGCTGGTCACGCCGATTGCCGCCGGCTACCACTTCGATGAGTTGAACCACATCGCGTTCTCCCTGCCGATCTACGTGCCGACCGGCGCCTACAACGACAATCGCCTGGCCAACCCCGGGCAGAACAATTACACGTTCATGCCCACCGTGGCCTTCACCCATCTGGACGGCAAGGGTGGCGAGTTCACTCTGTCCAGTGGCCTGGAGTTCTACACCGAAAACACCGCCACCGATTACCGCAACGGCAACATCTTCACCCTCGATGCCTTGTGGACTCACGGCTTCGGCAGTGGCTGGAGCGCCGGCCTGGCAGCCGGCTATATCCAGCAAGTCACCGACGACAAGGGGCAGACCGCCGACAGCCTGAATGGCTTCCGTGGCCGCTCGGTCGGCGCCGGGCCGGTGGTCGCCTGGGCCGGAAAATTCGCCGACGCCCAGGCCAACATCAGCGCGCGCTGGGTGCCAGAGTTCGACACCAAGAACCGCCCCGAAGGCAACGGGATTGCCGTCAACATGACCCTGGCATTTTTCTAGACCGGCCACAAAGGACTGTCCCATGACCGCACTCACCGACCTCAATGCCCTGCAAGCGAGTATCGCCGAAGCCGTACTCGGCCAGGATCAGGTCATTCGGCAGATCCTCCTCGGCCTGCTGGCCAACGGGCATTTGCTCCTGGAAAGCCTGCCGGGGCTGGCCAAGACGCGCACGGTCAAGGCGCTGGCCACGCACCTTGACGCGAAAATGAGCCGCATCCAGTTCACCCCCGACTTGCTGCCCTCGGACATCACCGGCGCCGAAGTGCTGCATCAGGTCGCCGGGCAGAACGAGATCCGCTTCCAGCCAGGCCCGCTGTTCGGCAATCTGATCCTCGCTGACGAGATCAACCGCGCCCCGGCCAAGGTCCAGGCGGCGCTGCTGGAAGCCATGGAGGAACGGCAGATTACCGTGGCCGGCACCAGTCATGTGCTACCGGAGCTGTTCATTGTGGTCGCCACACAGAACCCGATCGAGCAGGAAGGCACTTATCCCTTGCCGGAAGCGCAGATGGACCGGTTCCTGATGAAAGTGCTGCTGGATTACCCCAGCGCCGACAACGAAAGTCAGGTGCTGCGCCTGTTGCGCGCCGAAGAATTTGCCCAGGGCGCGAACACCGCGCCGGGCAAGGGCTTCAGCCTGTCACAGGAAGTGATCTTCGCTGCGCGCAAGGAGGTCAGCGCGGTGCACGTATCACCAGCCATCGACCGCTATCTGATCGACCTGATCAACGCCACTCGCCACCCGGCCGATTACGACGAAGACCTCGGACGCTGGATCAGCATCGGTGCCAGTCCCCGTGGCGGCATCGGCCTGGATCGTTGTGCGCGGGCCGATGCGTGGTTGCAGGGCCAGGATTTCGTCTCGCCGGATAACGTGCGCGCCGTGGTGCATCCGGTGCTGCGTCATCGCCTGCAATTGAGCTACGACGCGGTCGCGGATGGCGTGACTGCCGATCAGGTGCTCGACCGCTTGCTGGATAAAGTGGCGATTCCGGCATGAACACGGAGGGTCTGGTCTACGTGTCTCTGGCGCAATTGATGGCGCTGGAATTCAAGGCCCGTGACCTGAGTTTGCTCGCGCGTCAGCCCCAGGGCAGCATCCTGGCCGGCAAACATGCTTCGCGCCTGCGTGGCCGTGGCTTGAACTTCGATGAGTTGCGCCGCTATCAACCCGGCGACGATTTACGCCACCTTGACTGGCGCGCCTCGCTGCGCACCGGCAAACCGGTGGTACGCACTTTTACTGAAGAACGCGATCGCCCGGCATTGATCGTGGTCGATCAGCGCATGTCGATGTTCTTCGGCTCCCGACGCAGTTTCAAATCCGCCCTCGCCGCTGAACTGGCGGCGCTGGCGGCGTGGATGGTGTTCAACGCCGGTGACCGGGTCGGCGGTCTGGTATTCAATGATCAACGCATCGACAGCATCGCGCCGCTGCGCAGCCGCAAACGGGTCGAAGCCCTGCTCAGCCGCGTGGCGCAACAGAATCAGGCGCTGAACGCGGCCAATCCCGACGCCGAAGACGAGGACCAACTGGACAAGGCCTTGCAGCGTTGCCTGGCGTTGGCTGGTCACGACCATCTGATCTGCATTGTCAGCGACTTCGCTGGAGCCGGTGAACGTACCTTGCAGTTGATGCGGCAACTGCGCGCGCACAACGACGTGATCGCCCTGCAAGTCTACGACCCACTGGCCTTGAAGCTGCCGAGCGATGGCCGGCTGCTGGTCACCCAAGGCCAATTGCAGGTGGAACTGGCTGTCGAGAAACGCAGCGTGCATCAGCCTTTGGGTGATTATCTCGGTGGCCGGCTCAAGGATGTCGCCACCCTGCTGCGTCGCAGTCAGGTGCCGCTGATGATGTTCAGCACCGCCGAAGAGGCCCACGCGCAATTGCGCGCCGAGCTTGGCAAGTCTGCCGGCCCGCGGCGATGAATCCGACGATTCCCGACATCAGCCAGCTCAAGGAGCTGAGCCTGCCCGCGCCGGTCAGTTATGCGCCGCAGACCTGGGGCTGGTGGCTGTTGTTGGCGTTGTTGGTTGTGCTGGCGTTGATGGTTGGCGTGCGGCGTTATCGGCAATGGCACAGGGACGCTTATCGCCGCGAGGGCCTGACGCGTCTGGCGCAGTTACGCAGCCGCAGTGATGACCTCAATGCCCTGCGCGAGTTGCCCGAGTTGCTCAAACGCGTGGCCCTGTCGATGCCAACCCAATCGCGAAACAGGAATGCGATCAATGTAGGAGTGAGCCTGCTCGCGATAGCGTCGGATCAGTCGATGAAGATGTTGAATCTGAAGACGCTATCGCGAGCAGGCTCACTCCTACAGAGTCCTGCGGCGTTGGGGAGAGCGGATTGGCAGGCGTTTCTGCAGCAGCACAGTAAAACCAGGCTGCCCGACGACTTCAGCGCCCAACTCGCCCAGCTCGCCTACGCCCCCGACGCCACCCTGCGCGCCCTCCCCGCCGAGCAGCGTCAGGCGCTGTTTGACACCTGCCAACATTGGGTGGAGCAGCACCATGTGGCAGCTTGATTACCCGTGGCTGCTGTTCCTGCTGCCGCTGCCGTGGCTGGCCTTCCGGTACCTGCCGGCGTATCAGGAAGCGCGCAGCGCCGTGCGCGTGCCGTTTTTCGGCGCCATGAGTCGTGCGGTCGGGGAAGCGCCGAGCCGGGTTGGCAATCGTCAGAACCACTGGCAACTGCTGCTGAATATGTTGGTGTGGACGTTGATCCTGCTTGCCGCCGCGCGCCCGGTGTTCGTCGAAAACCCCATCGAACACCAGCAACCGGTGCGCGACCTGATGCTCGCCATCGACCTCTCGCAATCGATGGAAACCGCAGACTTCACCAACGCCAGCGGCCAGAAAATCAATCGCCTCGCCGCCGTCAAAGAGGTGGTGCAAGGCTTCATCGACAAGCGCAAGGATGACCGCATCGGCCTGATCGTGTTCGGCAGCGGCGCTTATCCGCAGGCGCCGCTGACCCTCGATCACGGCAGCCTCTCGCTGTTGCTGGCCGACACCGGCATCGGCATGGCCGGGCCGAACACCGCCATCGGTGATGCCATCGGTTTGAGCCTGAAGCTGCTCGATCAGGCGCACGAACAGCAAAAGGTGCTGATCCTGCTCACCGACGGCAATGACACCAGCAGCGCGATCACTCCCGATCACGCCGCGGAAATGGCCGCCAACAAGGGCGTGGTCATTCACACCATCGGCATTGGCGACCCGACGGCGTCCGGCGAGGCGCAGGTCAATCTGCGCGGGCTGCAACAGATCGCCCAGACCACAGGCGGGCAGTTTTTCCGCGCCGAAGACCGCACGGCGCTGGATCAGGTCTACAGCACTCTCGACCGCCTCACCCCGCATCAGGTGAAAACCCTCAGCCATCAGCCGCAACGCGAGTTGTTTCATTGGCCGCTGGGCGCGGCGCTGACGCTGTTGGCGCTGTATCACCTCGGTGCCCTGCTGCGCCCGCGCCTGGCGCTGGCCCGCCAGCGGCGGGAGGCCTGAGATGGAGATCAATCTCAGTGAGTTGCACTTTTTGCGTCCGCTGTGGCTGCTGCTCGCACTGTTCGCCGCGCTGCTGCCACTGCTCTGGCGCCGCAGCCGCGACTTGCAGCGGCGGCTGCGCAGTAACATCGCCGCACACTTGCTGCCGCATCTGCTGGTCACGCCAACGGATCATCAGCACCTGCGCCCGGTGCACTGGCTATGCGCGGTGCTGGTAATTGGCGCCATTGCCGCCGCCGGGCCGACCTGGGAGCAGGATCGCCCGGACTTTCTGGACAATCGAGCATCGCTGATCGTCGCCGTGGATCTGTCGCCATCGATGGACGCCAGTGACGTACCACCGACGCGCCTGCAAGCGGTCAAAAACAAACTGCATGACCTGATCCAGCGTCGCGCCGGCGCGCGCACCGCGCTGATCGCTTATGCCGGCAGCGCGCATCTGGTGTTGCCGCCGACTGACGATCCGGCGCTACTCGACACCTTCATTCAGGCGCTGGGCACAGACCTCATCGACAAACCCGGCAAGGACGTTAGCGCCGTCATCGAGCAGGCCAAGCGCCTGCTCAGCGCCGAGAACACTCCGGGCAGCCTGCTGTTGATCACCGACGGCGCTGACACCACGCAACTTGATGACCTCGACCAGCGACTCAAAGGCAGCCAATTACAAGTGTTGGTATTGGCGGTCGGCAACGCGGACGGCGGGGTGATTCAGGGCGCCAACGGCCAGCCGGCAGTCGACAGCAACGGGCGCCCGCTGCTCGGCCGTTTCGATCCGGCGGCACTCAAGCAATTGGCCGCCGCCCTCGACGCGCCGCTGGGCAGCCTCACCCTCGACGACGATGATCTGGACTGGATCGAGTTGCATGCCCAACAACATTTCCAGAGTGCCAGCGCCGAACAGCAGCAATTGCACTGGAAGGACGCCGGTTACTGGCTGTGCTGGCCGCTTCTATTGTTGGCGCTGCTCGGTGTGCGCAAGGGCTGGAGCGTCAACTGGGTACCGGCGCTGCTGTTGGCCACAAGCCTTGGCTGGCCTGCCGCCCCCGCCCAGGCCAGTGCACTGACCGACGCGTTTTTCACCCGCGATCAGCAAGGACGCTGGGCTGTCGAACATGAGCATTGGCCGCAAGCAGCGGCGCTGTTTGTCGATCCGTACTGGAAAGGCGTGGCGGCCTATCACGCAGCAGATTACGACCTCGCACTGGCGACCTTTGCCCGGCTGGACACGGCGCAAGCGTGGTTTTACCTGGGCAACATTTACGTGCGGCGCTTCAAGTTCGATCAGGCGATCGCCGCCTACACCCAAGCCTTGCAGCGGCAACCGCAATTCCCCGAAGCCACGGCCAATCTGGCGCTGGCGCAGGCGTTGCTCAAGGACACCGACAGCGCCGAAAAGAACGCCCCCGAGACCAAACCGGACGAAGTGAAATTCGACAAGGCGCCGGGCAAGGGCCAAAGCAAAAAGGTCGAGACCGAACAGGCGACGTCCGATGCGTTGTGGTTGCAGAACCTGAGCACCTCGCCGGCGAAGTTTCTCAAGCAGAAATTCAGTTTGCAGGATCAGTCGGGGGCCAGGCCATGAACCGGGTTGGCTTCATCGCTGGCAAGCCAGCTCCCACAAGGTTTTGCGCTGTTAACTCGATTGGCGAAAACACAGACACCCCCTGTGGGAGCTGGCTTGCCAGCGATGAGGCCAGATCTGCCAGCAAAAAAATCTGCACCTTGCTCATGACCGGCTTGCTCAGCCTGACTGCCTCTGCCGCCGAACCCCAACTGAAAATCCAGGCCCACCTGCAACCCGCCGAAGGCGCGATGGTCGGCGGGCTGGTCGAGTTGCAAGTCGACGTGCTCACCGATACCTGGTTCACCAGCGCTGCCACCCTGCCCGAGCTGAAACTCGATGGCGCCCTGGTCACGCCGCCGGACGGCCAGGCTCAACACCTGAATCAGACCATCGACGGACAATCCTTCAGCGGCTTGCGCTACAGCTACCTGATCACCCCGAATGTCGCCCGCCGCTTCGACATTCCGCCGTTGGCGGTGAGTGCGACACCGGGTCAGGCCACCACCCCGCTCAGCGCGCAAAGCCAACCGTTGCACTTCAGCGCCGCCCAGCCACCCGGCTTCAAACCCGGAGAAACGCCGCTGGTGGCCAGCGATGTGCGCCTGAGCCAAAGCCTGATCAACTCGACAAACCCGTTGAAAACCGGCGACAGCGTTACCCGCCAACTGACTCTGCAGGCCGATGGCGCACTGGCGATGGCCCTGCCGGTTCCGCCACTGGGTGACGTGGCCGGTCTGAGTCGTTATCCGCAGCCCCCACAAGTCACTCGTTTGGATGACGGTCGCGGCAACGTGCTCGGTGGTCAGCGGATCGACGCCGTCATCTACCGCATCGACAAGGCTGGCGCCTACACCCTGCCAGCCATCGCGGTGAAATGGTGGGACGTGAAAACGCAGCAGAGCCGAACTGCGCAAGTACCGGCCGTGACCTTCGCAGCCACAGCCAACAGCGCCTACAAACCGGTGTTTTCGATCACCGACGATCTCCGGCAGCTCGGCCGCAACAACCCGCACTTTTCCACGCGCTGGTTGCTGTGGCTGGCGCTGCTCGCCGTCTGCATCGGCGTCGGTTATTGGCTGCGTCCTGCCCTGCTGCGTGCCCGGCATCAATGGCAGGCGCGCAAGCACGCGCGGCAACTGGCCTGGGAGCAATCGGCGGAGTTCGCCTGGCAGCAGATCAACCCGCAACTGCAGGCTGAACCGGCGCAGTTGAGCGCCTTGTATCTGTGGCTGCGGCGCAGTCGGCTCGGGCTGCAACTGGTGAATACAGGCCCGCGCCTGCAAGGCTTGTTGCGCGGACTTTACGGACGTGATCCGCAGACTGCACAAACACTTGCTCAACTGCGTGAATCGTTGACTACGCTTCACAGTCAGGCCGAACAACAGGCGCACAAACCGGCATCGGCCCTGCGCCCGCTCAACCTCGCTCAGGAAAGGGAATTCCCATGACCAACCCGCCGCCGCACCGTCAACGTTTCAGCCTTGCACTGTGGTTGGCGCTGGCAGTACCACTGCTGGCCCAGGCCACGGAACCCCTGCCGTCATGGAACGACGGCCCGGCCAAAAAAAACATCATCGAGTTTGTGCAAGCCGTCACCGACCAGTCTGGCAAAGACTTCGTCAAACCCGCCGAGCGCATCGCGGTGTTCGATAACGACGGCACCCTGTGGAGCGAGCAGCCGATGTATTTCGAGTTGCTGTTCGCCCTCGACGAGGTCAAGCGCAATGCGCCGCAGCACCCGGAGTGGCAAACCACCCAGCCATTCAAAGCCGTGCTGGAAAATGATCACCAGGCACTGGCCGCCGCCGGCATGGACGGCATTATCAAGATCTTCGGCGCCACCCACACCGGCATGACCACCGAGGCTTTCGACGATTACGCCAAGACCTGGCTGAGCCAGGCGCGGCATCCGAAAACCGGCAAGCCCTACACCGAAATGATCTTCCAGCCGATGCTGGAAATGCTCGACTACCTGCGCAGCCAGGACTTCAAGACCTACATCGTCTCGGGCGGCGACACCGCGTTCATGCGCGCCTTCGCCGAGAAGGTCTACGGCATCCCGCCGGAACAGGTGATCGGCACCACGTTCGTCACCGCGTTCCAGTTCAAGGACGGCCAGGCCTCGATCCTGCGCACCCGGAAACTGGCACACAACGACGACGGCCCGGGCAAACCGGAGAGCATTGATGCAGTGATCGGCAAACGGCCGATCCTCGCGTTCGGCAATTCCGACGGCGACCTGCAGATGCTGCAGTGGACCGCCGCCGGCCCCGGCAAACGCTTCATGGGTCTGGTGCACCACACCGACGCGAAGCGCGAGTGGGCCTACGACCGAAAATCCGATATCGGGCGACTCGACAAAGCCCTCGACGAAGCGAATTCCCGTGGCTGGACCGTGGTGGACATGGCGACCGAGTGGCGCCGGATCTACCCGTTCGATCCACCGGCAACCGGGCAGGTGCAATAAGAAAAAACGTGATGCAGGACTGCAAGAAACGTAAGTCGCAACAACGACCCCCGCGATAAGGAGCAAGTCAGATGACTCGCATACGCAAGTGGCTACCGAAACTCGCCCTGGTGGCAACCTCGGTGATGGCGCTGTCGGCAACCGCCACAGCGGCTGAGAAACCCAACATTCTCGTCATCTTTGGTGATGACATCGGCCAGACCAACATCAGCGCCTATTCCATGGGCGTGGTCGGCTACAAGACTCCGAACATCGACCGGATTGCCAAAGAAGGCATGATGTTCACCGACTACTACGCGGAGAACAGCTGCACCGCCGGACGCTCCTCGTTCATCACCGGCCAGACGCCACTGCGTACCGGCCTGTCGAAAGTCGGCATTCCGGGTGCACCGGTCGGCCTGCAGAAACGTGACATCACCATCGCCCAGGCGCTCAAAGGTCTGGGTTATGCCACCGGGCAATTCGGCAAGAACCACCTCGGTGACCGCGACGAATACCTGCCGACCAATCACGGTTTCGACGAGTTCTTCGGCAACCTCTACCACCTCAACGCCGAGGAAGAGCCGGAGCGTCCGTACTGGCCGAAAGACGACGCCGCCTTCGTCAAGGCCAACTCGCCACGCGGGGTGATCCACAGCTTCGCCGACGGCAAGATCGAAGACACCGGTGCGCTGACCACCAAGCGCATGGAAACCATCGACGACGAAACCACCGCTGCCGCACAGGCGTTCATCGAGAAACAGGCCAAGGCCGACAAGCCGTTCTTCGTCTGGATGAACACCACACGCATGCACGTGTTCACCCACGTACGTGATTCGATGAAGGGCCAGAGCGGCATGCCCGGTAACGAATACGCCGACGGCATGCTCGAGCACGACGCCGACGTCGGCAAACTGCTGAAAACCATCGACGACCTGAAAATCGCCGATAACACGATCATCGTCTACACCACCGACAACGGCCCGAACCAGTTCTCCTGGCCGGACGCGGCGACCACGCCGTTCCGCAACGAGAAGAACTCCAACTGGGAAGGTGCGTATCGCGTACCGGCGATGATTCGCTGGCCGGGCAAGATCAAGCCGGGTGAGGTCTCCAACGAACTGTTCTCGGGCATGGACTGGTTCCCGACCCTGCTCGCGGCGGCTGGCGAAACCGACGTGAAAGACAAACTGCTCAAGGGCTGGGCACCGACGTCCGGCGGCACCAGCTTCAAGGTGCATCTGGACGGCTACAACCAGTTGCCCTACCTGACCGGCCAGCAGCCCAAGGGCGAGCGCAAGGAGTTCTACTACTTCAACGACGACGGCGTGCTGGTTTCGATGCGCTTCGACAACTGGAAAGTAGTGTTCTGCGAGCAACGCCAGCCGGGCGGTTTCCGGGTCTGGAGCGAGCCGTTCGTGTGCCTGCGCGTACCGAAGATCCTCAACCTGCGCATGGACCCGTATGAGCGAGCGGACGTGGTGTCTGACCAGTTCTATGACTGGAACACCAAAAACGTTTATCTGGCCGGCGTCGCGGTGACCAAGTCGGCAGAGTTCCTGCAGACCTTCATCGAATACCCGCCAAGCCAGAAACCGGCGAGCTTCAGCATCGACCAGATTCGTGCGGCGGTTGACGCCAAGATCGCGGAAAAAATGAAAGCGGCTCCGGCTGCACAGTAAGACCGTTGAACTGCCGCCCGCCCTCAGCGGCGGGCGGCCCTGTTTCCACCTGAGACCGCGCCGGCCCCAATCGCTGGCAAGCCAGCTCCCACAGGTATTTCTGTCGACCACAACATGAGTGTTCACTGAAAATCCCTGTGGGAGCTGGCTTGCCAGCGATGAGGCCCGCACCGTCACGAATATTGTGTGATTTGAACAAGGTCCCCCGCATGTCCTCACGTATCGCCAGCAAGCCGTCGGCCATACCCACCACCCAAGCCGTCACCCCGGCGCTGCTGATCCCCGCCCTGCTGCTGTGCATCTCCGGCGCCGCTGCGCTGGTGTATCAGGTGCTGTGGATCAAGCAGTTGTCGCTGGTGGTCGGGGTCGAGGTCTATGCCATCACCACCGGCATCAGCGCGTTTTTCGCCGGGCTGGCGATCGGTGGCTGGCTGTTCGGGCGCTGGGCTGATCGCTTGCTGCAACCGGTGCTGCTCTACGCCGGGCTGGAAGTACTGGTGGCGATTCTTGGTGTTGGCGCGACGGTTGCGATGAGCCTGGCGGCCAGCCCGTTTGCCTGGCTGCAAGATCATATCGGTCTCCTGGCCTGGCTGTTGCCATTCGCGTTGGTGGGCATTCCGGCGGTATTGATGGGCGGCACGCTGCCGGTATTGGTGCGCTCGCTAGCGGCTGATCCGGGCAGGGCCGGCGGTCAGCTGTATGCGGCCAACACCCTCGGCGCGATTTTCGGCACCCTGCTCGCCGCGTTCGTGCTGATCGCCACCCTCGGTGTGCGTGGCAGCGCGCTGTTTGCCGCAATGCTCAACCTGCTGGCTGCGGCCGCTGCGCTGTGGTTGCAGCGTCAGCGTCCGATGCCGATTGCGGCCACGGTCAAACATCACACCGAGAAAGCTGCGGACCATACCGCACTGTGGCTGTACTCCATCGCCGGCGGCGTGGCGCTGGGGTATGAAGTGGTCTGGTCGCAATCGATCGTGCAGTTCATGAGCACCCGCACCTACGCGTTCGCCGTGGTGCTCGCGACGTACCTGACCGGGCTGTTCATCGGCAGCGCCCTGCTCGCCCGTCGCGTCGAGCGCATTCGTGATCCGTGGGGTGTGTTCGGTCTGTTGATCGCAGGTGCCGGGCTGATCGCGCTGCTGGAAATCGCCCTGCTCGGACGCTGGCTGGTATTGGCCCAGAGTCAGGCCGAGAGCTGGCTGCTGGCCTTGGGCGCCAGCGAAATGGCCGGCATGAGCGCCCGGTTTGCGGTGGCAGCGCTGAGCATCGTGTTCGTGCCGACGCTGTTGCTTGGCGCGGCGTTTCCGCTGGCCCTGCGCTTGAGTGTGGGGCGTGAACGCGTCGGTCGCGACGTCGGTGCCGTGGTCGCGTTCAATACGCTGGGCGGGATTGTCGGGGTGATGCTCTGCGGTTTTCTGCTGATCCCGCTGCTGGGGCTGGTGCGCACGCTGGGCTTGCTGGCGATCATCGCTGCCGGCATCGCCTACGTGGCCGTGCGCAAGGGCCACCACGTCAAAAAAGGCCGGCGTCAGGCCGTGGTCGCGTTGGGGCTGGTATCGGTGGCGCTTGCGCTGCTGACCCCGATGGACAAATTCGCCAGCCTGCTGCCAGGTGCGCGCAACGGCACGCTGGCGTTCTACGAAGAAGGCCGTGGCGGCACTGTGGCGGTGGTTGCTCAGGGCCGTGGTGAGAACAGCTTCCACCGCTTGTACATTCAAGGCGTGTCCAACACCGGCGATGCCATGCCGTCGCTGCGCTACATGCGTATCCAGGCGCTGCTGCCGTTGCTGATCCACAACGGCACGCCGCGTTCGACGCTGGTGATCGGCTTCGGCACCGGGATCACCGCCGGCGCCCTGCTGCGCTATCCGGGGCTGGAACATCGGGTAGTCGCCGAGCTCCTGCCGTCGGTGGTCAAGGCCGCGCCCCTGTTCAAAGGCAACTTCAACGCCGCCAGCGATCCCGGCATTGACGTGCGCTTGCGCGATGGCCGTCAGGAACTGTTGCGCAGCGCGCAGACCTACGACCTGATCACCCTTGAACCGCCACCGCCGTCGGCGGCCGGGGTGGTCAATCTGTACTCGCGGGACTTCTACCAGTTGGCGGCCAGTCGCCTTGAGCAACAAGGCATCGTCGCGCAGTGGCTGCCGCTGCCGACCCAGAACATCGACGACTCGCGCTCACTGGTGCGCAGCTTCCTCGACGTGTTCCCGTATGCCTCGCTGTGGACCAGCGAGTTCCACGAGATGCTGCTGGTCGGTTCGCTGCAGCCGATGGCACTGGACGCGGCGAAAATCACCGAGCGCTTCCAGCAGGCCAGCGTACGCAGCACTTTGCAGGATGTCGGGATTGGCTCGGCGTCAGCGTTGCTCGCGACCTGGGTCACCGACCGCGCAGGCCTTGAGCGCTTTGCGGCAAACGCGCCGGCGGTGACGGACGATCAGCCCCGGATCGAATACGCGCCGTGGGTTCGCAGCAAGGAAATCACCCGGGTGCTGCCGGCGCTGCTGGATCTGTATGTGCCGCCGCCACTGGTGAATGCCGATATCGGTTTTACTGAACGAATGGACACGCACCGCCAGCGCCTGATGCAGTTCTACCGCGCCAGCCTGCATGCGTATGACGGTGATCGGGATGCCTGGGGGCGGGATATGCGTGAAGTGATGCGTTGGGAGGGTGGCAATCCGTACTTCCGCTGGTTTACCGGGCAGTAATGCTGCCCCTGTAGGAGCTGCCGCAGGCTGCGATCTTTTGATCTGGTTTTTACAAAATCAAAGTCAAAAGATCGCAGCCTGCGGCAGCTCCTACAGAGGCACCGGTTATTTACCGGCCTTGAGCTTCACATACATCTGATGCATGTCATTCGCCCAGCCATCGATCACCGGTTTGACGTCGTTGGCGGTCATCGCCTGGGTGTCGTTTTCCAGCGGTTTGCCGGTGCCTTTGCGCACCACTTGTGCCACGACCTTGTTGGTCGCGCCATCGAGGAACACCGCTTCGGTGGCCAGGGTGGTTTCCTGATCGCGGATACCGCTGGCGGTGCTGACCGCTGCCGCGACCAGAGCGACCGGGATCACTTCATACGCGTGCAGGCCTTCGGTCTTGCTGCTGACGGCGGTGATCGCCGCCCGCACCACGATCACGCCCGGGCCTGGACCGCTGGCCAACGGCATGTCTTTGCTGATTTCACGCTTGAGGGCCTGATCGTAGTAGGAAGTGATGCCGTTGAGGGTCTGTTGGGAAATCTTTGCGGTCGGTTGCGGCTTGAGATAGAGCTGGGTCGGTTCGATGTAGGCGCTGGTGAATTTGCTGACATCCACCTTCGGATCGATCCAGCGCATCACCTCGGCACCGGAGGGCGATTTGGCCTCCTTGAGCTGGCTGTAGTCCTTGAGAAAGCCGGAATACTCATCGGGAGCGACGGTTTTGCTGGAGCAGCCCACCACGCCGAGCGTGGCAATGCAGAGGGTGCCCATCATTACTGCTAGCTTCATGCTGTAACTCCTGTCAGAAGGCCTGAATGTATTGCGTATGGGGGAGTTACAGGTATAGCTAAAACCTCGGCGATTGCGCTGCAAAAGCGCAAAATTCACACAAGACCGGGAGCTGATTCACACCCGTCATTTGACAGATGACGGGCATCCGGCAAAGCTGCACCGAGCTTGAACGCACGCCAGCAGGCCAATGCACCTGGACCACGGAAGTCGTAATGCCCAAGCATAAGAATAAAGTCGCACAGCCTGATCCTGATTCGTCCCGACCGCCCGTTTCACGTTATCTGTTTCCCGTCACCATCGGCGTATTGCTGGCCGCTGTGGCGGGCATCGGCTGGTTTCTGTTCAGCCCCGCGCCCGCGCCGTCAAAGGCCCCGCCGATCAATGTGGCCGCACCCGTTGTCGCCAAGCCACAACCGCCGGCACAGAAGCCCGCGACCATGGTCGACGAGCAACAATGCCAGGGCTGCCACACCGAACAGGTCAAGGACTGGCAAGGCTCGCACCACCAATTGGCGATGCAGGCCGCGAATGGTGAAACCCTGCTCGGCGACTTCAACAACGTCACCTTCAAGGCCGAAAACGAGACCACCCGCTTCTCGCGCAAGGGTGACGAGTTCTGGGTCAATACCCCCGGCATTGATGGCAAGAACGCTGACTTCAAAGTCGCCTACACCTTTGGCATCGCCCCGTTGCAGCAATACCTGATCGAGGTCGGCGAAGGCCGTTTGCAGGCGCTTGGCGTGGCGTGGGATACCGAGAAACACCGCTGGTTTCACCTCTACCCCGGCCAGGGCGTGAACTTCAAGAATCCGCTGCACTGGAGCAAGCCCAGTCAGAACGCCAACTTCATGTGCATCGAGTGCCACACCACCGGATTCAAGCGCAATTTCGATGCGGCCAGCAACAGGTTCAACAGTCAATGGAACAGCCTCGGCGTCGGCTGTCAGGCTTGCCACGGCCCGGCATCGAATCACCTGGAGTGGGCACAGAAAAAAGACGACCTGATCCACAAGGGTTTTGCGGTCGATCTCAAGGACAAGAACGCCAGCGTCGAAATCGAAACCTGTGCCCGCTGCCATGCGCGCCGTGCGCCGTTGGGCGATGGCTACACCGTCGGTAAACGGCTGATGGACGACTACCTGCCAAGCACCCTCACCCGTGAACTGTATGCGCTCGACGGCAAGATCAAGGATGAAGTGTTCGAACACGGCTCTTTCCTGCAAAGCAAGATGTTCGACAAGGGTGTGCGCTGCAGCAATTGCCATAACCCGCACAGCAGCGAACTGAAAGCGCCCGGTAACGCGGTGTGCCTGCAATGTCACAACACGGCGGGCAAGACCTCGGTCGAAGGTGTCGATGGCAAGGGCCTGCAGGCGAAAAACTACGACTCCAGCGAACACACGCGCCACACCATGGGCCAGCCCGGCTCGCAGTGCGTGGATTGCCACATGCCGGGCAAATTCTACATGGGCAACGACTGGCGACATGACCACAGTTTCAGCATCCCCAACCCGGAGCGTGCACAAAAACTCGGCACCCCGGACGCTTGTCTGAGCTGCCATCAGGGCAAGGCCGGCGACAAGGTCATTGCACAGTTCAAGTTGTGGAATGCCTCCGCCACCGCCCCGCAGGCGCCGCGTTATGACGAAAGCCTGTGGCTGATCCGCAACGGTCAACCGGGCGCAGCCAACGCCTTGTATGAGCAGTTGCAACGCAATGATCTACCGGCGATCCGGCGCGCGACCTTGCTGGCCGAACTGCCGTTGTACCCCAGCGATCAGGCCCTGAAACTGGCGACGCTCGACCTGAAAAACCGGGAGCCGCAGGTGCGTGAAAGTGCGGTGCGCGCCATCAGTGCCTTCCTGCCGCCAGCGGAGCGCGCTGCGTTGCTGACGCCAATGCTCAACGATCCGGTGAAAGCCGTGCGCATTGTCGCCGCGCGGGATCTGCTCAATGTTGCGCGCAACAACGGCTTAGGCGCCGCGCAAACCAATTGGGACGCGGCGATTGCCGAGTACGAAGCGGTGCAGAACAGTCTCGCGGAACGGGCCGAGGCCAATCTGAATCTGGCGATGTTGTATCAGGCCAGCGGGCGTGCTTCCGAGGTTGAAGGACTGCTGCGCACGGCACTCAAGCGCGATCCGGATTTCTACCCAGCGCTGGTGACGCTGGTGCAATGGCTGGAGGCAAATGGCCGAGGTCAGGAAGCTCAGACCCTACTGGACGACAGCCTCAAGGCGCACCCGGAGGCTGCGTTGTTGCAGCACACCCGTGGCCTGTCATTGATCCGCGCCGGCAAGACGGCAGAAGCCATGATCGCCCTGCACAAAGCCGCGCAACTGGAGCCGCAGAACCCGCAGTACGGTTATGTGCTGGCGGTGGCGCTGCACGACAGTGGCAAGGTGAGCGAGGCGTGTGACGAGTTGGAGCGTTTGCTCAAGGTCCAACCGGCGAACCGCAATGCGCGGCTGTCGCTGATCCAGTACTACCTGGAGAACGGCCAGGAGCCGAAGGCGCAGGTGCTGTTGCAGGGCTGGAAGAAGATGAACATGGGCGATCCGGCGCTGAAATAACCCTGAATACCTGTGGCGAGGGACCTTGCTCCCGCTGGGTGGCGCAGCCACCCCAAAAACAGACATTGCGATTTATCTGGCTGACTCATCATGTCTGTTGGGGAGTGCTGCGCACTCCAGCGGGAGCAAGCTCCCTCGCCACAAAATCTGCGCTTACCAGGACGACGTCGCCCCGCTCTTCAAAGCCATCTCGCGGCGGCTGTTGGCGCGCATCGCCTTGATCAGCGATACCGAGCCCACCAGCAGAATCGCCGCGCCGAACAGGAAGTCGATGTTGTACAGCTGGAAATCCTGCACCGGCCCGACCAGCAGTACCCGCACTACGGCAATGGTCACCAGCGTGGCGAGGAAGTCGATCCCGGGTTCGTCGCGGTAGAACACATGCAGCAATGGCAGGCACAACACCAGCAGCAACAACAGCACCACGACCTTGAACGAGCCTTTGCGCTCGACGCTGAACGCGCATTCGTGCGGGCCGTAGGCTTTGTAGTCCTCGTCGCGGATCATCGAGTTTTTCTCGTTGATGTACTCGACGCGGTTGTACTTCTGGATCGGCGTGAAGGTGTTGGACATGTCCATCAGCGTGGTGATGTTCTTGAAGCGCAGGTCGATGCGCTCGCTGCCCTTGAGGTAATACAGCACCGGTTTGTAGCCGTAGCGATAGGTGTCGAAGGGGAACTCGGTGACCTGGCCCTGCACGCCAATCGGCCGTGGCTCAAGCTCGGCGTAGGCACTTTTGGTCGGCGAGGCGAGGTTGCGGCTCAGCGGCTGAACCTTGACCTGTTCCAGGAAGATCGGCGTAACGCCGTAGGACCACTGCAAGGGTTCCAGGCGCAGACGCAGTTCGTTGCGACCCAGGTCATAGCGGTTGAAGGTGCGTTCGGAGACCACCAGCGAGCCACTGAGCATGAACTCGCCGCGCAGGTTGTTGGTCACGCGCAAGGTCAGCTGATCCTTGCCCAACAGCGCCGCCTCGGTGGACGGCGGCGCGCCGCACCAAGCGGTGCTTTCACCGGCGCCGCCCAACTGGCCGTCGCGGTTTTCCTTGAACACATAAAAGTAACTGGCCCACAGCGTCAGCATCAACAGCAACGCCGTGAGGCCCAAAATCTTTTTGCCCGCACTCACTACCCAGACTCCCTTCTTCGTTCCATCGTCCAGCCGAAAACCCGCTGGCGACGGCGACTCTACCAAAAGGCCAGCATCGACCCAAGGAAAAATCCGGGAATGCTGCGGAATGTAAGGGTTTCCCTTGCATGTCACCGCAAAACACCTGTGGCGAGGGAGCTTGCTCCCGCCGGGTGGCGAAGCCGCCCCAAACCAGACAACGCGACTTATCTGTCGGATCGCATCATGCCTGTTTGGGAGTGCTGCGCACTCCAGCGGGAGCAAGCTCCCTCGCCACAGAGTCTTCAGCGTCTACGGAACAAGGGGCGTGGTTCTATCACCGAGCGCCCGTACAACACGCTCATCCCCGCCAAGCCCTTGAGCGCATCTTCAGCCGATTTGTCCTCGCGCACCGCAAAGCTGTCGAACCCGCACTGACGCATGTGGCTGAGCTGATCCCGCAGCACATCGCCAATCGCCCGCAACTCGCCGGCCCAGCCAAACCGGCTGCGCAGCAGGTACGCCTGGCTGTAGGCGCGACCGTCGCGAAAGCTCGGGAAGTCCAGGGCAATCAGCGGCAGCGAGGCCAGCCACGGCACCACGCTTTCAACTTCATCGTCCGGCCCCAGCCACACCGCGTGGGTCGAGGGCGATTGCAGCCAGTGCGCCAATGGCAGGATCAACAATCCTTGCGGCCTGCCCTGCTCCGGCTCGCGGACCAGCGTCCACGGATCGTCTTCGATCAGCCGCGCAACACCCTGCTCCAGGCGCAGCAGATTATTCATGCCGATACCTCCAGCGCTTTCGGGTAGACCCGCTCCTTGAACGGCTCCAGGCCAATGCGCGCCACGGTGTCGACAAACAGCTCCTCGCTTTCGCGGTAACGCACGAAGGTGCCGATAATCCGCTCGATCACCTGTGGCACCTCAGCCGCGCTGAAGGACGGGCCGATGACTTTGCCCAGTGCGCTGTTTTTGCCCTGCGCGCCGCCAAGGGTGATCTGATACCACTCGCTGCCGTTCTTATCGACGCCGAGAATGCCGATATTGCCGATGTGGTGATGGCCGCAGGCGTTCATGCAACCGGAGATGTTCAGGCTGATGTCACCCAGGTCGTGCAGGAAATCGAGGTTGTCGAAACGCGCCTGAATCGCCTGGGCAATCGGGATCGACTTGGCATTGGCCAGCGCACAGAAATCGCCGCCCGGGCAGGCGATGATGTCGGTTAGCAGGCCGACGTTGGCGCTGCCCAGATTGCGCTCGCAGGCCAGTCTCCAGAGTTCATACAGGTCAGACTTTTGCACGTCGGGCAGGACGATGTTCTGCTCGTGGGCAATGCGAATCTCGCCGAAACCGAAGCGCTCCGCCCAGTCGGCCACCGCCAGCATCTGCTGGCCGGTGACATCCCCCGGCGGTGCGCTCAGCCCCGGTTTGGTCGACAGCACTACGCTGGTGTAACCCGGTTTCTTGTGCGGCTGCACGTTGCGCGCAACCCAGCGAGCGAACGCCGGGCTTTCGGCCAGGCGCGTGCCGAAGTCCGGATCGGTGTCGGCCAGGGTGTGATAGATCGGCGGCACGAATGCTCTGGCGACCCGCTCGTATTCAGCCTCGGTCAGTTGCGCCGGGCCGTTCTTGAGGTGTTGCCATTCTTCTTCGACCTCGTTGGCGAACGCCTCGATGCCCAGCGCCTTGACCAGAATCTTGATCCGCGCTTTGTACTTGTTGTCGCGCCGGCCATGGCGGTTGTAGACCCGCAGGATCGCTTCGACATAGGACAGCAAATGCTGCCACGGCAAGCCTTCGCGAATCTGCAGACCGAGGATCGGCGTGCGCCCCAATCCGCCACCGACGATCACCCGCAACAGCATCTGCCCGCCGCGCCCGGGGTAAAGATACAGGCCGATGTCATGCATCATGATTGCCGCGCGATCCTGCTTCGCCGAGCAGATGGCGATCTTGAACTTGCGTGGCAAGAAGAGGAATTCCGGGTTGATCGTCGACCATTGCCGCAGGATCTCGGCCAACGGGCGCGGGTCGATCATTTCGTCCGCCGCGACCCCGGCAAACGCCTCGGTGGTGATGTTGCGTACGCAGTTGCCGGAGGTCTGGATCGCGTGCATGTCGACCTGCGCCAGGCGCTCAAGGATGTCCGGCACCTGCGCCAGTTCGATCCAGTTGAATTGCAGGTTCTGCCGGGTGGTGAAGTGGCCGTAGCCGCGATCGTAATCGGCGGCGATGCTCGCCAGCGTGCGCATCTGCCCGGCACTCAGGGTGCCGTAGGGAATCGCCACCCGCAGCATGTACGCGTGCTTCTGCATATACAGACCGTTTTGCAGGCGCAGCGGCAGGAACTCTTCTTCGCTCAACTCGCCAGCCATGAAGCGCTCGACCTGATCGCGAAACTGCGCAACGCGCTCGAACACCAGTGCGCGGTCGTAATCGTCGTATTGGTACATGCAGCGGCCACCCCATCAGAATTGTGCGCAATTCCTGTAGGAGTGAGCCTGCTCGCGATTGCGGTGTGTCAGGCAACTGCTTTGTTGACTGACACACCGCAATCGCGAGCAGGCTCACTCCTACAGATTTTGCCAGCACTATGGACGAGCAGCGCAGCACGCAACAGATTCACCTGAAACGATAAAAACCGTATCAGGGCGCGGCAGAACGCCGCAGGCAGCACTCTAATCTGATCCGTACAAATCAAAGATTCCTGAGCCTGTTTTGTTTCCGGCGCTGTTCCTACAGTGCAGCTCGTGCCAGACCAGGGTGGCCTGGCAAGACTTTGCAACCGTGGATGAACTGACCATGAGCACAGCAACAATCGGACAGGCTTATAACTACAAGGTCGTCCGCCAATTCGTTATCGCGACGGTTTTCTGGGGTGTCGTCGGCATGGAGATGGGGGTCTGGATCGCCTCGCAACTGGTGTGGCCGGACATGAACCTCGACCTGCCCTGGACCACCTTCGGCCGCTTGCGGCCATTGCACACCAGTCTGGTGATTTTCGGTTTCGCCGGCAGCGCGCAATTCGCCGCCAGTTACTACGCGGTACAGCGCACCTGCCAGGTGCGGCTGTACTCGGACAAGCTCGCGGCCTTCACTTTCTGGGGCTGGCAATCGGTGATCGTGATCATGCTGATCACCCTGCCGCTGGGCTACACCACCACCAAGGAATACGCCGAGATCGAATTCTCCGGCGCGGTGTGGATGGCGGTGGTCTGGGTCGCGTACGCCATCGTGTTTTTCACCACCGTGGTGCAGCGCAAGACCAAACACATCTACGTCGGCAACTGGTTCTTCGGCGCGTTCATTCTGGTGATCGCCATGCTGCACGTGGTCAATCACCTGTCGATCCCGGTGGACTGGTTCAAGTCCTATCCGGTGTATTCCGGGGCGACCGACGCCATGGTGCAGTGGTGGTACGGGCATAACGCGGTGGGTTTCTTCCTGACCACCGGCTTCCTCGGGATGATGTATTACTTCGTGCCGAAGCAGGTCAACCGCCCGGTGTATTCGTACCGGTTGTCGATCGTGCATTTCTGGGCGCTGATCACCCTGTATATCTGGGCCGGCCCGCACCACTTGCACTACACCGCGCTGCCGGACTGGGCGCAGTCGCTGGGCATGGCAATGTCGCTGATCCTGCTGGCGCCGAGCTGGGGCGGGATGATCAACGGCATGATGACCTTGTCCGGCGCCTGGCATAAGTTGCGCACCGACCCGATCCTGCGCTTTCTGGTGCTGTCGCTGGCGTTTTACGGCATGTCGACCTTCGAAGGGCCGATGATGGCGATCAAGACGGTCAACGCCCTCTCCCACTACACCGACTGGACCATCGGCCACGTTCACGCCGGCGCGCTCGGCTGGGTGGCAATGATCACCTTCGGCGCGACGTATCACATGGTGCCGAAAGTCTTTGGCCGCGAGCAGATGTACAGCACGCCGCTGATCAACCTGCACTTCTGGCTGGCGACCATCGGCACCGTGCTGTACATCGCCTCGATGTGGGTCAACGGCATCACCCAGGGCCTTATGTGGCGCGCGATCAACGAGGACGGCACGCTGACCTACTCGTTCGTCGAAGCGCTGCAGGCCAGTCATCCGGGGTTCATCGTGCGCTTTGCCGGCGGGGTGTTCTTCCTCAGCGGCATGCTGCTGATGGCCTACAACGTCTGGCGCACAGTGCGGGTCGCCGACGTGGCGCTAGCCCGCAGCCAGGCGCAGATCGCCTGAGGCAGGGAGCCGAAGAGGATGGAGATTTTCTTGAACGTGTTGGGGGTGGTGTTTCTGTGGCTGGCGGTGGAGTACTGCTTGCGCCATCAGACGACTGAAAGCCTCGATGACGCGAGCATGGTGCCGTTTGCCGATGATCCGGAGGTGGCACGGCGGGTTGAGTTGGCCACCGGTAAAACCGTGAAAGCCGTGGCGCCGGAAGAGGCGAAACCGGGCTGGATCAATCTGGAGATGTGAGGGGTGTCAGTGACATGCCCCTCACCCTAGCCCTCTCCCAAGGGAGAGGGAACTGACCGCGTTGTACTTTCGAGATGCACCGACCTGAGATTCCGAGCCGAACTCAAGTTTTCGAATTGCACCCGGTAGGCTCCCTTCCCCCTCGCCTCCTTGGGGGAGAGGGTTGGGGTGAGGGGGGTTAGCTCTTGATCTTAGGCGCGATCGCGGGGAATCAGGCTCTGCAACTGCTGTGCGAGAAAGTTCGCATCAAACACGAACGTGTCCGGATCCTTCAAGCCATTGGTCTTGCGCCATTGCCACTCACCGCTCGGCAATCCCACCAGCGAAATGCTGCCATAGCGCGCCGCCGTCAGGCCCATCACCGCCAGGGAAATCTGCCCGGCGCTGCCCATCACGTCCGGCACGAATTCCACCGGTTTGCCGGCAATAACGATGCTCAGTTTCTCGGTCTTGAAGGTCGAGGTTTCCACCGGCGTGCTTGGCCCGAACGCGACGTAAGCCTCGCGGCTCACCTCCAGCAGGTTCGGCGCCTGCACCGGCTCCAGCCATTGCTGGATCTGGCCGAACAGCTCGCTGATCCGTGCAGCCCAGGTCTGCGACTGGGTTTCGAACAGTTGCTTCTTGTGCGCTTCACTCTCGGCATAGTGACGAAGCATTTCGCCCAGTTGTTGTACGTCGTTCATCGGTACGTTCCTCGGGGAGAGCCTGCGATAGTCGATAGTGACAGATCGAGGCGCCGGCGTACGTTAAACCTCGAAAACCGGCACCGGGACACTTGGCAACAGGATCAACGGTACAGTTGCTTTGTACTGGCATCCGGCGTTGAACCGATGGACACTCGGCCGGAGCCCGACTTTTCCAATACGGGCCATTGTTCGAGGAATTTCAATGCATACCATCGGCCTGATCGGCGGCATGAGCTGGGAGTCCAGCGCTGAATACTATCGACTCATCAATCAGCAGGTCCGCGACCGCCTCGGTCCGCTGCGCTCGGCGCAAATCCTGATGTACAGCGTCGACTTCGGCCCGGTCGAGCAGGCCCAGCACGCCGGGCGCTGGGACGCTGCGGCGGCGATTCTGGTGGATGCCGCGCGCAGGCTTGAGGCCGGCGGCGCCGATTGCGTGGTGCTGTGTACCAACACCATGCACAAGGTCGCGCAGCAGATTCAGGCAGCGATCAGCATTCCGTTTCTGCACATTGCCGAGCCGGCGGCGCAGGCCGCTTTGGCCATCGATGCGTACACGGTGGGCCTGCTCGGCACGGCGTTCACCATGGAGCAGGATTTTCTCAAACAGCGCCTGATTGCGCAGGGTTTGACGGTACTGGTACCGGACGACGCCGAGCGCAAGGACGTGCACCGAATCATCTATGACGAACTGTGCGTCGGAGTGATCAGTGACGAATCGCGCAAAATCTATCAACAGGTGATCGAATCACTGACCGCGCGCGGCGCCCAGGCGATCATCCTCGGCTGCACGGAAATCGGTCTGCTGGTCAAACCCGAACACAGCGCCCTGCCCCTGCTCGACACCACCGAACTGCATGCGCAGGCGGCGGTGGCGTTTGCCTTGGGCGACTGACTCCACAGAACCTGTGGGAGCGTGGCTTGCCCGCGAAGAACGATGACGCGTAATACCTGAAAACCGCGATGAATTCGTCGAGGGCAAGCCACGATCCCGGAGGATTTTTGGCTTATCGACGACGCAGACGGGCCATGCTCAGGGTGTCGACCCATTGCCCATCGCGCACCGCGTAGTCACGGAACAGGCCTTCGTTCTCGAAACCGAACTTGCGGTACAGACCGATGGCCGCCTCGTTGTCGGCGTACACCGAGAGTTCGACCCGGTGCAGGTTCATCCAGTTGTCGGCCACTTCCAGCGCCGCCGCCAGCAGTTTCGACCCGACCCCCTTTCCCTGCCACGCCACGGCGACCGCCATGCCGACACTGCCGGCGTGGGCGCGGCGGATCCGTGAATAGTTTTCCAGCCCGAGATGACCGACCACCGTGCCCTGATGCAGCGCCACCAGTTTGACCATCCGCTCGTTCTCCGCCAGCAACCGCTGGCGCCAGATCTCAGTGGACTGAAACGGCATCTGCAGCACCTGGCGAGTCACGGCCGGATCGTTGTACAGCGCGGTGACGGCCTCGATATGGGATTCGTTGAAGCGTTCGAGGGTGATGGCGGGGTTGTGGTCGGGCATGGCGGATCCTTCCTGGATCGATGTGTGGCCAATCACTCTAAACCGCAAAGACCGACGCATACAAACTGTAGGAGCTGCCGCAGGCTCGGGCCGCGATCGGACGATCTTTTGACTTTGCTTTTAAAAGGCAAGATCAAAAGATCGCAGCCTGCGGCAGCTCCTACATAGATTGTGGGCAAAGGAGATTGGGTCAGGTCTGGAACCATTCCTGGCGTTCGTTGAAGGTGTGGTGGATCAGTTCGACCAGCGTGCGGACTTCTTCTATCGCCTGGGATTCAACGTTGACCGCCAGCCATGCCTGCAACTGCATCGGTTCATCAAACAGCCCCGGCAGCGCAATCAGCCCGCGATCGAAGCGGCTCATGTACGCCGGCAGCAACCCGATGCAAGCGCTGCAGCGGATCATTTCCAGCATCAGCTCATAGGACTGCATCTGCACCACACCGGCCAGACGCTGTTCGACCAGGTGATTCCACGGCCGGAAGCTGTCGATGTGCCGATCGTGCTGCCATTGCACCAGCATGAAATCGCTGAGGTCGTCGGCACTCGCCGGGCGCGCGGTGACGCGGGAATAGCGTTTGGCGATGTGCGGCAGGTAGTCCAGGCGCGCCAGCGCCTGCGGCTGGCTGGTGGCGAAGGTCGGGCCGGGGCTCGGGGTGTCGCCATGGGCCAGCCACAGCACCACGTCGGCACTGACGGCGCGCAATGAAAGTTCACTGTCCAGCGCAATGATCTCCAGACGCACGCTGGCATTGCGCCGCAACAGGGCGATCAGGTCGCGACCGAGGATGTCATGCAGAATCGACTCGGCAACCGCCAGGCGAATCAACGGCTGCTCGACCACCGGCAGTTTTCGCTCGTGAGCCAGCGCGACCAGTTGCGCCTGCAACTGCTGCCCTTCACGGGTCAGGCTCAGGGCACTGCCCTGAAAGCTGAACAGCGAATGCTGCAGCTCCTGCTCAAGCTGCGCCAGTTGTTTGCGCAACAAGGTCGAACGCACGTTGAGGCTGCGCGCCGCCTGCATGAAACAGCCGCAACGGGCACTGACCAGAAAGTATTGCGCGACGTCGGCATCGATGGTCGCGGCTTGCGCCAGCCACGGCTCGCGCTCGCCCTGTGCCCAGCGGTAATCGGGGCTACCCTGTCGTCCTGCGGGTTCGGTGAATGACATCGATGACTCCCTGTCGATCTTTGTATTTAGACATTGCGTAGATCCCTTGTAGGAGTGAGCCTGCTCGCGATGGCGTCGGCACAGCTGACATCTTTTTGCCTGACACACCGCTATCGCGAGCAGGCTCACTCCTACAGGTTTTGTGGTGTGCCAGTGCTCTAATTGTTGGTTTCGAGGATTTTGTTCAGCTCGGCCCCATCGATACTCAGCGTCGCGGTATTGAGCATCCCGTCCAGATACGCCTGGGCAATCTGCTCCTGGCGTTGCGCACGCAAGGCCTGGGTCAGTTGATCGCGCAGTTCGTCGAGCGTCGCGGTACGCGCCGGTTGCTGTTCAGTGAGTTTGATCACATGGAAGCCAGCCGCGCCTTGCACTGGATCAGACACCGCGCCGACCTTCAATTTCGCCACCGCACCCCGTACCTCCGGCACCAATTGCTGTAACGGTTGCAGCCCGCTATCACCGCCGCGTTCGGCGGTCAGGCGATCCTGCGAATACTGGCTTGCCAGCGCAGCAAAATCGCTCGGTGCAGCCTGAGCCTTTTTGCTCAGTTCCGTTGCCTGCTTGCGCACCGCTTCGAGGCTCTGCGGGTCATTCACAGCGAGGAAAATCTGGCTCACCCGATACAACGCCGGAGTCTGCCAGTTGCCCTTGCCAGCGTCATACGCCTGCTGCAACTCGCTCGCACTCGGGTAGTCCGCCGGCACCGTGCTGACCGAGCGCAGGTAATCGCGAAACACGATCTGCTCAGTGGCCGCGCGGGTTTGCCGCACCACGTCCGGGCGCTGCGCCCAGCCCTGAGCATCGGCCTGTTCCAGCACGGCTTTCTCCGCCAACCGCGCACGAATCCAGCGTTCCAGCGCTTCACGGTTGCCGCGCAGTTGTTCGGCGCTTGCCGGTGGCAATGTCACCAGCAGCGCCTGCAATTCCTGCGGCGTCACCTGCTGATTGCCCAGTCGCGCTACCGCCGGTCCCGCAGCAACCGCCGCCAACGGCGACGATTGCTGGGCGGCAACCGGGTCAACGCCCGGTCGCAGCACCAGCGCCACGGCTACCACCAACAGCGCAACTGCCCCGGCGCCGATCACCATGGCAGGCTTTTTCACAGCGCGACTTCCTCTTGCTCAGCGGTAGCGACTTTGGCCGTCGAGGCTTGCGCAGCCTGGCTGAAATCACGCAGGTAGACGATGAACTCCTGCAACAGGCGATCCCACAACTCCAGATTGCCGCGCAGGTGATCGTTGCTCACACCGGCCGCCAGCACCACGTCCATTTCCATCACCAGAAACTCGCCCTGCAACGACAACCGCGCAAAACGCCGGGTGGCGTTCCACTGTTCGGCCACACCCTGTGGTAACTCGCCTTGCACCCGCAGCGCACAGCTGAAAGTGAAATCGACGTAGCTGCCCTGCTCCACCGCCGGGTTGCCAAAACGCACGGCGTAACCGATGCCCTGGCTGGCGCTGAGCAACTGCACGATGCCGTTCTGTTCGGTCTGGTGGACGCGATAACCGGCGGCTTGCAGGACGTCGGTCAGGGATTGCGGAGACACATGGCTGATCAATTGAGTCATTACTTCTTCCTTGTTTATCAGTGCGCGAGCGCAGCTTGCGGCGCGTCGAATTGAGTCTTGTAAAGCTCGTCACCAAACCCCTGGGCCAGTTCATCGAACTTGACCCGGGCGCTGCCCGCGAAGGGCTGGCGGATCTTCATCACCTCGGCGACATCGATGTTTTCGTAGGCCGTGAGGATCTGCTTGGCGACGCCGTACATCTGCTGATTCTTGACTGAACATTGCTGCACTTGTGTGTCACGTTCAGCCAATTGCGCTTGAAGCTTAGACCGTTCTGCCTCTTTGGCACGGGCCATGACCAGCAACTCGTCGTAGGCCTTTTTGAACTTGCCGACCTGCTCGTTGCTGGCGGCCACTTGCGCCTGGGCCTGGCTGTGCAGATTCTGCTGCTGGCCGGCCAACTGCTCGGCGAGGCCTTTGGCCTTGGCCAGTTCGGCGCTCAATTGCTTGATCTGCGCCTGCGCGGCCTTGGCTTCGTTCTGCGCCGCCAGTTGCGCGGCGCTGGCCTGAGCCTGTTGACTTTGCAGGGCCTGCAACTGCTGAGTGGTGCTGCGCAACTGGGTACGCAGACGCTCTTCCATGCCTTCGGCATGCGCGCCATGTGCGATGAAAAAACTCAGCCCCAACAGTAAAACTCGTGCGTGCATGACCGTACTCCCGGCGCCTTAGAAGCGCGTGTTGATCTCAAGCTGCAAGACGTCGATGTCGAACGGCGCGCCGTACACGGCTTCGGTGCTCATCCAGCGACCGGTGGCGTAGACGTTCTTCGCCAGACCGTAATTGCCGCCGAGGATATAGCCCTTGGCGTTGGTGCCGCCGAGGTGGAACGAGGAATCGTTGAAGCCGTCGGGCAAGGCATCCGGCTGGATGTACTTGTAGCCGGCGAACAGGTTCCAGTCGCCCTGCTTCTTCAGGTCCAGCGCGTTGCCGAGGGTGAACTGCACCATCCACGCATTGGCGCCGCTTTCGATGTCGCCGCTGCTGTTGAGATTGTTGACGATCTGCCCCTCGGAACGCTTGCGCATGTCGCCTTCGTCGTAACCGAGGTTGTGGATGTAGTTGCCCTGGCTGCGCAATTTGAAGTCTTGCGGCAGGTCAGCGTCCCACACCAGGTTCAGGTCGAGCAGGTTGAACTCCGACGCAAGACCGACGAATTGCGGTTGCGGCGTGGTGGTCGGGTTGGCCGGGTTCGGTGTGATGTCGCGCAGCAGGAACACGCTGTTGCCCTTCTGCATGAACGCCGCACGGGTGCCGTCGGTGTCGCAGCCCGGGGCGCCAGCCCACGGTTCGCAAGGGCTGGAGCGCTGGCCCTGAATGTCGTCGAAACGGTAGTAGGCCAACGCGCCCTTGAGACGATTGTTGCTGTTGATCGCCCACTTGGCGCCGATCTGCGCGCCGTACAGCCACTTGTTGTCGCTTTCTTCCTTGTCGAAGCCGTTGCTGGTGGTGGTGTCGTTGGTGTAATCCACAGGGAACGCGCCGACGGTGCCGAACACGCCCCAGTCGCGGTTGAGCTTGTGGTCGAAGATCGCTGCCACGCCGTCGAAGTTGAGGTCGTTGGAATACAGCATGTCGGTGGACATGAACGGGTTGGCGAAACGCCCGCCGGTCAGGGTCAGCTCGTCGGTGGGCTTCCAGTTCAGGTAGCCCTGATCAAGCCAGATGTCTTTCTTGGCGAAGCCGCCGCCGAGGTTCTGCGTGGTCGATACCGGGTTGTTGTCCGAGCCGGTGCCGATGCGGATGCCGGCGGTCCATTCCGGCGAAATCACCGCTTTCATGCCCAACCGCGCACGCAAGCGGAACAGGTTGGTGCGGTCTTCCCGGGTGTTGAGCAGCGGCGGCAGGCTGGTGCTGCTGTTGGGGTTTACGTCGTACGGGCCATTGTTATTGAGCTTGGCGAAGTCGACGATTTCGTTGCTGTTGCTGCCCGAGTAGTAACGCGATTCATCGCGCAGGCGGATGTCGCCGTCGAAGCTGATGCGCGAAGCCCAGTCCGGGAAGGTGTTGGGCGCTGCCCAGTTTTCCTGCTTGGCGGTGGCCATGACTTCGGCCTTGACCTGATCGCGGATCTGATCGCGCACCGCGGCCGGCACGTACTGCACGCGCACATCGCCCGGTGCCGCCACCGGTCCGGCCGCTATGGCGGTGGAAGCGGCGGCCTGCTTGGCTTGCGCCGCTTCGTTCTGCGCCTGGGCGATCAGCGCGTCGGCCTTGTCCTGTTTCAGAATGCCCTGCTCGACCAGCAAGCGGATCAGATTGATCGTGGCGTTCTCCGAGGGCGCAGGCGCTGCCGCAGCCTGACCGACCAGGGTCGCGATGACCATGCCGACCGCCAGGGACAATCGATTCACGTTGGAAATCATCTGCACACAACTCCTTTTCATACAGCTTTATGAATTCGGTTAACCCGGACGCCGTCCTTGCAGGGACAGGCGCACAGGCAAGGTGATGGAGGCCGGTGGCCGTTCGCTCAGGTGCGGTGCGTTACGCAGCGCCGCCAGCACCTGGGTATCGATCTCGGGCTTGCCGCTGGACTTGATCAGCTCGACCCGGGTGATTTCGCCGACGCTGCTCAGCCACACCTCGGCCTGCAGCGAGAACGCCAGGTTGCGCAGGTCGGGGTTCTCGCGCAGCAGCTTCTGGAAAGTGAACGCGAGGAACTGGCTGTAAGTGCCGGTGCCCAAACGTCCGCCACCCGCCCCGGCCATGCCGCCGCCCTTGCCCGCGCCGATGTTGAACGCGTCGTTGCCACTCTGGGCGTCGCCGTCCATTTGCATCGGGTTGGCCAGATCGTCCGCCGGCGATGGCGGCGCCTCTTCCTCAGGCTTGACCTCCTGTGGCTCAGGCGTCGGTTCGGGCTCGACGACTTTTTCTTCCACTGGGGTTTCCGGCTCCGGTGGTTTTTCCGGAGGTGGCGGCGGCGGTGGCGGCAACGGAATGATCGTCGGCACCTTCGGCGCTTCACGGCGCACGCCGCTCATGTCATTGGCCCACTGCCACAGGAACCACGCGGCGAGCGCACCGAGCAGCAGCCCGGCGCCCCACTTCAGGTAACGCAACGGCGAACGCTTCACCGGCAGCGGCTCGATCGGAAGTTGTGCGGTCATCACTCAGCCCTGCGTCGGTTTGCCGGTCACCAGACCGACCTGAGACAGTTCGAGCCGGCGCAACAGATCCAGCACTTCAATGACCTTCTGGTATTGCACGGTCGCGTCGCCGCGCACGATCACCGGGAAGTCCGGGCTCTGCGCCTTCTCGATACGCAGACGTTCCTCCAGCTCGGCCAGGGTCACCGGGTAGGCATCGAGGAACACCTGACCGCCGTCGTTGACCGAAATCGCCTTGGTCTTGGCCTCCGACAGCGACACCGAAGCGCTGGCCTTGGGCAGGTTGATCTGGATCCCCGAGACCTGCGCGGTGGCGGTGAGGATGAACATCACCAGCACCACCATCAGCACGTCGACCAATGGGGTGATGTTGATGCTGTCCACCGCTGCATCTTCATCATCGTCGTGGGAGGCATTTACGGACGCCATGTCGGTGCTCCTCAGGCCGGTACGGAGTGGTTGGCGTGATGGCCGCGCGGGTGCGACGCCTCACTGGACTGGCTCTCGCCGTGCAACTCCGCCAGACGGGTGATGAACTCGTCGACGAACACGCGCATGTCGGCGCTGACTTCCTTGTTGCGGGTGATCAGGCGGTTGTAGCCAAACAGCGCGGGGATCGCGACGAACAGGCCCATGGCGGTGGCGAGCAATGCCGCCGCCATGCCGGGCGCAATGGCGTTGATGTTGACGTCGCCGGCCATCGCGGTGCCGAGAAACACCACCATGATCCCCAGCACGGTGCCGAGCAGGCCGATGTAAGGGCCGCCGGCGATAGCGTTGGACAGGGTCGAGAGTTTTGAACTGAGCGCCTGGTTCTCGCGGGTGCGCACGCCGTCCATCGAACAACGGATGGCTTCGATGGTCGCGGCAGACACCGAGGAGGTATCGGCGCCCTGCTCGCGGCGGGTGCGGATTTCCTTGACCGCCACCGCGTACAGGCGCCACAGCGGCGAGTGCTGCAGACGCTGGGCCAGTTGCGCGTCGTCGGCGAACATCTCCAGGCGCGTACCGACCTTGGCGAACTGCTCGCGGAAATCCTCGTTGGCCTTGCTCACACGGCTGAGGGTGCGGTTCTTGCGCAGCATGATGATCCACGACTGGAACATCATCAGCACCAGCACGGCGATGATCACCCAGGCGTCCACCGGTACGGCGTTGAGCAGGAAACCGAGGCTGCCGAAACCGAAGCCGGACTGCTCTTCGTCGACGCCGTAGGCCAGCAGTTTCGACTCCGCGCCTTGCGAGGTGGCGTCGGCCAGCAGCAACGGCGCGGGACGCGCGACTTTCGACAGGCGCAGTTCGTCGATGGCACCCACGAAAGGCTGGAAAGGACCCGCGGCCAGATCGCCGCCAATCGCCATCACCGAATTGAACGCCGGCATCGCTTGAGCGAGGGTCGCACTCTCACGACCGTTGATGTACAGGCTGACTTTCGAACCTTCAGCGGTCAGCGCGAGGTGCTGCCATTGGCCTGGATTCAGCGGCTGAGTAGCGACCGCACGCTGGCCGTCGATCTCCACGAACGGCACGCCTTGATTGACCCCGAGCAGCAGGCTGTTGGCGCCTTCGCGGCGGGCCAGAATCAACTGCTCGCCATTGGCCTGATCCAGCCGCAGCCAGGCACTGAAGGTGAACGCGCTGCCCGCGTTGTGCTGCAACGATGGGCTGGCCGGCAGCAGCAATGGCTGGCCGCTGAACTGCAAGGCGCGCCCCACTACACCGTCAATCGCCGCGCCGGTGGCGCTTTGTGCGGTGTTGCCGTAAGCGGTGGTGTCTTTGGCCGGGGTTCCGGTGGCGCCGTCGAAGTGATACAGCGCGGTGTAATTCGGGTCGAAGGTCAACTGGCCGTTGCCGGTGGCCGGGGCCTTCTGATTGCCGTAGTACATCCAGATGTCCTGACGCTGCCCGCCCTCGACATTCGGCACGTCGACCCAGATCAGCGCCATGCCCATCAGCGCATCGAAGCTTTCGATCTGGTGGTTGAGCACGGTCTTGTCGTCGGCGGCGACGAAGCGCAGGTCCGAGCCGTCTTCCTTGACCCCGTCGAAGGTGAAGTTGCCGGTGTGCAGGCGCACCAGCAGCGCGGTGCGACCGAGGGCCTGATTGATCCCGGCGCCCTGCGGCGTGGTGTCGACGGCGATCTGTTTGCGGTAATGCCAGTCGTCCTGCCACCAGGCCTGCGCCGTGGCCGGGAGCACGAAGCCCAGGCAGATCAACAACGAAAGAATGAGGCGCTGCATGAACGTGCTCCTTTAGAAAGTGGCTTGAAGATTGAAGTGCAGGCGCGATTCCTGCTTCGAGGTGTTCGGCCCTTCGAGTAACGGGTAGCCCCAGTCGAGGCTGCCGGACAGCCATTTGCTGAGGCTGGCGCGGGTGCCGAGGCCGACGCTGGCCAGGGCGTAACTGGCGTCCTGGTCCGGCAACTCGTCGCGCAGGTACAGTTGCGCGCCTTCGGCAAAGGCGTAGAAGCGCCATTCCTGCATCCAACTGCCGGCGTATTTCGCCAGCGACGGCGTGCGCAGTTCCTGACTGAGCAGCACACCGTCATCGCCTGTGCGTTCCGCCGCCAGATAGCCGCGTACGGAAGTAGCGCCGCCGGCGGAAAACTGTTCGTTGGAGACCAGTGGCCCCGACGCCAATTGGAACGCGCCTTTGCTCGCGCTCTGCCAGTCGTTGTCGAAGGTCCAGGTGAAGTTGCTGTCGCCCTTGAGCACGGCGAAGCTCGGATTGGCGCGGTAGCGTTTGTAGTCGAAGTCTTCGTCGGAACTGCCGTAACCGAAGATGCTGCGGGTAGCCGCCACCAGGCTCAGGCCGAGGCCGAGCTGGCTCTTTTCGGTGTAACGAAAGCCGTTGTAGGCGAAGGTGAAGGGCGCGTATTTCAGCGGCACCTTGTCGCTCTCGCCGGACAGGGTCAGGCGTTCGTCGAAGTCCTTGAAGTCGATGCCGGCCGACAGCGAGTTCGACCAGTTGCCGCTGGACGGCAGCGTATAAATGGCCGACACACCATAGGAATGGCCCTTGCCCAGCACGTTGCTGCCGCCGATGGTGGCGACGTTGCTGTCGGACTGGTAACCGGAAAACTGCACACTCCAGCGCTCGCTCAGCGGCGCGGTGTAGGAAGCCGACCAGACCTTGGCGTTGTCGGTGTCCTGTGGCGCGGTGAAGTACGTCAGGTTGATGCTGTGGCCGAGTTGCCAGAGGTTGTTGTAGCCGAGACTGGTGACGGCGCGCAGCTTTTCGGTGTCGGCGCTGTAGTCGTTGTTGAGGCCGACACTGGCGCTCCACGGGTTCTGGTCTTCGACCTGCAAGTCCACGTCCATGGTGCCGGGGCGCTGACCTTCGCGCACCAGCGGCATGACCTGACGGCCCGGGGTTTTATTCAGCTGCGCCAGTTCGCCCTGAACCTTGGCGAAGTCCGGCACCTCACCTTCTTTCAGCGCCGGGACGTTGTCGCGGATGTCCAGCGGCGAATAGTGTTTGGCCCCAACCACGCGCACCCGGCCAACCTTGGTTTCGCTGACTTGCAGGTAGACGATGCCGTCGGCCACCGCTTGCTCCGGCAACTCGACGAATACTGATTGGTAGCCGCGCTCCTGATAGGCCTTCTGCAACGCATCGCGGGCGCCTTCGATGTCAGTCATGGCTTTTTGCGGGCCGAGAAACGGGTACACCGCCTCTTCGATCGCCCGGGCGTCGAGCACGGTGTTGCCGCGCACGAAGTATTCGTTGACGTCCACCAGACGTTGCGGCGCAGCGCCTTGGGCAGCCTCTTCGGCGAATGCCGGTTGCGCGCCGGCCGTCACCAGCAGCCAGCCCCACAGCGCCAGCCGTGACGTGAAAATCTGATCCACACTACCCCCTGAATTCGCGATGACCTGTTGGCGCGGTTGCGCGCCTTGTGTGTTGCGTCAGTTGCTGACTGTCGAGGCACCGCTGTGCTTGCCGAGCCAGGTGTGCAGCAGCGCGAAGTTCAAGGAGAACTCGGGCATTTGCAGCAAGGCACCGCAGAATACTTCGCCGATGATTTTCTGAATGAGCAGCACCGCACGCGGGTTGTTGAGCAGCGTGGCGATGTCGCGACTGAGGACGTTGAAGCTCCAGACTTTCTGGTTCAGGCCAAGACCGACGAACCAGCGGAACAGCAGGTTGTAATTGAGCTGTTCATACAGTTGCTGCTCGCTGGGCACCGAATACAGCAGTTGCAGGAGCAGGATGTGCATGACGGTTTGCGCGGGGATGAGCATGCCGGGTTCGGTATTGAGTTCGTGCAGGAGGCCTTGGTGGGCATCGAGCAAGTCGTCGATCTGCGGGCGCAGCAACACCAGCGAATGGCCTGGCGGAATGTAGCTGGAGACCTCTTTCAAGGCGCCCTGCCAGTCATCCTGCGACACGATCCAGACCCACGGCGCGCCGTAGCGATAGACCGAAACCGGCTTCTTGCGCGCGGCCTCGACGATCTTCGACAGGCGTTGATCGAGTTCCTGCATGCCCACTTTCGAGTAGCGTTCCATAGTCCCCATTGCCTCACTCCCGGCGTCCCGCCTCGGCTTGTGAAAAGCGCCCCGTTGGGCCCCTCAAGCGCGTTACATAGGCATGACCGGACTGGCTATGTGCTACCGAACTTTTGTCATGAAAGCTTCATTAATGAGAGAGTAAAAGCAAAAGATCGCAGCCTTCGGCAGCTCCTACACCGGGATCGAGTAGACCCAGTAGGAGCTGCCGAAGGCTGCGATCTTTTGCTTCAGGAATAAACCGGCCAGGTGTCGACGATCTTGCCGCCACGCACCGCCAGCAGATCGCCGAATTGCAGGAGCACGGCTTCGGTCTGGGTGGGTCGCAGGAACACTTGATCTTCAACGGTCAGGCCCACGGCATTCGAACCGTTGACCATCTCCTGATTCGAACTGCGGCCATACACGCCATTACTCTGCAAGCCGGCGGGCGATTCGAACTCGGCCATCCAGTTGCCGCCGTAAATGAAAAAGGTTTGGCGCTGGTTGGCGTCCCACCACGAGAACAACTTCGACTTGTCGTCCAGCGCCGGGATGTTCACCGCACCGGTGCTCTTCAGCACTGGCGTGGCGATGTAGGTCGCCGGCACGTGCTCAGCCAGCGACGGCAGGTCGTAATGCGTCGGTTTGAGCATCGCCGTGCCCACCGACACCTCGGTGCTGAGCTTCTCGTTTTCGTGGATGCGGTAACTCGGGCTGCCGGCGGTGTTCAAGCACAGGTGGTCATTCCACAACGCCGGAAACTGCTGCCGGGTGAAATCTACACAACGCTGATAAATGACCATGACCTTGGCGAACAGCTCCTCGGGCGATCCGAGAATCCCCGGCACGCCCATGCCCACGAACGGGTCGTAGCCCATGAACCCGGCGAACTCCAAGTGCTGCGAGTTGGCGCTGATCAGCGTCAGCATCTGCCCCAACACATTCACATCACTGACCCCGCCGCGATGCAGGCCGACATCCAGTTCGATGTTGATGCGCATCCGCGTGCCGAGCCCCTGCGCCAACGCCAGGTATTGCTGCAGACGTTCGGGGTTATCGATCAGCCATTGCAACTGCCTGGAAGGGTCGAACGGGCCTTTGTGAGTTTGATAGAACAGCTCGGCCGAACGCACCGGCAACGGCTTGCCGAGCAGGATGTCGGACCGGGGAAACGTGAGCGCATCGTGATTGAGAAACGGCTGATGAAACGACATGAGTTTTTGCGTCCCGGCCCGTTGCGCGATGTAGCTCAGCAAGCCCGGCGACGGCAGGGATTTTTCCACCAGACGCAATTGCTTGCCGCCGCGCTTGACCGACTGCATCACCACGTCGATGTTGTGATCGAGGCGATCCAGATCGATCAGCAGCACCGGGCGCATCGGGCCTTTGTCCTTCAGTTCTTTATTCAGCGCGCGGAAATACTCACTGTACGGCGCACCGCGATCACCCGGCCGCAGCCAGGCGCCCACGCCCACCAATAAAGCGCCGACACCCAGCGTGCCGAGGAGAAAATTGCGTCGATTGACCGCCATCAGCTCACCCCCAGAATCGACGCCAGATGCGCGTTGAGAAAACGTCCGCTCGGATCCAGCGCCTGACGTACGTCGACAAATTCGCGCCAACGCGGATACAGCGGCTGCAGATTCTTCGCGTTAAGCGTGTGCAACTTGCCCCAGTGCGGGCGGCCGTTGTACTTCCAGAAAATCGGCTCGACCGCGGCGAAAAAGTTGTGATGATCCATCTGGTAATGCTGGTGCACCGAGATCGAACAGCTGTCGCGGCCCTCGAACATGCTCAGCGGAATGTCGTCGGCCTTGACGTAGCGGTACTCGATGGGAAACCAGGTGCGCAGGTCCTTGTCCTGAATCAGTTTGAGGATTTCCCGCAGACACGCCGGGCCGTGTTCGGCGGGCACCGAGTATTCCATTTCGTTGAAGCGCACGGTGCGCACGTTGGCGTAGATGTCGAACGAGTCGCCGACCCGATCATCGAAACTCGCCAGATGCCGCAGGCTGTTGAGCAGCGTGCGGCGCAGCTCGGGGAAGTCGCTGCCGTACTTGTCGATCTTCTCGATCAGGGTCACGAACTCGTTACCGCCCTCCTCTTCGGGCGGAATCGGCGGCGTGGCCGGGTCGCTGGTTTCGTTGAGGGCGATGGACAAGGCGTAATCGGAATGGGTGACCACGAGCATTTCCCAGTGCTGGTTTTCGCTGGTGTTCTTGTCGAGGTCTTCGAGCAGCTCTTCGGTCTTGGCGATCCACTGGCGTTCGCGCAGACGATAGGCCGGGCGGTTCTGCAGACGGATTTTCGTCGCCACGCCCAGCGCTCCGAGCGACACCCGCGCGGCGTTGAAAACTTCGGGGTGACGCTGGCTGTCGCAGTCCAGCACCTCGCCGCTGGCCGTCACCAGTTGCAGGCCGCAGACGTGTGCCGAGTACGACTGAAAGGTTTTGCCGGTGCCATGGGTCGAGGTGGAAATCGCCCCGGCGAGGGTCTGGTAGTCGATATCGGCCATGTTCTGTAGGGCCTGGCCGATGTCCTTGAGCGGCACGCCCATGCGTGACATCGGCGTGCCGGCGCCGAATTCCGCCTGCAGGGTTTTCGGGTCGTGGTCGAGCAAACCGGTGAAGTAGCTGAGCGACAGCAGCGTGCCGTCGGTGGGCACCAGGGCGCTGAACGAATGTGCCGAACCGACCGGGCGAATTTTGCCTTGGACCTGGCGGATCGCGGCGGTCAGTTCATCAAGATTCTTCGGCGCCAGCCGCGCCGCCGGCAGACAACTCTGCCCGCCCGACCAGTTGCGCCACGGTATCAGCCGCGGTGCACGCATCAACTGCCCCAGCGCGGGGTTGGCCGTCATTGCGGTGAAAGCGCCGACGATGCTTGCCCGTTGCAACAACTGACGCCGTGTCAGATCCATGCTCATGCGCGCGCCCTTATTGTGGGAGGGGCTGATCGGCCATGAAGCCGATCAGTTGCAGGAATTGTTCTTCGCTGCACTCGACGCACTGGCCCATCGGCGGCATGCCGTTGTAGCCGTTGATGGCATGGTCGAGCAGCGTGTCGGTGCCCTGGCGGATGCGCGGCTCCCAGGCTTTGCGGTCACCGGTGAGCGGTGCGTTCGCCGCCGGGTTGGCGTGGCACAGCTGGCAGCTGTTGGAATAGATCTGCGCCAGAGCCGGGTCGGTGGGTGTGGCGTTGCGAGTAGCTGCCGGTGGTTCGGTTTTCTCACCGCAACCGAACAGCGTCATCAACAGCGCCAGCAGTAAAGTGAATGGGATTGCCCGCATAAGGATCCTCGCCTGGGTACCGCTTATTGTTGTGAGCACACCTTAAGGCAGGCACGGCAGCGGGTTGAGGGCATTGCGGGACAACGAGGGGGCCAAACGGGGCCACCCAGGATTGAGCTGGGGCTCGGACAGCACCACAAAACCTGTGGGAGCTGGCTTGCCAGCGATAGCGGAGTGTCAGCCAATGAAAGCCGCGGGAGTGCCGGCCTAATCGCTGGCAAGCCAGCTCCCACAGGGTAAACGGCGTAGCTGATCCCCCTCTGTTCCGCATCTCTGCGTGACATTCGCGTGACATTCGCGGGTTTAAATGTCGGCGTATTCAGGCGTATAACCTGTAAAGACTTTTTGATCTGTATACGGACATCAACACGGGGTAGCGACATGACCACAGCAAACATCCTTGGCAATCTGTTCCCTTCTGTCAGCGACATCCCGGAAAAATACCGCCTCGACGCTCAGGTCGAGCAACGCGAATATCTCGTCGATGGCCAACTGCGGCGCTGGGACGGCCCACTGGCCACGGTGCGCAGCCCGGTGTATCTGCACGGCGAAAACGGCGATGAACAAGTGATTCTCGGCAGCACCCCGCTGCTCGACGCCGACACCGCCCTCACCGCCCTCGATGCCGCCGTGCGTGCCTACGATCGTGGTCAGGGCCTGTGGCCGACCCTGCGCGTGGCCGAACGCATCCAGCACGTCGAAGCGTTCCTCGGCCGCATGCGCCAGCAGCGCGAAGCCGTGGTCAAGTTGCTGATGTGGGAGATCGGCAAGAACCTCAAGGACTCGGAAAAAGAGTTCGACCGCACCTGTGACTACATCGTCGACACCATCAACGCACTGAAAGAACTCGACCGCCGTTCCAGCCGTTTCGAACTGGAACAGGACACCCTCGGCCAGATCCGTCGCGTGCCGCTCGGCGTTGCACTGTGCATGGGGCCTTACAACTATCCGCTGAACGAAACCTTCACCACGCTGATTCCGGCACTGATCATGGGCAACACCGTGGTGTTCAAACCGGCCAAGCTCGGCGTGCTGCTGATCCGTCCTCTGCTTGAAGCCTTTCGCGACAGTTTCCCGAGCGGCGTGATCAACGTGATCTACGGCAGCGGCCGCGAAACCGTCAGCGCCCTCATGGCCAGCGGCAAGATCGACATCTTCGCCTTCATCGGCACCAACAAGGCCGCCAGCGACCTGAAAAAACTGCACCCGAAACCACACCGCTTGCGCGCCGCGCTGGGCCTGGATGCGAAGAACCCCGGGATCGTGCTGCCGGAAGTCGATCTGGACAACGCCGTTAGCGAGGCAGTGACTGGTTCGCTGTCGTTCAACGGCCAACGCTGCACCGCGCTGAAGATCCTCTTCGTGCATGAGGATGTGGTCGACGCTTTCATCGAAAAATTCAACGCCAAACTGGCCACACTGAAGCCGGGCATGCCGTGGGACAGCGGCGTGGCGCTGACGCCATTGCCGGAGTCGGGCAAGGTCGATTACCTGCACGGTCTGGTGGCCGACGCGCAAAGCAAGGGCGCCAAAGTGGTCAACCCCAATGGCGGCGAAGCGCGGGAGTCGTTCTTCTACCCCGCCGTGCTGTACCCGGTGACGCCACAGATGCGCGTCTACAACGAGGAGCAGTTCGGCCCGGTAGTGCCAATCGTGCCGTACCGGCATCTCGATACGGTGATCGATTACGTGCTGGAATCGGACTTCGGTCAGCAACTGAGCCTGTTCGGCACCAACCCGGTGGCGATCGGCCGACTTGTCGACACCTTCGCCAACCAGGTCGGGCGAATCAACCTCAACGCCCAGTGCCAGCGCGGCCCGGACACTTACCCGTTCAACGGGCGCAAGAACTCCGCCGAAGGCACGCTGTCGGTACACGATGCCCTGCGGGTGTTTTCGATCCGCACACTGGTGGCGACCAAGTTCCAGGACAGCAACAAGGATCTGATCAGCGAGATCATTCGCGGCCGCGATTCGAGCTTCCTCACCACCGATTACATCTTCTGACGAGGACTTTGCACTGAGCACCTTCAGCACCCAACGACTGCCGCCGCTGCTGCGGCGAATCCTGCGTCCGTTGCTGGCCCCGTACCGCCGCTACCAGCACGCCCGACTGATTCACGCGGTGCGGGTAGCGCTGGGGCTGCTGGCGACCATCCTGCTGACCACCGGCATCAACCTGCCCCATGGCGAGTGGGCCTCGGTGACCATGCTGGTGGTGATCGGCGGCCTGCAACACCACGGCAACATCGGCAAGAAAGCCGCCGAACGCGCCACCGGCACCCTGATCGGTGCCGGCGTCGGTCTGCTGCTGGTGGCGCAGCAGGCGTGGCTGGGCCTGCCGTGGCTGACCTACTTTGCCATGGCGGTGGTCTGCGGCTTCTTTTCCTATCACGCGATCGGCAAGGGTGGGTACACCGCCCTGCTCTCGGCGATTACCGTGTTCATCGTTGCCGGACATGGTGACAACCCGATCACCGACGGCTTGTGGCGCGGGGTCGACATCCTGATCGGCATCGCCCTGGCCTTGGCGTTTTCCTTCGCCCTGCCGCTGTACGCGGTGTATTCGTGGCGCTACAACCTGGCCGATGCCTTGCGCGACTGCGCCACGTTGTACGGGCGGATCATTGGCGGCCAACCGGTCAGCGCCGATGAACACCTGAAGCTGATGGGCCGGGTGACCACAGTGATGGTGCAACTGCGTTCGCTGATGCCTTCGGTGTCCAAGGAAGTGAAAATCTCCATGACCGAACTGGACGCGATTCAACGCAACCTGCGCATGTGCGTCAGTACCCTGGAAATCCTCGGCAACACTTGCCCGGATGCCAACGACCCCGACGCCATGGCCCACCTGCAATCGGCACTGCGGGCCGAACACCGGGTGATCCGCGTGCAGCTGATCGGCATGGCCCGGGCCTTGAAGTCCGGCGCCACTCAACGCCTGCAGCGCCCGCTGGAGTTGCCGGACGCCAGTCTCGACACACCGGTCTACAACACGCTGGACGGTTACCGGTTGCTGACCCGGCAACTGGCCGCGAACATTGGCGAGCTGCGCCAACGCCTGGCGATGACGGCGCCGCGCTGGAACATCTGAATCAGCGGAAAAATCCATGTAACAAAGCTGACATCATCACTACAATGCGCCGCACAACGGATGTGACATGGACGCATAAATGCAATTCAGGAAGAGTATCAACGCCCTGCGGGCACTGGCCGTGCTCGCGGTCGTGCTGTTTCATTTCAAGGTGCCAGGGTTTGAGGGCGGATTCGTCGGCGTAGACGTGTTCTTCGTCATTTCCGGCTTCCTGATGACCGGCATCATCGTCAATGGCGTGCAGCAGCAGAACTTTTCCCTCCTCGGTTTCTACGCCTCCCGCGCCCGACGCATCATTCCCGCCCTGCTGGTTTTGTGCATTGCGTTGCTGATCTTCGGCTACCTTTACCTGCCACTGGACGACTTGCGCGAAACCATCCGCACGATCAAGAGCAGCCTGCTGTTCAGCTCGAACTTCAGCTTTGCCGAAAGCGGCAATTACTTCGCGGCGCCGCTGCATGAAAACTGGTTGCTGCACACCTGGTCGCTGTCGGTGGAGTGGCAGTTCTACCTGCTCTATCCCGTGCTGATCATGGGGCTACACACGTTTTTCGGTGCCGACAAAAGCCGATTTGCCCTGGTTGCCCTGGCGTTGATTTCGCTCGCCGCGTCCATCGTCGTGACCCGCCTCAACCCGACGCTCGCCTTCTACATGCTGCCCACCCGCGCGTGGGAAATGGTTGCTGGCGGGCTGGTCTTCGTGTTTCCGCTACGACTCGGCCAGCGCGGCGGCGCGATTTTCGAAGGGCTCGGCCTGCTGGCGATTGCCTTCAGCGTGCTGGGCTTTTCTGAAGCGGATCTGTGGCCCGGCTACCTGGCACTGGTGCCGGTGCTGGGGACAATGCTGGTGATTCATGGCGACACCCGGTCGGTGTTCAGCCGCAATCCTGCGCTGCAGTTTGTCGGCAGCATTTCCTACTCGGTGTACCTGTGGCACTGGCCGCTGGTGGTGCTGCTGTACCTGTGCGGCCTGCTGAACAGTTGGCCACACGTGATTGGCGCGATAATCGCCTCGTTCGCCCTCGGCACCCTGTCCTTCTACCTGATTGAATCCAAGGTAAAAAAAGGTACGACCGCCACACGCACGGTGATCAAGTTCGCAGCGCTGACGGTGGCTATGGTTGCGGTGTCGGCAGTAACGTCGTCGCTGGTCAAGCAACACCCCGACTGGCGCCCGGCGCTGGTCGAACTGGGGCAGCCGCAATACACCAGCAAACTGTATCCGCAGGAGTGCTACCCCAACGCCTATGCGGCGGCGGATTGCAAGTTGGGCACAGGCGAGGTGTCAGTGATTCTGTATGGCGACAGTCACGCGCAATCCACCGCAGCAGCGGTGCAAATGCACAACCCGCAGGCGGCGCTGTCCTGGTCACGGGGCGGTTGCCCGACCCTGGCGCACTTCGCCATGCACGACAAGACCGTCGAAAGCCAGTGCCGGGGCTTCAATCAGGAAAAGCTGCAACAACTGAAAACCGGGTATGCCGGGCTCCCGGTGGTGCTGTTCAGCCGCGCGGCGCTGTACGCGGATCCGGGGCGGGAAAACAGCTATCGGATTTCTTTCCCCGAGCGCCAGGCATCGTTTGCTGACGCCTTTACCGAAGAATACGTCAGCACCGTCTGCTCGATCGCTGAAAACCATCCGGTGTATATCGTCAAACCGATCCCGGAGATGCCCTTCAGCGTCTACAAGGGCTTGAATCTGAATCAGCGATTGTTCCGGCAAACCACGGACATTTCCCTGCCATTGCAGGCCTATGAGAAGCGCAACCGCATCGCCATCGCAACCATCGAAGCCGCTGCCAGCCGCTGCAACGCGACGGTGATCGACCCGACACCGTACCTGTGCCCCAACGGCAACTGCATGGGTTCCATGGACGGCGTGCCGCTGTACTTTGACGACAACCATCTGGTGGATGCCGGCAATCAGCAGCTCAAAGGCCTGTTCAAGGATCTGATCAAGCCGATTTGAGCTGGCGCCGGGCTTTCAGGCCCCAGCCCTGTTGCATCCCGGCGGCGGCCAGCAGAATCGCCGCGACACCGACCCATTGCAGGATCTCCAGGCGATGGCCGAAGGCGAACCAGTCGACGAAAATCGCCGCAATCGGGTAGATGAAGGACAGCGCACCGGTCAGGGCAGTCGGCAATTTCTGGATCGCGCCGTACAGCAGCACATACATCAGACCGGTGTGAACGATGCCCAGCGTCACCAGACTGGCCCAGGCGCCGTTGGTTTGCGGCAGGCCGTTGAAGTGCGCGAACGGCGCGAGCAACAGCACTCCGGTGCAGACCTGGATCAGCGCGATCAGGTGCGGCGGCGTGCCGGTCAGGCGCTTGATGATCAGCGCTGCAATCGCGTAGAGCAACGCCGCGCCCAACGCCAGCGCAATCCCCAGCAGGTATTCGCTACCGCGCTCACCCTGCCCGCCATGGGCACTGACGATCGCCAGCATGCCGAGAAAGGAAATCGCCAGCCAGAACAGCTTCTGCAAGGTGATTTTCTCGCCGAGAAACAGTGCCGCCAGGCCAACCAGCATGAATGGCTGCACGTTGTAGACCGCCGTGCCGATGGCGATCGAGGCCCGGGAATATGAGCCAAACAACAACACCCAATTGCCGACAATCGCCACTCCGCTGAGCACCGCCAGCAGGAACGTGGTGCGGGTCAAAATGCCCGGACGCAAGAAGCCGAAAGCCGCGCATATCAGCAGCAAGGTGCCGGCGCCGAACACGCAACGCCAGAACACCACATCCAGCACCGGTTGCCCGGACACCAGCACGAACCAGCCGATGGTCCCGGAAATCAGCATGGCGGCGGTCATTTCCAATGAACCACGGCGGATTGTGTTGTCCATCATCGATCTCCCTAAGCATTTGACGAAAGCGTGGCAAAAGTATGCCAAGCCGACACCCCACGCCTCCAGCGCAAAAAGCAGGCTAAACTCGACTTCTGCCTTTTTTATCGCGGGTGGTTTACCGCAAGTGCCTAATCCCGGAGTTGCGCCATGACTGACGATATCGACCAGATCCTCATCAGCGCCTTGATGGACGACTCGCGCCGCTCGCTCAAGGCATTGGCGCAGATCAGCGGCCTGTCGTCACCCAGCGTGGCCGAACGGTTGCGTCGCCTCGAGGAGCGCGGCGTGCTCAAGGGCTATACCGTCGAGATCGACCCCAAATGCTTCGGCTATCAGCTCCAGGCGATCGTCCGGGTGCGACCACTGCCGGGGCAATTGCAGGAGGTGGAGCGGCAAATCATGTCGATTCCGGAGTTCACCGAGTGCGACAAGGTCACAGGAGAAGACTGCTTCATCGCCCGCCTGCACGTGCGCTCGATGGAACAGCTGGACACCCTGCTCGACCGCCTCAATACGCTGGCCGAAACCAACACCGCGATCGTCAAGAAAACCCCGGTCAAACGCCGGTTACCGCCGATGGCGTGAGTGCTTTTTGCGCCTGCTCGGCGTAGATTGAGGTTTTTCCGGCGAAGGATTGGCGGTAATGAGAATTCAGGCAGTGATGCTGGCGTTGTTGATGCTCGGCGGGTGCGGTACGGTGCAGACCGTTGTGCTTAGCGACAAGGCTTCCGTGGATCAACTGAAAACCAAGAAAAGCTACTGCGGCGCGGTGCCGCGCATTTACAGCGGTGCAACCTACGACTTCTGCATGCTGCACGCCGAAAAGCCGGATGACGTCGACGCGTTCAATTACCACAACGCTTCCTTTGGTTTGGTGGTCGATGCGGCAGTTTCCGGCGTGTTGGATACGTTTCTGCTGCCCTACACGATTTACAAGCAACAGGCCGATGGCAGCATCGTGATCAACTGATCCGCTTTTCGCAGACAACAAAAAACCCGCCTAAGCGGGTTTTTTGTTGATTCACAAACAGCGATCAGTCGTCGCGGCTCATGATGCCGAAGATCTGCAACAGGCTGATGAACAGGTTGTAGATCGATACATACAGGCTGATGGTTGCCATGATGTAGTTGCGCTCGCCACCGTGGATGATCGCGCTGGTCTGGAACAGAATGCACACCGACGAGAACAGCACGAAACCGGCGCTGATCGCCAGTTGCAGGCCGCTGATCTGGAAGAACATGCTCGCCAGCGTTGCACCCAGCAACACGAAGAAACCGGCGGTGATGAAACCACCGAGGAAGCTCATATCCTTGCGGGTGATCAGCACGTAGGCCGACAGACCACCGAACACCAGCGCGGTCATCGCAAATGCCGAGCTGACCACTTCAGCGCCGCCCTGCATGCCCAGGTAACGGTTGAGGATCGGGCCGAGCAGGAAACCCATGAAACCGGTCAGCGCAAAGGCGGACACCAGGCCCCACGCGGAATCACGGAGTTTGTTGGTGAGGAAGAACAGCCCGTAGAAACCGATCAGCACCACGAAAATATTCGGGTAGCCGACGCGCATCTGCTGCGCCACGAACGCCATCACACCGCTGAATGCGAGGGTGAGCGCCAGTAGACCGTAAGTGTTGCGCAGGACGCGGCTAACCTCTAGCTGCTCAGCCTGCACGCTGTTGTGAACTGCGTAATCCTGTTCGCGCATGGCGACACTCCTGTTGGTTTGAAACGTTCAGTGGCAAAGATCATAACAGACGCTCTGTAACAAGCCATGCACAGAGTTTGACAGTGTGTTTCATTCAGGTATTATGGCGCCCGCAACGCAAACGGAGGTGTGGCCGAGTGGTTTAAGGCAACGGTCTTGAAAACCGTCGACTGTAACAGGTCCATGAGTTCGAATCCCATCGCCTCCGCCATCTTATGTACGACAAAGCCCTGATTATTCAGGGCTTTGTTGTTTCTGGCGTCCTGAAAAGTGACCGCTATCGGCTGTGAATTCAACCATCCGCTTCTGGCCGTTAGCTACCCAAGGCATAGATATATCTCGAATTTCAGGTCGCACCTCTTCGCTGCGATCGCCTTGACCTCCCTCCCTCTTCACCTACACTCCCCGGCACCGGCAGTAAGCTCGTATCGGTGTTTTCCTGGACAATCATCTCAATGCAGTCAGGGATGAACGGAAAACTATTCAGGAAATGGATTCCGGAAACCATTGAATAAACGGGGCGTACTCCGAAAAGCCAAACGAGTAGGAATTTAAATAGGGAGATTTAATTCATGACAGCTCAAGAACATCTTGTTGGTGGATGGACCCCTTACCACAAACTGACTCCCAAGGATCAGGAAGTCTTCAAAGAAGCACTGGCCGGCTTCGTTGGCGTGAGCTACACGCCCGAAGAGGTTTCCAGCCAAGTCGTTAATGGCACCAACTATCGCTACAAGTCGAAAGCTACGCTTCCGGGTTCGCCAAACGGCTGGCAAGCGATCGTAGAAATCTATGCGCCAACTAATGGCAAGCCGCACATCACTCAGATCCATCGGATCTAAAGAAGCTCCAATCTTCGGGTCTTCGCAGTCTAAGGCCCGAAGATCGATCAAGCCATCCCGCTACCGCGATCAAGAGTTTCTACTGCACTCCGTTGAGGTCGAAGTGGCTGGTCACTGTTCTGAATGCAACCCGCATTTCTCAATTGGCGACACATTGGGCCATCGATGTCATCGCGCATCGGCCAAATGAAGTACGCCCCCCTCGCACGTCGACAAGTTGATGCTACAAACCCAGACCGACGCCAGTAGCGGATCGGGGTGATTTGCATATCAATCAGGTAGAAAAATTGAATTAGCCAGTTGTCCTCTTGGTCAAGAATTATGAACGCAGAAAATCTGACGAGGTGACAGCAATGACTATCCAGGCAGAGACACTCGTACAACTGACCGAAGCGCTTCAAGAGCAAGGAATGAATCTGGTTTCAGATGTTCACTTCACTCGCGCGCCATACCGGCAGAACCACCGCTGGATTTGCATCGTAGAGTAACCATGCTCGTTGCCGGTGGCTCGGACCAAGCCTCCACCGCCGGCCCCACTACCCCGCTACGCCTTTTCCCTTCCGCCCACCCGCGCGCGACTGACACGCAGCTCAAGGCCGCGAAAGCATTTTCAGACGCTCGACCACAGCCGCTTCAAAGATGACGTAAAGCCTTTCAGCATCGCCGGCACGTAAAACCCCGCTGGTTTCCAGCCCAAGCACGAAGCCATCCGCACGAGCGCCCGCCTTCACCGCGATGATCATCGAGTCTGCCCGGACAATCTGCGCCAGAAGCCGATCAGCTTCACGCTGCATCTTTTCGTTCAACACTACGCCTTCCACTTCCTCACCCTGCATTCAATGCGAGATCCAACAAATTGTATGATCAAGGCTACGCCGCCGATAACGGCGCCTCAAGCCGCAAACCAATGATCCTTCGCTATCGCAGCCATCAGGAACCTTTCAGGTGAACGAATTCCTTTTGCTTGATATCAAAACGGGCAGTTTCAAAAGCGTTTAGCCATCGCCAGCTCGATCAATCATTACCGGAGAACAATGCATGCCTCTCAGTGAGACCATTCACAGAGCGTTGCTAAGCGCGGAGGAACGTTCCTCTATCGCTGAAATTGAAGCTACAACCAATATTCTGCAGCTCGTCACTCGCATGACCGGAACGCGCTTCGCGGCGATCGCGAAATTCACTGACACGGAATGGATCGTCTGTTCCGCCTACGATCCGATCGAGCTTGGGATCAACACCGGCGACACCCTGGAACTGGAGACCACGCTGTGCAGCGAGTTTCGCAGAGACCCTCAGGTGCTTTTCGTGCCACAGATAAGTTGCGACGGCAGGTTTTCGACACGTCCTGTGGTGAAGCAATATCTGATTGAAAGCTACGCAGGCGCGCCCATTTTCCTTCCCGACGGACAACTTTGGGGCGCGCTGTGTGCATTGGACTCCAGGGCAGTCATCTTCGACGATCCGGATCTGGCAGATACGTTAGGCCTGTTCGCGAGGTTGATCGGCTGCATCTTCTACTCGAATCTGTCGGAGTCCGGCAGCGGCTACAGCAAGAACGGCTAAGGCGTTAGCGAATAACTAAAAAAACAGCCCTGAATATTCAGGGTTGTTGCATTTGTCGCGTGTGTAAACAGACAAGATGCCGATACCGTGCGGGGACACCGAGTCACGGCAGCAGCACTTACTCCAAGGAAGGCAGGAATCTGAACAATGTTGGAACACATCTGGCGCAGCATCCATTCACCGGGCTACTTCCCCAACGTCATGGAATGGATGGTCGATATTCTCCTCAACCCGTTTATGGTAGTCATGTGCCTGATGGTTGGAGCACTCGCCGGTAGATGGTGGAGAGCCATCCCCTACGGCGGCATCACTTGTTATGTAGTGTTCTTGAGCCGGTCGTCATTCTATCGATGGTCAAGCATTTTCCCCGAAGCCGGCCTGCCTGCGCTGTTGATTGATGGTGCGCTGCTTGCCCTCCTCGGCTTTTATTTGAAAGGCGTGCTCAGAACCCGCGCAGGAGCAAAACCGGAAGGCCATTGGGTGCGCTGGCTTTACCAAAACCTGAAGGCCGTCATGCTGACAGTCGTGGTGATGTTCTGGACACTCGTCGTGCTGTTTGTCGTGATCCTCACGGTCTCGATCGCTACCCAGCCGTCAGTGGTGAACTGAGTCTCCTTCTGCCAGGGCGGATCTGCACGAAAAGTCGTCGAATGGATTTTTTCTTACAGAAAACGCCGGCACTCTCCTGCGACCCTCGGAGCAGGCAGTCCCGATGTTGCGGATCCTGCAGTCGACCCTTCTCTACTCCCTAAGGTTTGAAAAAATTGCGCCAGGTGCTCGCCTGTCGACCGCTAGTCACTTGTGGCGCTATCACTGTGAACTTACGTTGGCCGGCAGTCCTCTCCCACTTACATTCAGATGAAGCAAGGGGCAAGCGGTCATGAGAGCACTCACGTATCACGGCGCGCACAGCGTCAAGGTCGACACCGTTCCGGATCCGGTTATCGAGGACAATGACGACATCATCCTGCGAGTCACAGCAACGGCGATCTGCGGCTCTGACCTTCATCTCTACCGAGGGAAAATTCCAACCGTCGAGCACGGCGATATCTTCGGTCATGAGTTCATGGGAATCGTCGAGGAGGCAGGCTCGGCAGTGACCGCTGTGCAACCCGGCGACCGCGTGGTCATTCCTTTTGTCATCGCCTGCGGCAGTTGCTTCTTTTGCGCAATGGATCTGTTCGCCGCCTGCGAAACAACCAACACCGGGCGTGGAGCGATCATCAATAAAAAGGCAATACCCCCAGGCGCTGCTCTCTTCGGCTTCAGCCATATGTACGGCGGAGTGCCCGGCGGTCAGGCTGAATACGTGCGCGTACCGAAGGCCAACACCGGGCCGTTCAAAGTGCCGGGGACGCTGTCGGATGAAAAAGTCCTGTTCCTTTCCGATATTCTCCCCACTGCCTATCAGGCCGTGACCAACGCCGGCATTGGTCCCGGCTCGAGCATCGCCATTTATGGCGCAGGCCCCGTCGGTTTGCTGAGCGCGGCCTGTGCGAGGATGCTCGGGGCCGAGCAGATTTTCATGGTCGATCACCATCCTTATCGCCTGGCCTACGCGCAGAAAACCTATGGCGTAATTCCGATCAACTTCGACGAAGACGACGACCCTGCCGATACGATCATTCGGCAAACCAAAGGGATGCGCGGCGTCGACGGCGTCGTGGATGCGGTCGGGTTCGAAGCCAAGGGAAGTACGACGGAGACGGTGCTCGCGACCCTCAAACTTGAGGGCAGTAGCGGCAAAGCGCTGCGGCAGTGTATCGCTGCAGTCAGGCGTGGAGGTGTTGTCAGCGTCCCGGGCGTTTATTCCGGGTTCATTCATGGCTTCCTGTTCGGTGATGCATTCGACAAGGGCTTGACCTTCAAGATGGGGCAGACCCATGTGCACCGTTTCCTGCCTGAGCTCCTGGATCACATCGAAACGGGTCGTCTTGCACCGGAAGTCATCATCAGCCATCGCCTGTCACTGGAGCAGGCCGCCGAGGGATACAAGATCTTCGATAAAAAACAAGAGGACTGCCGAAAAGTCATTCTGACACCCGGTGACAGCCACATCGCCGTGCCACAGACCGACAGCAGCGCAACATTGTTGACGACCTGAAGCTGGCGATACGTGGATCGGACAAATCAATCCGCACGTCAAATGGCGTGCGGATTTATGCGTCAAGCCTGCCCTCGCCCGCCCGGGACTGTATTCGGGCGACGACGGCACGGCCTTCAGTGATAATCCTTGCCGGCGACCGCAAGCAGATAGGCTGCGTCCGCGTCCCTTCGCAGGTCGCGTAATTCGGTCAGGGTCAACATACCCAATCGATCCATCTCGTCAGACTTGCGCAACAGTTCCTCGTGATAGGCATCGGGACAATCCATGCGCAGCTCTCGATTTTCCAACGCCCGATACCAGGCATCCAGGGCATGCAGTCGTGATTCTTGCTCAAGTGTCAGCTGATTCTTGAAAGCGTTCATTACCGTCATCCCCGAACATTTCCCGGTTGAGTAACCGGTTTCTGCTCAGGTTCAAAAGATCTGACGAGGAACCGCGACGCGTCAGGCCTTATCGCTCCTCGCCCGGTTCAGGTGGGATATGGATCTCTTCAGGCATCTTGTCGGTGTCCTCGGCCCTGACCAGAACATTGCTGTCCTCGTCAATCTGATACGGCACGTCAGCCTCTACCCCGTCGATTCCGGTCTTGACCACTACATTGGTGTAGCGCTTGCCATCCCAGCAGCGAAAAACCAGGGTTGAATTCTCCCCGCCTGAAAGCGTTGAGCCGAGGCTGCCGATGAGTCGGCTGTCGGCACCGGCGGTCAACACGCAGTTTTTGCCGGCGGTCAGCTTGCTGCGATCCCCAGCCATCAGCACACAGTCGTCGCCAGCGGTGAGTTTGCTGCGATCGCCCGCCGTCAGGTAACTGTTGCTGCCAGCCAGGAGTTTGCTGCGGTCGCCGGCTGTCTGAGTGCTGTCGGCACCGGCCGTCAGCTTGCTGCGATCACCCGCCATCTGGATGCTGTTGGCGCCGGCGATCAACGTGCTGCGCGAACCCGCTGTTTGCGAGCTGCCCTTGCCGGCGATCAACATACTTTTATGCCCGGCAATCTGCGTGCTTTCCTGACCCGCAATCAGCGAGCTCTTATGACTGGCGATCTGGTTGCTGCCATATCCGGCGGTCAAGCTGCTGCGTATCCCGGAGGTGAGGCTGCTGCCATACCCGGCGGTCAGGACGCTGTGCAGTCCACTGATCAGTGTGCTGCCGTAACCGGCGGTCAAATAGCTGCGAATGCCGCTGGTCAAGCTGCTGCCGTAACCGGCAATCAGCGAGCTGTCTTGCCCTGCAACCCCGGTGCTGCCGTAACCGGCGGTCAATGTGCTGTCACGCGCCGCCATCTGGGTACTGCCATAACCCGCGGTCAGCGTGCTCTCGTAGCCGGCGGTCTGCGAACTGCCGTAACCAGCCATCAGCGAACTGCCAGATCCTGCGATTTCCGTACTGCCGTAGCCGGCGGTCAGGGTGCTGCTGTCGAGTGCGGTGAGCGTGCTGCCATAACCCGCGGTCAGGATACTGTCGTCACCTGCGGTCTGTGTGCTGCCATATCCGGCGATCAGGGTGCTCTCGTACCCTGCGGTCGAAGTGCTGCCATAACCGGTGGTCAGCGAACTTTGTTCCTGAGCGGTCTGCGTACTGCCGTAGCCGGCGGTCAGGGTGCTGCCATAGCCTGCGGTTTGCGTACTGCCGTAGCCGGCAATCAACGAGCTTTGATAGCCCGCCGTCGAAGTACTGCCGTAGCCAGTGGTCAGCGAGCTGTTGTCCTGCGCGGTTTGCGTGCTGCCGTAGCCGGCAGTCAGGGTGCTCTCGTACCCCGTTGTTTGCGTGCTGCCATAACCGGCGATCAGCGAACTGTTGAATCCCGCGGTTGAGGTACTGCCGTATCCCGCAGTGAGGGAACTGTCTTCCTGAGCAGTCTGGGTACTCCCGTAACCCGCGGTCAGGGTGCTTTCGTGTCCGGCAGTCTGGGTGCTTCCATAACCTGCGATCAGCGAACTGTCAGGCCCGGCGGTGCTCGTGCTGCCATAACCTGCTGTGAGCGAACTGCCTTCCTGTGCGGTCTGGGTACTGCCGTAACCGGCAGTCATGATGCTTCCGTGGCCGGCAGTTTGCGTGCTGCCGTAACCGGCGATCAGCGAGCTGTCGTAACCCGCGGTTTCGGTACTGCCGTAACCGGCAATGAGGTCACTGCTTTCCTGGGCAGTCTGAGTGCTGCCATAACCCGAGGTCAGAATGCTTTTGTAGCCGGCAGTCTGGGTGCTGCCATAACCGGCAATCAGAGCACTGCCATGCCCGGCGGTTTGTGAGCTGCCATAACCGGCAGTCACCATGCTGTCTGGTCCGGTGGTGGCCGTGCTGCCGTAACCGGCGGTGAGATCACTGCCTTCCTGAGCCGTTTGTGTACTGCCGTAACCGGCGGTCAGTGAGCTTTCCTGACCCGCAGTCTGCGTGCTGCCATAACCCGCGATCAGCGAACTGTCGGAGCCGGCGGTGCCGGTGCTGCCGTAACCGGCGGTGAGATCGCTACCGATCTGCGCGGTTTGCGTACTGCCATAACCCGCGGTCAGCGAGCTTTCGCCGCCAGCAGTCTGCGTACTGCCGTAACCCGCGATCAGCGAACTGTCGGAGCCGGCGGTGCTGGTGCTGCCGTAACCGGCGGTGAGATCACTGCCCTCTTGGGCTGTTTGCGTACTGCCATAACCGGCGGTCAGCGAGCTTTCGCCGCCAGCCGTTTGCGTACTGCCATACCCGGCGATCAGCGAACTGTCAGTACCGGCGGTGCTTGTGCTGCCATAGCCGGCAGTGAGATCACTGCCCTCTTGGGCTGTCTGGGTGCTGCCGTAACCGGCGGTCAGCGAGCTTTCTCCGCCTGCAGTCTGCGTACTGCCATACCCGGCAATCAACGAACTGTCGGAGCCTGCGGTGCCGGTGCTGCCGTAACCAGCAGTGAGATCGCTACCTGCCTTGGCAGTCTGGGTGCTGCCGTAACCCGCCATCAGCGAGCTCTCATCTCCGGCAGTTTGCGTGCTGCCGTAGCCTGCAATGATCGAACTGTCGGACCCCGAAGTTCCGGTACTGCCGTATCCGGCAATAAGTGTGCTGCTGTCTCCGGCGGTTTCAGTACTGCCATAACCGGCAATGAGCTGACTCTGACTGGCGCCCGTTAGCGTACTGCCATAAATCGCTGTTTCGAGCTTTTGCATTGCCCGGACGGTTGTACGCTGTTTGACCACATCAACAGGAACGCCAGCGATAACCGGGAGCGCGGGAAAAGTCTCACTTGTCTCTGGTTGCACTTGAGGAAACTCGAACGTCTCGATCAAATTCGTGGTTGACGCCTCATAATCCGCCGCATTCTCCGCGATGTAATTCAATGCGCTGTTTCGTGTCCCCACATGGACGACTTCCGCACGGGAAAATTTCACGCCTTCGTCATCGTCGAGAAATATCAAGTCGCCTACCGCCACTTCACACACAACCCATCGCGCATCCGCCTGCAGGCTCAGATGGGCGTCTGAACCCTGACCCCAAAGTACGCCTGTCAGGCCGTTTTCAAGTTTCCTCGTCGGCTCCCAAAACCGGCATTCCACCGATCCTGAAGCAGGCCATATCAGACCACAATGGTCGGCCATGTTATTGGCGCATGTCCTCAGAACCAGCACTTTTTCGGTTTTCATTTTGCAATACCTTTTACAACTTCGATCTCTAAAATCCTTTGGAGACAAACGTCCATTATGTATTTCCACACGCAAAACCCGCGCAGGTAACAGCGCTCGAATTAATGAACTAATTCGACTGCACAAGCCTTGAACAAAACATGAAATTCTGGTGAATCCAGGAAAACTGCCGCATCAAACCAATGTCGGGAAAATCTGAAAATACAGAGGAATGTCTATAACTGGCTGAGGGGCAGAAAAATGACTGCGAGTCTTTTTATGGCTCGCTCGGGGCGAAGGGAGAGGCCGTCTGGCCTTATCGAGTCGGCATGCGTCATGATTGGACAGATCCATCATTAAAAGAAGCAAAACGAAGTAGATTTCATCGATGATTAGAAATACTTAACGCCAAATACCACGGCGCACGCCCTCTTTATGCGCCAAAGCCCTGAATAATCAGGGCTTTGGCGTTTACATCATGCGCATCTCGATTGCGGGACTTAGAATACTTGCGCGTCCTCGGCAATTACGCGGCAGCGCTCTCATGCTCACTTTCATGCACATAAACCCAGGAGATACCCGATGGCGACGTGGGGTCCAGCCGCATGAGCGCCGAATCGACTTTTTTCTTGGTGATGCCGTCTTTGACCAGATCAAATACCGTGAGGAAAAGATCCCCCGGCAGAGGCGTGATGGAAAGATTGATGATGTGCGATTCGGGGCTGCCAACGCGCTTGCCGTACAGTCCCCAAAGTCGCTCCCAGTAGTCCGCCCGGTCCATGATCTGGCCATCCGTCAGGACCACTCGAAAGTCGTTCGCCAGCGCATCGTACAAAGGTTTGATGGCGCCCTCGGACTGGCAAGCCACACCGCGTGACCACGGAAAAAAGAGGTTGTACCAACGGTATACCTCGGCTTCGACGAGAGCGGCTTTATCGGATGTTTCGGTTACTCGGCTGATTGCCATCTGTGTTCTCCTTGACAAGCAAAAGGTGGCGGGCCCTGCGTTACAGACCGGGAGTCTGGATACACATCGCCTGAGCGATGCACCGCGCCTTATTCAAGATCCTTCCTGAAATCAACACTTCAATAGTTCCTGGTAGCTCCTGTGACTTTATCGACCAGCCACAAAAGTAGTCGCTTGGCTGTCGGACTGCACCGGGAGCTGACCAACGGTTTTAGTTGCGCAGCATGACAAGTTCGAATAGTTGGCACCGACGCAGATCACCAGGTTCCCTGCACAAACCGGTTGCGCCCCAGCGCCTTGGCGTTATACAGCGCCTGATCCGCCCCCTCGATCAACCCTCGCAGGGTTTCCAGTTGCGACCCCGAGGCCGTAGCGATGCCGATACTCACACTCAGCCTGCCGAACGGGCTGGACGGGTGCGGGAGGTGCTCCTGCTGCAAGCGATCGAGGATCATCTGCGCCACCACCGCAGCACCGCCACTGTCGGTGGCCGGCATGATCACGCTCATCTCCTCGCCGCCGTAACGCGCCACCAGATCCGACGGACGCCGTACACAACCTTCGAGGATTGTGCCGACCTTCTGCAGGCAGGCATCGCCGGCGACATGCCCGAACGAATCGTTGAACAGCTTGAAGTAATCGATATCGATCATCAGCAACGCCAGCGTCGTGCCGTCACGTTGGGCGCGCCGGGCTTCCATGGCGAGGCTCTCATCGAAGCAGCGCCGGTTGGCCAGACCGGTCAGCGAGTCTTTCATCGCCAGCAATTCAAGCTGACGATTGGATGAGAGCAACTGCTGCTGCGTCCCGCGCAATTGGTCTTCAGCCCTGGTACGCCTGCGAATATCGAGAATCAGGAGCCAGCCGATGAGCCCGGTAAGCCCCAGCAACCCCGCGACCACCACTGCCGACAGCCAGGCTTCCATGCGCCACGCAGCGAGGGCTTCGCGCTTGCCGAGGGCGACCGTGGTGATCAGCGGCAACCGGTCACTCTTGCGAAAGGCATAGAGCCGCTCGACGCCATCCAGACTGGAAGTAAACGACGCGGTACCGACCGATCGATCGACCAGATACTTCGCATAGATGGGCGACTTGGAAAAATTGCGGCCCATGTCCTGCTCGCGGAACGGATAGCGCACCAGCAACGTACCGTCGGTATAGGACAAGCCGATAGCACCCTCCTGGCCCACATCGATCTTGCCGAACAGGCGCAGGAAGTTTTCGATTCCCAGGGTTACCGCCACCACACCGGCAAACTCGCCGTGCGCATCATTGAAACGGCGGCTGACAGTGATTACCCACTCCTGATTGGAGCGACTCTGGATCGGCGGACCGATAAAAGTTTCGCGGCTCGGATCATCGCGATGATGGATGAAATAAACACGATCACTGCTGTTGGCCCCGGCCGGAATCGGTCGATTGGAAGACATCAGCCAACGGCCCTGATTATCGTAGATGGTGATGCCGCTGAGCTGCGGCATCAGCGGTTCCTGACGATTGACCAGTGCGCTCAGACGCTGGATCTGCGCGGGGCCACTGCCTTCGGTTTCCAGGCGTTCGACGAGCCCGAGCAGCAGCAACGAACTCTGGCGGACGATGCCTTCGGAGTAAGTTGCCAGCGCCTGGGTCAGGTTCAAGCCATGAACGTTGACTTCCTCCAGCGCGCGCTCTCGAGAGGCCAGCACTTTCCACACCGTCAGTGACGCGAGGGAACAACCGATCACCAACAACAAAAGCACAACCAGGCGGGTATCACGCTTCACATTACTACCTTTGGGAAAGTCCGGTTTCCGTTCCTGCGGCGGGTCGAGCGACTCGATGACTGCAGCCGCGTGTCCTTGTCGCGCGCAAGGATACAAGTAGCACTGGCTGGCTGCAGCAACAGATTATGTGGCGCAAAAAACGTACTTCCGATTTGCGCGGCGTCGCCCGGAAAAACTGTGCTAAAGACTTCAGGACAGGATTTGCGCCTGGCGAAACAACGACAAGAATGCCAGACCAAATCATCGCCAGGCTTTCAGAATCCGCTTGGCGCCACCCGTCTGAAGCCAACTTTCTGACGCCTGTTTCACGACCCTTTCCCGTTGTTTTGCCAGGCATAAAATTTTGGCACTTTTGCGCAACAAGTTGACATCCAAAAGCATGCCACGGGCCACCGATATCATTAGAGTATGCGCCCTTAAAAAGGAAAGGACTCTTGATGACTCAGTCACTCTCACGGCGCGTTGTGGCGATTACCGGCGCCCTGGGGAATCTCGGCGAGACCCTGGCGGACATGGCCGCAGCCCAGGGCGCGGATCTGGTGCTGATCGATCGGGCGACGATTATGCTGCCCAGCTCGCACAATCGACTGGTCCTGTCCGGTATCGATCTGACTTCCGTTGCCGATTGCCAGGCAGTCGCCCACCAGATCAACCGCTATTTCGGCCGTCTCGATGCACTGGTCAACGGCGCCGGCGGCTATGCGTGGGAACCGTTGCTGGGCGGTGCGCTCGAGGCCTGGGATCGGCTCTACTCGCTGAACCTTCGAACCGCATTGAACGCCAGCAAAGCCCTGCTGCCGTTGCTGCTGCAGTCCTCGGCCGGGCGCATCGTCAATATCGGCGCGAGCATGGCGGCGAAGGCCGGACTGGGGATGGGCGCTTACGCCGCGTCGAAATCCAGCGTCCTGCGCCTGACTGAAAGCCTCGCCGAAGAACTCAAAGACATGAGCATCACGGTCAATGCCGTGTTGCCGAGCATTCTCGACACCCCGCAAAACCGGGAAGCCATGCCCGACGCCGAGCATCAGCGCTGGGTGACACCGGCGCAGCTGGCGGCGGTGATTCTGTTTCTGATTTCGGAGCAAGCGTCGGCGGTCACCGGTACCGGCATTCCGGTGATCGGGCGCATGTAGGATCTATTGACGCCGCGCGCCTTGGCGACGTCGCTTTCTTCACCTTTCGGAAAAGCAAGATCACCGGATTACCGGACTTCCCCTCCCCCCATGCGACCCGCCACTTCCAGCGCTGCCTTCGTGAACCACGTCCTTGATGTCGCCGAACAATACGGCTGCGATGTTGATTGGCTGTTGCAGCAGACCGGACTCTCACGCGAGCAGTTGTCCGACTCGATCGTGCGCATTCCCATGCGCCAACTGCGTGCCTTGCTGGAACTGGCGGCACTGAGCAGCAACCTGCCGCATTTCGGCCTGTTGGTCGGCGCCGCCGTGCGCCCGGGCACCTATGGCGTGCTGGGTTATGTGCTGATGACCAGCGCGACACTCGGCGAGTCGCTGAACATGATTTTGCGATTCGGCAAGATCGTTTACGACAGCCCGTCCAGCCAGACCCGGATCGTCATCGGTGACGGCCGCGTGACGCTCGAAGATCAACGCATCAGTGAGCTGGAGCCTTACTGCGCCCTGCATCAGGAAGCGCTGATGGTCGGCTGGGCAGCGTTCGGCCGCTGGTTGATCGCCAGCAATCAGCCAATGCTGGAAGTGCGGATGATGCATCCGGCGGTGGGCGAACCGGCGCTGTATGAACACTTCTTTGGCTGTCCGGTGCAGTTCGAGGCCGGCTGCAATGCGCTGGTGTTTGCCGAGTCGACACTCTCGACGCGGATCCAGGGCGCCGACCCGCGCATGCATCGCAGCATGCTGCTGGAGGCCGACTGGCAGTTGTGTCTGACGTACCCGGCATTTTCCGTGACTGACCGCTTGCGCGCGCTGCTCACCGAACAATTGCCGACCGGCGATTTCAGCCTGAAAAGCCTGGCCCGGCAGTTGGCGATTTCGCCGCGCACCTTGCAGCGCAAACTGGCGGCTGAAGGGGAAAACTTCAATCAGGTGCTGGAAACCATGCGCATGGAACTGGCCGACCATTACCTTCGCCGGACCGAGACCAGCATCATGAACATCGCCCTGATGCTGGGTTACTCGCAGGCCAGTTCTTTCAGCCATTCCTTTCGTCAGGCCCGCGGGATTTCCCCGGTGGACTACCGCAAGTTGCTGCGCGCCAGATAAGCCCGGTCACGGCTTCAGTTCCAGCAGCGGCTGACCCTTTTTCACCACATAGGTCGCCAGTTCCACGCCTTGGTCCTGGCCGACGTTCTTCGCCACATGGGCCACGCCTGCCGGGATGAACAGCGAGTCACCGGCCTTCAGCGTGACCGCCGGCTGCCCCTCCAGTTGATACTCCAGCGTGCCGCTGAGCACGTGCGCCACCTCGACACCCGGATGCGCATGTCGCGGCGCAGCCACGCCCGGGTCGAAATCGATCCGCGCCTGCAGCACCTCGTGATCGGCGTCGCCCAGGTCCTGATGAATCAGGTCGGTACGGCTCAGACCCTGCTGCCAGCTCATGGCCTGAGCGTCCGCCGCCTGTGCCAGGCCGGTGAATGAAACCAGTGCGGCCACGGTGGCCAGAATCAGTGTGCGTTGCATGCAAATGCCCTCTCGACAGTCATGGTGTGAAGGCCTGCAGGGTGACTGCCGGGTGTAGCGGCGATGTGTCGAAAGACCCGCGTTTGGTCTCGCCGTGTATCGCGCGCAATGCTGGATACACGGCCATACAAAGCACACCGGCTGTGTATCCCAGTGTGTACAGACACCCCGGCGATACATGAACTTGAATCATGGCGCTTTTTCGACATGGGCCAGATACGTCCCCGCGTTCAAATGCCTGCAAGGTTTGCCGGGCTCAGCCCGCACCTGCCCCCGACAGGATTGCCAAGGAGACTTCAGCATGAAAAACGCAGCATCCAACCGTATGAACATCCTCGCCGTGGCGCTGTTCGGCGCGCTGGCGGCGACGCAAATGCCAACGGCTGCCGCCGCGCAGCCGGCACCCGGCGACCACAACATCAGCTATTCCGCACCCTCGCCGTTCGGCCCGCTCAAGCATGTGAAGGCCGGCCTGCTGGATGTGGCCTACGCCGAAACCGGCCCGGCGCAGGGGCCGGTGGTGATTCTGCTGCACGGCTGGCCGTACGACATTCACAGTTATGACGAGGTCGCGCCGTTGCTCGCCGCCAAGGGTTATCGGGTGCTGATGCCGTACGCGCGGGGGTATGGCGACACGCATTTCCTCTCGGACCAGACACCGCGCAACGGCCAGCCTGCGGCGCTGGCCAGCGACGTGATCGACTTCATGGATGCCCTGAACATCAAGCAAGCAGTGCTCGGTGGCTACGACTGGGGCGCACGCTCGGCGGACATCGTCTCGGCGCTGTGGCCGGAACGGGTCAAGGCATTGGTGTCGGTCAGCGGCTATCTGATCGGCAATCAGGCTGCCGGGCAAAATCCGTTGCCACCCAAGGCCGAATTGCAGTGGTGGTATCAGTTCTACTTCGCCACCGAACGTGGCCGCGACGGTTACCGCAAAAACACCCACGACTTCGCCAGGCTGATCTGGCAGCTCGCCTCGCCGAAGTGGACGTTCGATGACGCCACGTTCGACCGCAGCGCCAAAGCGCTGGAGAACCCCGATCACGTCGAGATCACCGTGTTCAACTACCGCTGGCGTCTGGGCCTGGTGCAGGGAGAACCGCAATACGCGGCGCTGGAGCAGAAACTCGCCAGCGCCCCGCCGATCAGCGTGCCGACCATCACCCTCGAGGGTGACGCGAACGGCGCGCCGCACCCGGCGCCCGAGGATTACGCCAAGCGTTTCACCGGCAAGTACCAGTTCCGCCTGATCAACGGCGGCATCGGCCATAACCTGCCGCAGGAAGATCCGCAGGCGTTTGCTCAGGCAGTGATCGACGCCGATCACCTCTGAGGTCGAAGGCAGAAAACGCCTCGGTCTATTTGACCAGGCGTTTTTCCCTGGACGGGCGATAACCGAAAAACGCGCTGTAGCATTTGCTGAAATGGCTCGGCGAAACGAAACCGCAGGCCACCAGCACTTCCATCTGCGACAGCTCGGTGTGCTGCAACAGGCGCCGGGCTTCGGTGATGCGCAATTCCAGGTAATAGCGCTGCGGCGTGGTGCCCAGTTGTTCCTTGAACAAACGCTCCAGCTGTCGCCGCGAGCGACCGGCATACACCGCCAGTTGTTCCAGTTCCAGCGGCTCTTCGAGGTTGGCGTCCATCAGCTTGACCACCTCGCGCAACGGTGCGCTGACGCAGAGGTTTTCATCCGGTTTGATCCGCCGATAGCGCGACTCCTCGAACGCCAGAATGTCCTCGATGCCTTCGACCAGCGCCTTGCCGTGCAGGCTCTTGATCCAGTCCAGCGCCATATGGAAAGCCCCGGACGGACTCGACGCCGTGAGCCGGTCGCGATCGATCACATAAGGTTCGCTGCTGACCTGGGTGGCTTTGGCAATTTCCGTCAGTGCGGGGCGATGTTCCGGGTGAATCGCGCAGCGATAACCATCGAGCAGTCCGGCGCGGCCGAGAAACCACGCACCGTTCCACAAACCGGCCAGACTGACCCCGCGCTCCGCCGCCGAGCGCAGCAAGTTGATCAACTCCTCGCTGGCCTTCAGCTCAGTGCGGTAGCCGCCGCACACCACCAGCAAGTCCAGATCCGCAAGACTGGCCATATCAATTCGCGCGTCCGGGCGAATCACCAGCCCCAGATCGCTGATCACCTCACCCTCGCCCAGCCCGAACGTGCGCGAGCTGAACAGTCCGGCTCGCAACAGGTTGGCAGTGATGATCGTATCCAGCGCCTGGGTGAAGGCCGGCAGCGAAAAGTGTTCCAGCAACAGAAAACCCGTGCGGGTGAGGCGTGAATCTGCAGATTGCTCATTCAGATAGCGAAGGTTTTTGCCCTTCATGCCTCCGCTGAATTGACGTCGTTCGATCAAGGTCTGGCCCATCGGTCATGTTGTTATGCGCCGATAGTTGGCTCGATGGGCCAAAGAGTCAATCACGCTTGCGGCTGATGACTGGTCACGCAGTGAATCCCGCCACCACCGGCAGCGATCGCATCGATGTTCAGCAACTCGACTTTGCGCTCCGGGTACAGCTTCGATAACAGGTCATAAGCCTTTTTGTCGGCCTCCTTGTCACCGAACTCTGGGGCGATGATCGCGCCGTTGATCACGAAGTAGTTGATGTAACCGGCGGCGAAATCCGGGTTGTTCTGGTTGAACTTGCTCTTGCGCGGCTTGAGCGGCGGCGAGATCGTGTGGATCTGCAGCGGGCGACCGTCAGCGTCGGTGGCTTTCTTGAGAATTTCCAGGTGCGCCAGCGTGACCTGGTGATCGTAGGATTCAGGATCGTTGTCGAGATTGGCAATCACCACGCCGGGCTTGATGAACCGCGCATAGAAATCAACGTGGGCGTCGGTGATGTCCTTGCCCTTGATCCCCGGCAGCCAGATGATTTTGCGCAGGCCCAGACGCGCCTTCAATTCAGCCTCGACATCGGCCTTGCTCCAGCCCGGATTGCGGTTGCTGTTGATCCAGCTGCTCTCGGTCATGATCCCGGTGCCGTGGCCGTCGACTTCGATGCCACCCCCCTCGCCCACCAGTTCACTGCGCAGGTAGGTCGCCTGTGCATCGGCGGCCACTCGAGCGGCGATTTTCGCATCCTTGCTGTGCCGCTGTTTGTCGCCCCACCCGTTGAAATTGAAGTCCACCGCGCCAAGCCCGCCCTTGTCATCGATGACAAAATTGGCGCCGATATCGCGCATCCAGATGTCGTCGAGCGCGGCGGTCACGTAGGTGACGTTGCGGGTGCCGCAATACTCTTCGGCGAGGCTACGTTCGCCACTGCGACACAACACCGTGACCGGTTCATACCGGGCGATGGTGCGGGCGATGCGGCCCAGCGCGGCCTGCACATCCGCGGTGAAATCTTCCCAGATTGCGTCCTGTGCGCCGAAAGCGATGAAGGCGCGTTCGTGCCTGTCACCCTCGTCGGGCATGAACCAATCTCCCGCGCTGGCCGCCAGCAGTCTGCCCGGCGCCAGGCCAAGGCCCATGACCGCGGCGCTGACACCGGCGGCAACCGATAGCTGTTTGATGAACTCACGACGTGTCGACATCTCTGGTTTTCCTGAAAAGGGCCGGCGACCGGGTGCCGGCGGTTGAATCATGGCTGAGTGGCGGTTTTGAATTTGGTCCAGGTGCGCATCCGTGCACGCATGTCGGCCTGGGGAATGTCCTTGCCCGGGATCAATCGAGCATAGGTCGCCTCGTCGAGATAGATGTCCGGGTTGTTGCGCATCGCGGCGTCGACGCTGTCCCGCGCCTTGGCGTTGGAAGTCGGGTAACCGGTGAAGTTACTGATCGCCGCCATGTTTTCCGGGCGCATCACGAAGTTGATGAATGCGTAGGCGTATTCCGGGTGTTGCGCGTCGACCGGAATCGCCATGGTATCCATCCACACCGTGGTGCCTTCGCGAGGGATGCGGTACTCGAATTTCGTGGTCTTGCCAGCGCTGTCCGAGGTGCGCTGAGCCTGGGTCATGTCGCCGCTGTAACCCAGCGACAGGCACAGGTTGCCGTTGACCAGATCGGTCACCGGTTGCGACTGGAACTTGCGCACATAAGGCCGCAACTTCATCAGCACCTCACTGGCCGCCGCCAGATCCGCCGGTTTCGCGCTGCGCGGATCGCGCCCCAGATAATTGAGCACCACCGCCAGCACTTCATCCGGCGAGTCGATCAGCGAAATCCCGCAATCGGCAAACTTCGCCGCCAGCTCCGGTTTGAACAGCATATCCAGGCTGTTGACCGGCGCGTCGGCCATACGCTGCTTGATCTGCGCCGCGTTGTAGGTAAGGCCGATGGTGCCCCAGGTGTAGGGCACGGTGGCTTTGCTGGAATGCTCGTAGTGGCTGCGCAATTTCTGCAGACCGGGTTCGATGTCGGCCGTCTCCGTGAGCTTCGATGGGTCCAGCGGCATCAGGCTGCCGGCACGCATCAGGCGCTCGGCCACGGTATCGCCGGGGAAGATCAGGTCGTAGCCGCTACCGCCAGAAAGCATTTTCGCTTCAAGGGTTTCGCTGCCGTCCATGACGTCGTAGATCACCTTGATCCCGGTTTCCGCGGTGAAACGGCTCAGGGTGTCTTCGGCAAAGTAATCGGCCCAGTTGTACAGGCGCAGGGTTTTGTCCTCGGCATGCAGCGCCGGGATCACGCAAGTCAGGGCCAGGCCCAGAACGCCGAGCAGTCGTTTGTGATGCGTAGCCATATCAAACCCCTTGTGCGTTCCAGCGTGCGTGAAGGTTGCGACCATCCTGACTGAGCAGTGCGCCGTACATGTCCGGGCGCCGGTCACGGTAGATGCCCCAGCTCAGGCGTTCTTCGCGCATCGCCTCGAGGTCGAGGCCGTGCACCAGCACGCCCGTGCTGTCGCGGTCGGCTTCGGCGAGCAACTTGCCTTTGTGATCGCTGATGAATGACGAACCGTAGAAGCTCATCTGCAGCGACGGATCGGTGCTCGCAACTTCGCGCCCGACCCGGTTGGCCGCCACCACCGGCAATAGATTGGCAGCGGCATGGCCGCGCATGGTCATCTGCCAGTGGTCGCGGGAATCCAGTGCTGCACAGCCCGGCTCGGAACCAATGGCCGTAGGAAACAGCAACACGTCAGCGCCCATCAACGCCAGACAACGCGCGGTCTCGGGAAACCACTGATCCCAGCAGATACCCACGCCGAGGCGACCGAACGCGGTGTCCCACACACGGAAACCGCTGTCGCCGGGGCTGAAATATTCCTTCTCCTGATAACCGATGGCGTTGGGGATGTGGGTCTTGCGATACACCCCCGACAGACGCCCGTCGGCATCGGCCACGGTGAGCGAATTGAAATACGCGTTGCCGGCCCGCTCGAACCAGCTCAGCGGCAGCACCACGCCCAGCTCTTTGGCCAGCGCGGCGAAACGCTGCAGCACGCGGCTGTCGCGATACTCCTCGGCCAGCGCCAGATGCTTGTGGCTCTGTTCGATGCAGAAATACGGCGTGGCGAACAGCTCCTGCAACAGGATCACCTGCGCGCCCTTCGCGGCCGCCTCACGCACCAGTTGCTCGGCTTGATCGAGGTTGCGCGGCAGATCCCAGGTGCACGGCATCTGGGTGGTGGCGATAGTCAAATGGCTCATCGCTCAACCCTCCACTGGCCAGGCCGGTTGCTGCTGAGTGATGCAATGCACCCCGCCGCCGCCATGGGCCAGATGATTGATACGCACCGGCACCACTTCGCGTCCGGGGAATGCCTGCGCCAGCACTTTCGCCGCCGCCGCGTCGGCCTCGATGCCGTAAGCCGGCATGATGATCGCGCCGTTGGCGATGTAGAAATTGGTGTACGAGGCGCAGAACACTTCAGCTTCGCTGTCCACCGCTTCGCTGGCTTCGTAGAGTTCGATCAGCTCGAACTTGCGGCCCTGTGCGTCGGTCGCCAACTCCAGCGCACGACGGTTTTCGCGCACCACGTCGGCGTACACCGAGCTTTGGTCGTGGGTCGCATCCACCAGCAGCACGCCGGGGCGGGCGAAGGCGCAGACGCCATCAACGTGACCGTCAGTCATGTCGCCGGTGACGTAATCCGGATCACCCGGCAGCCAGATGGTTTTCTTCACGCCGAGCAGACGACTGAAAATCTCTTCCATTTCAGCCTTGCCAATCCCCGGATTGCGGTTGGGGTTGAGCAGCACCGACTCGGTGGTGATCAGCGTGCCTTCGCCATCGACATGAATCGCCCCGCCCTCGTTGCTCAGCGGCGTGCCGAAACATTCCAGCCCCAGATGATTGAGCGCGCGCCGCGCCAGGCTTTCGTCCAGCTCATGCGCCGACTTGCCGCCCCAGGCGTTGAAGCGCCAGCTGACACCGGCCAGACCTTGTTGCGGGTGGCAGATGAAGCTCGGACCGGAGTCGCGGCACCAGCTGTCGTTGACCGCCAGCGGGATCACCTCGATGTTCGGCCCGCACAGGGCTTTGGCGCTCGCCACCACCGAGGGATCAACGACCATTTTCACCGGCTCGAATCGTGCGATGGCGTTGGCGACCCGGGCGAAATCCTCCTGCACCAGCGGCAAGGTCACGCGCCAGCCCGACTCCCACAGCGCCTGGTTATGCGGCCAGACCATCCACGTCGCCGCGTGCGTTACCCATTCGGCAGGCATCATCCAAGCGTTGTTGTTATTCTCGTTGCGCGGCATGACAAGCACCTCTCGATTAAGCCATTGTGTTCAATGGAAATTGCCGGGATTCGGCGTGAGATGAATGCTACGGCGCTGAAATCGCAGCAACAAACGATGGATTTAGCGCACAACTGATTAGAGGAACTTATCGATATGCTCAAACACTGGCCGCCGCTCAGCTCCCTGCGCGGCTTCGAAGCGGCTGCTCGTCTGGGCAGTTTTCACAAGGCCGCCGATGAGCTGAGCCTCACCCAATCGGCGATCAGCCAGCAGATCCGCAGCCTTGAGGCGTACCTCGAACAACCGCTGTTCTTTCGCAGCGGCCGCAGCGTCGCGCTGACCGACGCCGGCCACGATCTGCTCAGCACCACCCAGGCGATGTTGCAGCAACTGGCGGTCGGCATCCGCCGTCTGGGGCAATATCAGAAACCCAATCAACTGGTGCTCAACACCACGCCAGCGTTCGCCCGGCACTGGCTGCTGCCGCGTCTGGCAGATTTTCGGCGCCAGCATCCGCAAGTCGACCTGTGGATTTTCAGCACCGACGAGGTGCCGGACATGGCCACGCAAACCATCGATCTGGCGGTGCGCGACGACATCAGCTCCCAGGCTGAATGCAGCTTCAAGGTGCTGCATGCCGACCGCCTGCTTCCGGCGTGTCACCCCAGCGTGTTGGCGCAACCTGCCGCGCAACGCACGACCCTGCACGGCGAACGGGAAATGGACTGGAGCCACTGGGCGGTGGAGGCCGGGGTCGATGTCGGGCAGCAGGATCAGGGGCTGAATTTTTCCGATCCGGGTTTGTTGCTGGACGCGGCGTGTTCAGGACTTGGGATTGCGTTGGTCAGCCAGTTGCTCAGCCGTCAGGCGCGGGACACGGGGTTGCTGCAACCGTTGGTGGAGCAAACCATTCGTGGCCCGAACTGGGCGCTGTTGACCCATCGTGACAGCGAGAATGACCCGATGGCGCGCAGCTTCACCGAGTGGTTGAGCACTCGGCTGGCAACGCCCGATCAATAATCTCAGACGACCGTGAGATAACCCGCACCGAGCCTGCCTTCCAGACGTCCGTACAGCAGGTAATGTTGATAACCACTGGTAAAGGCACCCATGGAGATCGCGTTCTTGACGTCCTGATTCATCTGAAGATATTGCGCTTCGTCGAAATTCTCGGCACTGACTTCACCGTCGCGCCCAAGCTTGTCACTCGCGACTGGAAGGCCAATGGCGCTACGCTTGCGAAAATCGATGATGCGGTTGACTGCGTGAGCTTCCATTGCCCCCTGACTCGGGGTCATTGCGTAGTGGTGCAAGCCATTTGCTGCGCAACGATTGCACATATCGACGCAGTTTTCTTGAGTCGACTTGAGTCGAGTCAGTTGCGGCAAAGGCAGGTCCAGATACTTGCCGACCTGATATTCAGTCTGATTGAAAATACTGCAACACAGCACTGTATTTCCGTTGCAGTCCAGCACCAGCCAATCGTCCTTGAGCGAGCACGCCTTTTTAGGATAATGCCGAATCAGATTGACCAGATCGTCGTAAGGCGGCAACGCCAGTCTTTCCAGCGTTTGATGATCAACATCCGTGACAGAGACATCACGCTCGACAATCGCCAGGGTCTTCTCCAGCGGCATCATCACTGAATAACCGGTCGCGAACTTGAAACCCAGGCCTTCACTGAATTCGCGCATCAGCGCTTCTTCGTCGATGTTGTCCAGATAGCGGTGGTAGTACACCTCGACCAGAGTATCCAGCCCCTCTCGTTGCTTGATCTCGTGCAATTTGAGCATGTTCTGTTTGACGACTTCGATGTCGCCACCCGCATGCCCTTTCTCGTAGGTTTCCTGGTAAAACCCAGAGAGAGAAATACGGAAAAACCATGGGTTGGCGAGCAACGCAACTTCCATGTTCTTGGCCAGATTCAGATTGGAACTGATACCGCAACGCAAGCCAGCGGCATTGACGATCTCGACAAACTCACCGATTCGCGGATGAATCAACGGCTCTGTCCAGTTATAAAGAAAAATCGATTTGACCCCCTCGACCCGGGCCTTCTCGACGATCTTCCTGAACATGTCGACTTGCATGGCTTTCTTGAAATTGACGTTTTCCGAGTTACCCATCGGGCACGAGGGGCAGCTCAAATTGCACGCACCCACAATATCGATGTACATATTCATGACGAATGAAACTCCTTGAGTGAATAGCGATGCATCCAGAGCCGCCAGTGGCGGTATTCGCCGTCAAAGCGCTATTTATTTGACTGTCCTAGTTTGCGCTTCAGCAAGTTCCGGGCCATTGCCATGCAACGCCATCAACTCCATCACCCAATCGATAAAGACCCTGAGCTTTTGGCTGACATGCCGGTTCGGCGCGTATGCCACATAGAGCGGCATCGGCTCAAGTTGCCAGTCCTCGAACAGCGCCACCAACTCGCCCCGAGAATGATGTGCGTGCGCCATGTACCTGGGCAACCACAGCACACCCATGCCGGCCAGCCCTGCCGCAAGGTAGGCGTTGCCGTCATCCACGGCGAGCACGTGGCGGCCCTTGATCTGCAGGTGTTCGCTGCCGTTGTGCAAGGCGTAAGGCACCGGCTTGCCGGTGCGCGCCCAGAGAAATCCGACCACCCGATGATGCGAGTCTTCCAGCTCACGCGGGTGCTGCGGCGTACCGGCACGGGCCAGATAACTCGGCGCGGCGAAGACCCCAAGCTGAAGATCGGCAACCCGCCGCGCCATGAGTGACTGGTCGAGCAGTTCGCCGCCGCGCACCACGCAATCGACGTTCTCATCAATGATGTCGACGATCCGGTCGCTGACGCCCATATCGATCTGGATTTCCGGGTAGCGCTGGTGAAACATCGGCAGTGCCGGAATCAGAATCAGCCGTGCCAGCGGGCTCGGCACATCCACCCGCAAACGCCCCCTGGGCAGGGCCGACGCGCCGGTCAGGCTAGTTTCGGCATCGTCCATATCGGCCAACAGCCTGATCACCCGCTCGTAATAGATCGCGCCATCGGCCGTGACGTTGACCTTGCGTGTGGTGCGGTTGAGCAACTTGACCCGCAGCCGGGCTTCCAGCTGCTGGATGAGTTGGGTCACCGTAGTCTTGCTCATGTGCAAGGTCTCGGCGGCTTTGGTGAAGCTGCCCGCCTCGACCACCCGGGCGAACGCCTGCATTGCATCGAAACGGTCCACTTTGCGCCCTCGGATTGTTTGGAATCTGCAAACAGTGAACGCCAAGCTTGCGCGTTTATCGCCATGGCGCAAGCCCCTACAGTCACTCCATCAGCAACCACCAAACAATGATGGAGACACCCATGACCCAGCGCGACGTCGTTTTCCCGCCAGCCCGCCATGCGCTTTACGAGCGGCATCGCTATTCGCCGGCGATTCGTTCCAACGGTTTTCTGTTCGTCTCGGGGCAAGTCGGCAGCCGTGAAGATGGTTCGCCCGAACCGGAGCTGCAGGACCAGGTGCGCCTGGCCTTCAACAACCTCAATGCGATTCTCGATGCCGCCGGTTGCAGCTTTGCCGACGCGGTGGACGTCACGGTGTTCATGATTGATCCGCAATCGACCTTCGAAACGATCTGGGAAGTAGTGCCGGAGTTCTGGGGCAGCGCACCGTATCCGACGATTACCGCAGTCGGCGTGACCTGGCTGGCCGGGTTTCAGTTCGAGATCAAGGTGATTGCCAAAATCCCCGTGTAGGCGCTGCGGCACGCTGCGATCTTTTGATCTTCAATAGGAACGCAAAGATCGCAGCCTCGTTTCACTCGACAGCTCCTACAGGGTTTTTGGTGGTTGCAGCGGCAGTGGGCTGCAGGAAATGTGGAGCAAAACATCACCGGACAAGCGCGCTGGCCTTTCACCGCACGCCTGCGTATAACCTCGCCGTTTCGTCTAACCTGATTGAGCGCCCGATCGCGACACCTCGCGTCGTGGCGCTTAGAATGCGACGCTCATGAAACGGAGATTTCCATGCTCAAACGAACCCTGGCACTGACTGCTGGTCTGGCCCTGTCTTTTTCTGCTCTGGTGGCGCATGCCGCCGATGTGTTGCGGGTCAGCGCGATTCCTGACGAAGCCCCGACCGAATTGCTGCGCAAGTTCGAGCCGCTCGGTGCATACCTGGAGCAGCAGTTGGGCATGAAAGTGCAGTTCGTTCCCGTGGCCGACTATCCGGCGGTGGTTGAAGCGCTGGCGACCGACCGCCTCGACATGGCCTGGCTGGGCGGTTTCACTTTTGTTCAGGCACGCCTGAAGACCGACGCCACCACCCCGGTGATCCCGCTGGTGCAGCGCGAGCAGGATGCGCAGTTCACCAGCAAGTTCATCAGCGCCGACCCGAACGTGAAGAGCCTGGCCGACCTCAAGGGCAAGACCTTTGCCTTCGGCTCGGTATCGTCGACGTCCGGCAGCCTGATGCCGCGTTACTTCATGCTGAAGAACGACAACATCAAGCCGGAAGCCTATTTCAGCCGCGTCGCCTATTCCGGCGCGCATGACGCCACCGTCGCCTGGGTTCAGGCCGGCAAGGTCGATGCCGGTGTGCTGAACGCCAGCGTCTGGCAGAAACTGGTCGACGCCGGCAAGGTCGATACCAGCAAGGTGCATGTGTTCGCCACCACCCCGGCCTACTTCGATTACAACTGGACCGTGCGCGGCACCCTTGACCCGGCGCTGGCGGCGAAGATCAAGAAAGCCTTCCTCGACCTCGACCCGGCCAACCCCGAGCAGAAGAAGATTCTGGATCTGCAGGCGGCCAGCCGCTTCATCGACACCAAGCCCGAAAACTACAAGGGCATCGAGGAAGCTGCTCGCGCTGCCGATCTGTTGAAATGACCCTGAGCCTTACACAAGCCCGTCTGCACCACACCAACGGGGTCGATGCGCTGCGTGGCGTCGACCTGCAGATTGGCGCCGGTGAGCAGGTGGCGATCATCGGTCCGTCCGGGGCCGGCAAATCCAGTCTGTTGAACCTGCTGGCCACCGCGTTGCGTCCCAGCAGCGGTGAAATCGAGGTGCTGGGCGAACGCCCCTGGCACCTCTCCGCTCGTCAACGGCAACGCCTGCGCGCACGTATCGGCCTGGTGCATCAGGCACCACCGTTGCCACCGCGCCAACGGGTGGTGACGGCAGTGCTGGCCGGCAAACTCGGCCAGTGGAGTTTGGGCAAGAGCCTGCTGAATCTGCTGCACCCGACGGATATTCCCGGTGCCCGTGCGGCCCTCGCCCGCCTGGATCTGGGCGACAAACTTTTCGCTTACTGCCAGCAATTGTCTGGAGGCCAATTGCAGCGCGTGGGCATTGCCCGGGTGCTGTATCAGGCGCCGGAGATTCTGCTGGCGGACGAACCGGTGTCGGCGATGGACCCGGTGTTGGCCGGGCACACCCTGTCGATCCTCTCGCAGCATGCCCGGGCACATAACGTCACGCTGGTGGCGAGCCTGCACGCGGTGGAACTGGCGCTGGCACACTTTCCGCGCATCATCGGCTTACGCGACGGCGAGATCCTGTTCGACAGCCCCGCCACACAGGTCAGCCGCGAGATGCTTGATGCGCTGTACGCCAACGAGCAATTGCAAAGCCCGACGACGCCGAGTGCGCCGCTGATTGTGCAGATCCCGCGATGCTGAGGGCTGACTCACGCGACCCGGCCGCCGCGCCGCGATTATTGCTGACCCTGCTGGCGCTGGCCTTGCTGTGGCCGGGCATCCAGCTCAGCGAACTGGATCTGGGGGTGTTGCTGCACAGCGACAGCCAGACCGAAATGGGCCGTTTCATCTCCGGGTTCTGGCCACCGGCGCATGACCATGACTTTCTCCAGTTGCTGCTCAAGGCGACCCTGCAAACCCTGGCCATCGCCACCGCCGGCATGGCTCTGGCGCTGTTGCTGGCGGTACCGGCCAGTCTGATTGCCAGCCGCGCACTGTCGTTGTCGGCGGCGTCCCGCAGCGGCATTCCCGGTCGGCTCGGACGCTTGCTGCGCTGGCCGGTGCGCGGACTGCTGATCTTCTTGCGCAGCGTGCCGGAGATCGTCTGGGCACTGCTGTTTGTGCGTGCCGTGGGCCTTGGCCCGGCGGCCGGTGTGCTGGCGATCGCCATCACCTACAGCGGCATGCTCGGCAAGGTCTACGCGGAGATTTTCGAGTCCACCGACCAGCGTCCGGCACACGCCTTGATGCAGGCCGGCAGCGGACGGCTCGCGGCGTTCGCCTACGGGATTCTGCCGAATGTCGCGGCGGAGCTGCTGTCGTACACGGTGTATCGCTGGGAGTGCGCGATTCGGGCGTCGGTGGTGATGGGGTTTGTCGGCGCCGGTGGCCTCGGTCAGCAGATCGATCTGTCGCTGCGCATGTTCGCCAGCGGTGAAGTGGCGAGCATGTTGTTGACCTTCCTGATCCTGGTGCTCGGCGCCGACCAACTCAGCCGCCTGCTGCGCTGGAGGCTGACATGAATCGCCTGATCAATCTGTTGCTGATCGTCGGCATTGGCGTCGCGGTCATCGCCTCGTTCGGTTACCTCGAACTCGACCTCGGTGAACTCGGCAGCGCCAACAGCCTCAAGCAGATGGGTGCCTATGCGCAGCGCTTTCTCAGCCCGGACCTGAGCGCCACGCACTTGCAGGCGATCCTCAAGGGCGCGCTGGAAACCCTCGCCATGTCGGCCCTCGGCACCCTGCTCGCGGCGGTGTTCGGCATCCTGCTCGCGCTGCCTGCCGCCGGTCGTTTCGGCTGGCCGCTGCAAAGCGCTTCGCGGCTGCTGCTCAACGGTCTGCGGGCGATTCCGGAACTGGTGTGGGCGGCGTTGATGGTACTCGCCGCCGGCCTCGGCCCGAATGCCGGCACCCTGGCGCTGGCTCTGCACACCACCGGGGTGCTCGGCCGGTTGTTCGCCGAAGCGCTGGAAAATACCCCGCCGGAACCGGCCGAAGCGATCCGCTTGCAGGGCGGCAATCCGGTGCTCGCGTTCTGCTACGGCACCCTGCCCAACCTCGCCCCGCAATTGCTCGCGTATTGCCTGTATCGCTGGGAAAACAATATCCGCATGGCCAGCGTGTTGGGCTTCGTCGGTGCCGGGGGTTTGGGGCAGATGCTGTATGTCAGCCTCAGCCTGTTTCAGGAAGCGCAGGCGAGTACGGTGATTCTGGCGATGCTGATACTGGTGCTGGGCGTGGATTCGCTGAGTGCCTGGAGTCGGCAGCGCTGGGTCAAGGCCTGACGGGCAAACTTCATTGCGCCGTCGCCAATCGATACTGGCGCGGGGTGAATCCGGTCGATGCCTTGAACTGCCGAGTGAAGGCGCTGTGGTCGGTATAGCCGCACTGCAGCGCCACTTCGGTGATCGGCAGGTCGCCGTGCAACAGCCGATGCGCATGCTCAAGACGCACTTTCTGGATCATCTGCCGCGGCGTCAGGTGGAACACCCGCTTGCAGTAACGCTCCAGTTGCGCCACGGAAATCCCGGCGATGCGCGTCAGTTCGCTCAGGCTGACGCGCTGATTGAAATTCGCCCGGATGTACTCGTCCACCGCCGCCAGCCGCTGATACGCCGGATGGGTTTCGCTGGCGGTTTGCAGGTCGACGGAAATTCCTGCCAGGCCGATGATCCGGTTGTCGCGGTCGTACAGCGGGCGCTTGTGGGTCAGGCACCAACCCGGTTCGCGGCTGCCGTACAGATGCAACTCCAGCTGATCCTCCAGCACCAATCCCTCTTCCAGCACGCGCCGGTCCTGTTCGGTATAGCCCGGTCCCAATTGCGCCGGAAACACCTCGGCGCTGGTCTTGCCCAGTAACGGCCGCAGGTCTTTCAAACCGCAGCGCTGCACCAGCGTCTGGTTGGCCATGACGTAGCGCGCCTGCAGATCCTTGATGAAGATCGCCGCGTTGGGAATCACATCCAGCATGGGCAACAGCAGCGCCATGCTGGCGAGCAAGTCGTCGAGGCATTGCGGTCGGCTCGCTTCGTTGTGCTGGCTCAGGATCGCAAACGCGTTCTGCAGCATGACTGTCACTCCCCACTCTGCGCATTGGCTTGCGCGCAGATTGCCCGATGGCCGACAGCCTGTCGAGCCGGGCCTTTGCCGCTGGCCATTGTGCTGATTTCGTCATCGTCACCGGCAAAAAACATCAATCGCCCATCGCCTGATGAGTTCACTGTAGCGCCACTGCACGCCCCTCCAACAACCAACAAGAAGGCGACGCTATGACAGGCCAAGGCAAGTTCAAGAAACAACTTTCACTGATAGACCTCACGTTCATCGGGCTGGGGGCGATCTTCGGTTCAGGCTGGTTGTTCGCCGCCAGTCACGTGTCGGCCATCGCCGGCCCGGCGGGGATCTTTTCCTGGCTGCTCGGTGGTTTCGCCGTGTTGCTGCTGGGCATCGTCTACTGCGAATTGGGCGCCGCATTGCCCCGTGCCGGCGGCGTGGTGCGTTACCCGGTTTACTCCCACGGGCCGCTGCTCGGTTACCTGATGGGCTTCATCACGCTGATCGCGTTTTCCAGCCTGGTGGCGATCGAAGTGGTCGCCTCGCGGCAATATGCGGCGGCGTGGTTTCCCGAGTTGACCAAGGTCGGCTCCAGCGATCCGACCGTGCTTGGCTGGTTCGTGCAGTTCGGGCTGTTGTGCCTGTTTTTCCTGCTCAATTATCGCAGCGTGAAGACCTTCGCCATGGCCAACAATCTGGTCAGCGTGTTCAAGTTCATCGTGCCGCTGCTGGTGATCGGCGTGCTGTTCACCTTCTTTAAACCGGCGAATTTCGAAGTGCATGGCTTTGCGCCGTTCGGTCTGTCCGGCATCGAAATGGCCGTGTCGGCCGGCGGGGTGATCTTCGCCTATCTGGGCCTGACGCCGATCATTTCCGTGGCCAGTGAAGTGAAGAATCCGCAACGTACGATCCCGATTGCGCTGATCCTGTCGGTGCTGCTGTCCACCGCGATCTACGTGCTGCTGCAAACCGCGTTCCTCGGCGGCATCCCGACCGAAATGCTCGCCAATGGCTGGGCCGGCGTCGCCAAGGAACTGGCTCTGCCGTATCGCGACATCGCCCTGGCACTGGGCGTCGGCTGGCTGGCGTATCTGGTGGTGGCCGATGCGGTGATCTCGCCCAGCGGCTGCGGCAACATCTACATGAACGCCACGCCACGGGTGATCTACGGCTGGGCGCAGACCGGGACCTTCTTCAAGATTTTTACTCGCATCGACGAAAAATCCGGCATCCCGCGCCCGGCGCTGTGGCTGACCTTTGGCCTGTCGGTGTTCTGGACCCTGCCGTTCCCGTCCTGGGAAGCGCTGATCAACGTGGTCTCCGCCGCGCTGGTGTTGAGCTATGCGGTGGCTCCGGTGACGGTCGCCGCACTGCGCCGCAACGCGCCGGACATGCCGCGTCCGTTCCGGGTCAAGGGCATGAGCGTGCTTGGGCCGCTGTCGTTCATCATCGCCGCGCTGATTGTCTACTGGTCGGGCTGGGGCACCGTGTCGTGGTTGCTCGGCCTGCAAATCCTGATGTTTGTCATCTACCTGCTGTGCGGGCGCATGGTGCCGACCGCGCACCTCAATCTGGGTCAGCAAGTGCGTTCTTCGGCGTGGCTGATCGGCTTCTACGCGGTGACCATCGTCCTCTCCAAACTCGGCAGTTTTGGCGGTGTCGGCGTGCTCAGCCATCCGTTCGATACGGTGATCGTCGCAGTCTGTGCACTGGGCATCTACTACTGGGGCGCCGCCACCGGCGTACCGGCACACCTGATTCGTCTGGAAACCGAGGACGACGAAAGCGAAGCCGCTGAATCCTCCACCCCTTCGGCAACGGGCCAACGCCCTGCTCACGCCTGACCTTCACTCAAGGGACGAACCCATGAAACGACTGCATATCATCGATTCCCATACCGGCGGCGAACCGACGCGCCTGGTGATGAAGGGCTTCCCCGAGCTGCCCGGCAACAGCATCGCCGAAAAGCGCGATGCCTTGCGCGAAGGCCACGATCAATGGCGCCGCGCCTGTCTGCTGGAGCCGCGCGGCAACGACGTGCTGGTCGGCGCGCTGTACTGCGCGCCGGTCTCGCCGGACGCCACCTGCGGGGTGATTTTTTTCAACAACGCCGGCTACCTCGGCATGTGCGGCCACGGCACCATCGGCCTGGTCAATTCGCTGCATTACCTGGGCCGCATCGAACCGGGCGTGCACCAGATCGACACCCCGGTCGGCCCGGTCAGCGCCACCCTGCACGAGGACGGCGCGGTGACCCTGGGCAACGTTCCGGCCTGGCGCTACCGCAAACAGGTGCCGGTGGACGTGCCCGGCTACGGTCGCGTCTTCGGTGATATCGCCTGGGGCGGCAACTGGTTTTTCCTCGTCTCCGAGCACGGTCAGGACCTGCAGATGAGCAACGTCGAAGCCCTCACCGAGTACACCTGGGCGATGCTCAAGGCTCTCGAAGCCCAAGGCATCCACGGCGAGGACGGCGCGTTGATCGACCACGTCGAACTGTTTGCCGACGATGCCAATGCCGACAGCCGCAACTTCGTCATGTGCCCGGGCAAGGCCTACGACCGCTCGCCCTGCGGCACCGGCACCAGCGCCAAACTCGCCTGCCTCGCCGCCGACGGCAAACTCGCCGAAGGCCAGGTCTGGACGCAAGCGAGCATCACCGGCAGCCAGTTCGAAGGCCGCTTCGAATGGCACGGCGAGCGCGTACGCCCGTTCATTACCGGCCGCGCCTACATGACCGCCGACGCCACCCTGCTGATCGACGAGCAGGATCCTTTCGCGTGGGGCATCTGACCTGCCCCGCTTTTCTACCGATCCGAATGAATGTCCCGAGGAGCTACAACAATGAGCGATAACATCTTCACTGGCTGCATTCCCGCGCTGATGACCCCGTGCACCGCTGCACGCAAACCTGACTTCGACGCCCTGGTGGCCAAGGGCCGCGAGCTGATCGATATCGGCATGAGCGCGGTGGTTTACTGCGGCTCGATGGGTGACTGGCCGCTGCTGACCGAGGCCGAGCGTCAGGAAGGCGTGGCGCGGCTGGTGGCTGCTGGCGTACCGACCATCGTCGGCACCGGCGCGGTCAACAGCCGTGAAGCGGTGTCCCACGCCGCCCACGCCGCGAAAGTCGGCGCCCATGGCCTGATGGTGATTCCACGCGTGCTGTCCCGTGGCGCTTCGGCCACCGCACAAAAAGCTCACTTCGCCGCGATCCTCAACGCCGCGCCAAACCTGCCGGCGGTGATCTACAACAGCCCCTACTACGGCTTCGCCACCCGCGCCGAGCTGTTCTTCGAACTGCGCCGCGAACACCCGAACCTGATCGGCTTCAAGGAATTCGGCGGTGGCGCCGACTTGCGCTACGCCGCCGAGAACATCACCTCGCAGGACGATGCCGTGACCCTGATGGTCGGTGTCGATACGCAAGTGGTGCACGGTTTCGTCAACTGCAACGCCACCGGCGCGATCACCGGCATCGGCAACGCCCTGCCCCGCGAAGTGCTGCAATTGGTGGCGCTGAGCAAGCAAGCGGCCAAGGGCGACGCCAAGGCCCGACGTCTGGCGCGTGAACTGGAAGCGGCGCTGGCGGTGCTGTCGTCGTTCGATGAAGGCTGTGATCTGGTGCTGTATTACAAGCATCTGATGGTGCTCAACGGCGATCGCGAATACGCCCTGCATTTCAACGAAACCGACGCCTTGAGCGATGCCCAGCGCCGCTACGCCGAGACCCAGTACGCGCTGTTCCGCCAGTGGTACAAAAACTGGTCCGCCGAACAGAACCTCGCCTGACCGCAGTCCCTGCCCCGGTGTGATGCCGGGGCTTCACCTCTTTTATCAAGGAAGCGTCATGACTCTGACAGGCCACATGTTGATCGGCGGCCAAGCCATCGCCGGCAGCCGTGAAGCGATCCGTGCGATCAATCCCGCCACCGACGCAGTGCTGGAACCGGCCTATGCCGGTGGCAGCAGCGAGCATGTCGAACAGGCCTGCGCACTGGCGTGGCAAGCCTTTGACCGTTATCGCGAGACGTCCCTGGAGGCTCGCGCCGAATTTCTCGAAACCATCGCCAATGAGGTCGAAGCCCTTGGCGATGCGCTGATCGACCGTGCCGTGGCCGAAAGCGGCCTGCCACGCGCCCGTATTCAAGGCGAACGCGGGCGCACCTGCGGGCAATTGCGCACCTTTGCCCGCACCGTGCGGGCCGGCGAATGGCTGGATGTGCGGGTCGACCAATCACAACCACAGCGCCAACCACTGCCACGTTCGGATCTGCGCCAGCGGCAGATCGCGCTGGGGCCAGTGGCCGTATTCGGCGCCAGCAACTTTCCGCTGGCGTTCTCGGTGGCGGGCGGCGACACCGCTTCGGCGCTGGCCGCCGGTTGCCCGGTGATCGTCAAGGCGCACAGCGCGCATCCCGGCACCAGTGAACTGGTCGGCCAGGCGCTGAGTCGCGCGGTGCAAAAGTGTGGATTGCCCGAGGGCGTGTTTTCGCTGCTGTTCGGCTCCGGCAACGAGGTCGGCATTGCGTTGGTCAGCGATTGGCGCATCAAGGCCGTGGGTTTCACCGGCTCGCGCAGTGGCGGCCTTGCCTTGAGCCGAGCGGCGCAGGCACGGCCCGAGCCGATTCCGGTGTATGCGGAAATGAGTTCGATCAATCCGGTGTTGTTGTTTCCCGCAGCGCTTGCCGCACGCGGTGAGGCGTTGGCGCAGGGCTTTGTCGCCTCGCTGACTCAGGGCGCCGGGCAGTTCTGCACCAATCCCGGGCTGGTCATCGCTCGCCAAGGGCCGACGCTGGACGGTTTCATTGCCGCTGCCGCCGAAGGGGTCCAGCGCAGCCCGGCGCAGACCATGCTCACGCCGGGGATTTTCCGCGCCTATGCAAGCGCCGTCGCCGCGTTGGCCGAACATCCTCAGGCGCAACGCGAGGCCATCGGTCTGGCGGCTGAAGGTCCAAACCAGTGTCAGGCGCAATTGTTCGTCACCCGCGCGCAGGACTTCCTTGCTGACGTGCGTCTGCAAGGTGAAATCTTTGGTGCCGCATCACTGATCGTACAATGCGCCAACGACGATGAAATCCGTCAGGTCTGCGAACACCTCGAAGGTCAGTTGACCGCGACCCTGCACCTGGATGACGCCGATCTGGATCACGCCCGGGCCTTGTTGCCGACACTGGAACGCAAGGCCGGACGTCTGCTGGTCAACGGCTGGCCGACTGGGGTCGAGGTGTGTGACGCGATGGTGCATGGCGGGCCTTTTCCGGCCACTTCGGACTCGCGCAGCACCTCGGTCGGCACGGCGGCAATCCTGCGTTTCCTGCGCCCGGTGTGTTATCAGGACTTTCCCGACAGCCTGTTGCCGCAGCCGCTGAAACAGGCGAATCCGCTGCAGCTACGACGCTTGCTCGACGGCCAGAGGGAAGCCTGAACATGCCCGACAACCTCACAGCGGACACCGCCGATATCGCGGTGATCGGCGCCGGCATCATCGGTGTCGCCTGCGCCCTGCAACTGGCACGTCAGGGTCAACGGGTGGTGGTCATCGACAAGCAACCGCCCGGTCATGGCGCCTCGTTCGGCAACGCCGGGCATCTGGCCACCGAGCAAGTGTTTCCGATTGCCGATGCGTCGATCCTCAAGCGTCTGCCGGCGATGTTGATGGACCCGATGGGGCCGCTGCGCCTGGACTGGAAGTACCTGCCGTGTGCCGTGCCGTGGTTCAGCCGACTGCTGCTGAACCTGCGCCCGGCGCCATTTCAGCGCACCGTGGCCGGTTTGCGCGCGCTCAACGAAAGCAGCCTCGATGCCTGGAAGCGCCTGCTGCACAGCATCGCCCGCCCCGACCTGCTCAAGGAGGACGGCTCGCTGCTGGTGTTCGAGCGCGCCGAGTCGCGGCAAGCCATCGAAGCCTTGCAGGCGCGCATGCGTCAGCAACAGGTGCCGGTGGATTTTTGGTCGGCCAGCGCCGTGCGAGAAAGCGCGCCGCAGCTCAGCGAACAGATTCAGGGCGGATTGTTCTACCCGCGCACCGGGCATTTTCTCGATCCGTATCAGGTGGTGTGTGAACTGGTGAGTGCGGCCAAAACGGCCGGCGTGCAGTTTTTCCAGCAGGAAGTTCAGGGCGGCCAGTTGCAGGCGCATGGCGTGTCGTTGCTCACCGATCAGGGGCGTTTCACCGCGCGGCAGGTGCTGATCGCCTGTGGCGCGCATTCGGCGAAACTCACTGCGGCGCTGACCGGTAAACGCGTGCCACTGGACACCGAGCGCGGCTATCACCTGATGTTGCCGCACGAACACGGACGCCTGCCGTTCGCCGTCACCTCGCTGGAGCGCAAGTTCATCATGACGCCAATGACCGGCGGCCTGCGCCTGGCCGGTACGGTGGAGTTCGCCGGCCTGCAGCGCCCGCCGTTCATGGAGCGCGCCTGGCAACTGCATCGCTTGAGCAAGGGTTTGTTCCGCCATGATTTGAATGCGGAAGACGCAACGCCGTGGATGGGTTTTCGCCCATCGCTGCCAGACTCGCTGCCGGTCATCGACAAGGTCGGCGACGGCAAGGTGCTGCTCGCGTTCGGGCATCAGCATCTGGGGCTGACGCAGGCGGCGGTGACTGCTGAGATGATTGCTCAGTTGACATCTCCCTCGGCCAGTTCCGGCGTGCCGACGATGGATGCTTATCGACTGGATCGTTTCTGAGATATCGATGAAACGTTTTTGGTTTCATAATGAACGCCGATCTTGGCCCCGCGCATATGGAACCGACTATGACTTCATCAATGGATATCCCCGAGCCGCAAGCGATCTGCAACCCGATCACCAGCAGCGCGATCTTCATCGTCGCCACGCTGCTGCCCGGCAGCGACGCCGCCAGTCAGGTGCGCGGCTGGTGCGGTGACATCGCCGCCCTCACCCGCTCGGTCGGCAAACGTGTGCCCAACGGCAACTTGTCATGTGTCTGCGGGTTCAGCGCCAGCGCCTGGGACGCCCTGTTCGGCAGTCCACGCCCGGCATCGCTGCATCCGTTCCGTGAGTTCGGCGTCGAGGGCCGTCGCGCCGTAGCCACCCCTGGCGACATCCTGCTGCACATCCGCGCCGACCAGATGGACCTGTGCTTCGAACTGGCCACGCAATTGTGCAGCGCGCTAAATGGCGCGATCACTGTGGTGGATGAGGTGCAGGGTTTCCGCTACTTCGACATGCGCAGCATCATCGGTTTCGTCGATGGCACCGAGAACCCGGTGGGACGCAAGGCGGACCACTTCACCCTCATCGGCAACGAAGACCCGGCATTCGAATCCGGCAGCTATGTGCTGGTGCAGAAGTACCTGCACAAGATGGAGGCGTGGAATGCGCTGAGCGTCGAGGCTCAGGAGAAGGTGATCGGCCGCACCAAGCTGGCCGACATCGAACTCGGTGAAGAGGTCAAGCCGAGCAACTCCCACAGCGCCCTGACCACCATCACCAAGGACGGTCAGGAGCAGAAAATCCTGCGCGACAACATGCCGTTCGGCCGCCCGGGGGCTGGTGAATTCGGCACTTTCTTCATTGGCTACGCGCGCTCGCCGGAACCGATCGAGCAGATGCTGGAGAACATGTTTGTCGGCAAACCCGTCGGTAACTACGACCGTTTGCTGGACTTCAGCACGGCAGTCACCGGGGGTCTGTTCTTTGTGCCGTCAGCCGACCTGCTCGAAGAGCTGGCCGAGCGCGAGCCCGCGCAGGCGTGACACCGTAGCGCCACGCCCGCCCGTCACTCAGTGTGGCGCGCGCGGGATGGTTTTCAGCAGGTCTTCCGGGCTGATGTGGCCAACCACGCTGCCCGGTTGCGGCATGTTGAGGATGTGGCCTTTCATCTTGCCGATGATGTGCATCTCGCACGGCTTGCAGTCGAACTTCAGGGTCAGCACTTCGTCGCCGTGAATCAACTGCATCGGCGCGACCTTGGTGCGCACACCGGTCACGCCTTTGGCTTGTTTCGGGCACAGGTTGAACGAGAAACGCAGGCAGTGCTTGGTGATCATCACCGGCACTTCACCGGCCTCTTCGTGCGCCTCGTAGGCCGCATCGATCAGCTTCACCCCGTGACGGTGGTAGAAGTCGCGGGCCTTCTGGTTGTAGACGTTGGCCAGGAACGACAGGTGCGACTCCGGGTACACCGGCGGCGGCGTGGTTTCAGCCTTGCGGCTGCCACGCGGATGCGCCGCGACACGGGCGGCGGTCAGCGCTTCGATCACTTCACGGCGCAAGGCCTTGAGCTGCGAGTTCGGGATGAAAAACGCCTGCGGCGCATCGAGCTTGATGTCGGTGGCGTGGTACTGGGTGGTACCGAGCTGGCCGAGCAGATCCTGCAATTGCTCCAGCGCCTGTTCCGGCTTGTTGGCGACACCGAACGGACCGTTCAGGGTCACGCTGGCACTGATCCCCTCTTCACTGGTCGCAGTCACTTCCAGCTGTTCTTCACGCAGACGTGCGACCCAGCTCAATGCGATACGACGCTCGGCAGAAGTCTTCTGCAGCGCCTGTTGCCAGTTGTGGTCGAGGTTGCGATTCAGCGGATGATTCGGGCGCAGCTTGTACAGGCCTTCGGGCATTTCGTTCGGTTCGACGCGGTAGCGATAGCGCTTCTCGCCGTCTTCTTCGAACTCGCCCTTTGGCTCGGCGATGTTGGCGCGGAAACCCACGACTTCACGCTTGACCAGCACGTTGAGGCCATCGCCGTTGGACAGCGGCTCCTGCGTCACCACCTGCATGTCACGCTTGCCGACTTTCTCGACGGTGCCCACTGGCAGACCGGTGAAGGTCGGCGAGTCGAACGCGCCGATGTCGATCTTGCGATCGGTGACGAAGTAGTCGGTGCTGCCACGGTGGAAGGTCTTTTCCGGGTCCGGCAGGAAGAAGTGCGCGGTGCGGCCGCTGGAAGCGCGGGCCAGGTCCGGGCGGTCTTCGAGCACGTCATCGAGGCGCTGGCGGTAATAGGCGGTGATGTTCTTCACATAGCCCATGTCCTTGTAGCGACCTTCGATCTTGAACGAGCGCACACCGGCCTCGACCAGCGCGCGGATGTTGGCGCTCTGGTTGTTGTCCTTCATCGACAGCAGGTGTTTTTCGTAGGCGATCACCCCACCCTTTTCGTCTTTGAGGGTGTACGGCAAGCGGCAGGCCTGCGAGCAGTCGCCACGGTTGGCGCTACGCCCGGTCTGCGCGTGGGAAATGTTGCACTGCCCGGAGAACGCCACGCACAGTGCGCCGTGGATGAAGAATTCGATGGCGGCATCGGTTTCGTCGGCGATGGCGCGGATTTCTTTGAGGTTCAGCTCACGGGCCAATACCAGCTGCGAGAAACCGGCCTGATCGAGGAACTTCGCCCGCTCAAGGGTGCGGATGTCAGTCTGGGTACTGGCATGCAGCTCGATCGGCGGGATGTCCAGTTCCATCACGCCCAGGTCCTGGACGATCAGCGCGTCGACACCGGCGTCGTACAACTGATGGATCAGCTTGCGCGCCGGCTCCAGTTCGTTGTCGTGCAGGATGGTGTTGATGGTGGTGAAAATGCGCGCGTGATAACGGCGGGCAAATTCCACCAGCTCGGCGATTTCGCTCACCTCGTTGCAGGCGTTGTGGCGCGCGCCGAAGCTCGGGCCACCGATGTACACGGCGTCGGCGCCGTGCAGGATCGCCTCGCGGGCAATCGCCACGTCACGGGCGGGGCTGAGCAATTCCAGATGATGCTTGGGCAAGGACATAGTTTTTTTAGTCAGGCGGTCACGGTTAAGGCGCGCATTGTAGCCGCGAATCGACTGAGCGGCACGCCTGTGCTGCCAAGTGGCAACCGCAAACCCTGTGGGAGCTGGCTTGCCAGCGATGACGATGGTTCAGTCAACATAGATGTTGGCGGTGCTGACGCCATCGCTGGCAAGCCAGCTCCCACAGTTTTTTACCGCAGGATCAGGCCTTGGCAGCCATCGCGGTAACTTCCACGCGCATGCCTTCCACCGCCAGCGACGCCACGCCCACCGCGGCGCGCACCGGCCATGGTTTGGCGAAGAAGCGTTTGTAGACTTCGTTGAACGCCGCGCGATCAGCCATGTCGGTGAGGTAGATGGTCAGGTGCATCACGCGATCCATCGAACTGCCCGCCCGCTCCAACGCCACTTTCAGCGCCTGCAGGGTGCATTCGCTTTGCAGGGTGATGTCGCCCAGCTCCAGGCTGCCGTCGGCGCGGGTCGGGATCTGGGTCGAAACCAGAATGCCGTTGAAACCGACAACGTCGGAGGAAATGGAATCGGCATCCGGATCAGGGGTGAAGCTGAGGTCTTGATTAGCCATGAAAGTCTCTTGTCTGGAGAGATTGAGGGTCGCCGGCCAACAACGCGCCGGGACTTTCGCGCGGGCAGTTTACATCAGTCCCGCGCTGCGGCTCAGGCAACTGTCAGCCCCAGCCACAAATCGCGCGCATAAAAAAACGCCAGCCCTTTCGGACTGGCGTTTTTTCTGAATATGGCAGGGGCGGCTGGATTCGAACCAACGCATGGCAGGATCAAAACCTGCTGCCTTACCGCTTGGCGACGCCCCTGTATCTCAAGCTCTGTAACAAGCTCTGCGAGAATGGGCCGCAATTTACCAAGCTTTTTTTGATCTGGGAAGCCCTGAGTGCAAAAAAATTTGTTTTAAAACAGCCAGTTATTTCTGAGCCGAGGCAAACGCCACGATTCACTTCGACAAATTCAGCGCAATCGCCTCGCGAATCAGCGCTTGCAAGGCCTGTTCATCGACCTTGTCACCCTCATGAAAATCAATCGCCCGGCGGGTGTTGCCCTCAAGGCTGGCATTGAACAATCCCGCCGGATCGGCCAACGCTGCGCCCTTGGCGAAGGTCATCTTCACCGCCGTCTTGTAGGTCTCCCCGGTGCAAATGATGCCGCCCCGTGACCACACCGGAACACCCCGCCACTTCCACTCCTCCACCACCTCGGGATCAGCCTGGTGCATGACCTTGCGAATCTCGCCGAGGATGGCGCCGCGCCAATCGGCCAGTTCGGCGATTCGAGCGTCGATGAGTGCCGAAGCGTCGATGGGGGGTATTTCGGACTTCATGGCGAGTGTTCTCTTCGATGTTGTTTACAAGCCGATTTGCTTGAGCCCCTCACGCATCCCTTGATCCGCTTGCTCGCACCATTGCTTGAGGCTCAGATCCGGCGGCAGGTTGCCTTGCAGACTCTTGTATTGACCGTCGGCCAACACTTCGCCTTTGCGACCGAGACTTTCGTTCTTGTCGCCATCGGCCTTGTCGAACGCGCCCGGCATATTCGCAACGAACGCCACCATCTTGTTGGCATTTTCCGTGCTGTCCGCTTTCAGGTAGCCTTTGTCGACGCAATGCTTGATCAGGCCCGACATGTTGCGACCGGTGTCGTACATGCCTTTCAGGGTAGCGGGATCTGGCGCGTCTGCGCGGGCCAGAGCGCAGAGGCCGAAAGTGGCGGTCAGTGCAAGGATCACAGCAATGTTTTTCATGCTCATTCCCCAGATTTCCAGTGAAACTTCTCGATTCCAAACCCGCCGCTCACCAGACTTCCAGAGCTGGCGCACAAAACCCGGTAACGATATCCATCACCTCCAGAATCCGATCCTCCAACTCTTCATCGGCATCACCGCGCATTGACCCCAACAGTTCATTAACCGATATAGCCGAAAAACCCTTATCTCGATACTTCAGCAGGATTTCCCGTATCGAAAGAAGATCATCCCCCCTCCTCAATGCGCCGGACAGTTCATCGTCCAACGGTTTATCAAGCGTTTTCATCATTGTTTCTCCCAATGCTCAGCCGTCGACCCTAGTGCCTTCTGGTAATCAGAAAGTGGCATGGCCTTACTAGGCTGAATGGTTCCGTGAGTTTTTTTGTCTTGCACATAACGAAGACTTTCCGGAAGTGAAGCGGTATTCAATTTGCAGGCGCTGTCTTTGCCGGTTCCGCCGGGTAACGTGGAGGGGCGCCGATGATCCGGCAGGTTTTGCGGGGTATCCGGCGCTACGGACATACCACCGGTATTGGGATGAACGTTCCCATCTTTATCAACTGGAATATCGACAGGACGTACCCCTAAGCCACGCGCGGTCGAGTCAGCAATGGGCTTTCCTTTTTCGTCGGTTTTCATGGCCCGATAGACATCGACCCCCGTCAGACCCATCGGATCCACCCACCCTGTAGGGTTCGGACCATAGGTGTAGAGATTCAGACCACCCGCATAACCGATCGGATCCTGGCTGACGAATCGCCCCACCGCCGGGTCATAGTAACGATGCCGGTTGTAATGCAGCCCGGTCTCATGATCATGGTACTGCCCTGGAAATCTTATAGGATTTCTCACATCACCTTGTCGGGCCGATTGCGATTGCTGCTCCGATATCGCCCCCCATGCCTTGTACTGAGCCGTCCAGACCAACTGCCCCTCAGAGTCGGTCAGTTCCTGAGGCGTACCCAGATGATCGCACTGATACCAGAGCAAAACGTCAATTGGCTGAACCGTGACCTTGCGATTCCACAACGGATCGTCATCCAGGCTGTACTCTCCCTGATACTCAGGCTGATTCGTCAGTGTAATCGGGGCATGTCGTATGGCCTGTGCTACAGGAATGAAACTACCGGGCTCGAAAATGTAGTGCACCGTGCGTCCGGCACCGCCATCCAGTTGCGCGGCACTGCTTTCCCAGGCAAGTCGGTTACCGTCCCAGCCGTAGAGCGTGAAGCCACAGCCGTACTCTCGCTGTATGCGTGCATGCTCGTTCCGGTTCCAGTGCGACCCCGCCTCGGGACGCCCCTTGGAATGGGCGACAGAGTTTTTGTGAAGACGACGTCCAAGAGCGTCATAGGCGAATTCAACCGACAAGCATTGATCTTCAAATCGCACCAAACGGTCAAACAGATCCCATTGCAGGAAGCTCCGCTGATTGTTTTGCAGACGCTCGACCAGGTTGCCGCGCTCATCGTATGTGAACTGATTACCTTCGTACTCGTGTAGCAGGTTGTCTACCTGCCTCTCCTGGCGCGGAGACCGGTCCAGTGGTCGTCGAATTTCACTCGCCTTTTCATCAAGCAGATTACTGGCCGGGTCAAAGGTGAATGTTTCAACCACCTGTCGTGTCGCCGCTTCCAACAGTCGACCGAGAGGATCGTAACGGTATGAAATCGGGCCTCTTCGGGTATCGTTGATCGCAGTCAGTTGACCAGCGGCATCGTATTGATATGTCCGTTTGACAAGCGTCGCACCGTCCTCACTGCGTCCCAGCACCTGCTCCTGCAAACGACCGGCAGAATCCCACTTTTGCGTCTGCTGCAGGTGGTTGCCCTGATGCCGGACAATCTCATGATGAAGGTCGTCGCGCTCCAGGCCAATCAGTTCGTGCTCGTCCAGGCGTAGCCCCAACAAATGACCACTGCCATAGGTGAGCCAGCTGACACGGTGCCCGTCCGGACGAACTGTCGCGACCCGATTGTTGAGCACATCGTACTCGTGCTGCCACACGCCAACTACCGGGGGCTGGTCCAGCCCAAGGTAATGCTGATGCTCGCGCAGCACATTGCCGGCCAGGTCGTGAAACCACTGTAAACGACTGTCTGCGTTGGCGGCTTCAATCAGGTTACCGTTGCCGTCATAAATGAAGCGCTCGCTTTGCGATTTCTCACCTTGACTGGCGCGTCGCTCAATCAGGCGTCCCATGGCATCGAAGCTCACGCAAATCACACGCTCGCCGTTGACGATATGACTCAAATGGCCCGTATCAGAATCATACCGATAGCGGGTGATACGACCATCAAAGCTCTTTTCTTCCAGCAGGCGACCTATCGGGTCGTAGAGGAAATGCGCCCGGCTCTCGTTTTCGTTGTCCAGCGCCTGCAAGCGCCCGAGACGATCCCAGCGGTAGACCAATGTATGCTCATCAGCATCGAGGCGCTCGGCTACAAGACCGGCAGCCGTATATTTCCAGGTAGTGCAGCGGCCAAGACGATCCGTGTGCGCGAGCAACCGGGCTTCAGCGTCTCGTTCAAAATACTCCTCGGTCTTGTCCGGGTGCCTGATCCAGGCCAACTGGCCCAGTCGATACCCGTACTCGGTACTCTGGCCGGCCGCGTCGGTAAAACAGATCATCTGTCCGAGTTCGTTGTACTCCCAGGCACTGGTCTTTCCTGAGCAATCGACATACTCGATCAGTTGACCGGCATCGTTGTAGTCGAGCTTCTTCTCATTGCCTTCGGCGTCTTTGATCGCTGTCGGCAACCCTGCCACGCTGTAGGCGAACTCCGTTACGTTACCAAGGGGATCGACTGCTTCCACAAGGTTGCCATGATCGTCATAAGCACGCTGCCACTGCCCCCCTTCTGCATCGCTGGTCTTGATCAGTTGATCCAGATCGTCGTAGGCAAAATGCAGCACGCTGTCGTCGGCACGCAAATGTTCGACGACGTTGCCACGCTCGTCGTAGATGAAGCGATCAGTTGTGCCGTCAGCATGTACGTGTCGAATCAGGTTTTTCGCTTCGTCACGGAACAACCATTCGGAACGTTCATCCGGATGGCGAATGCGGTACGTATAACCAAGAATGTCGTAGTAGTGCCAGGTTTCGTTACCGTATGCGTCGGTGACATAGGTCAGGCGAATATTCTCGTCCCATTCAAGGCGCGTGTCGAAACTGCCGTCGTCCGCCCACTCGCGAACGGCCCGGGCATCAGCGCCTGTGCCCTGCCATTCCAGATTCATGCCCCGTCCGGTCCGATCGGTGTAACGACGGATCAGATGATGCTGGTACTCATAGCTCCAGGCCGCCCCGTTCTCGTCCTGAGCCTGAATCAAATCACCGACACTGTCGTAGTGATAGGCACACAGTTGACGCTGAGGAACACCGTCGCTGATCAGCCAAAGCCCCTTCACGCGACCGTGCTCATCAAGCAGGGTGCCGAGGTGATATCTGACGTCGGCCATATCACCCTGATAGGTAATCAAGTCGGACAGCACCGGCATTCCTTCGTGGCGATGCTCGTAGTGCAGCATGATTCCCGCACCGTTGCGCAAAACCACGCCGACCAGCACGAAACGTTGTCCGCGACGCAGATAGGTTTCCTTGCGTTCAAACCCTCTGCACAACAGAAGCTGGTCATCGGTCACCCGTACCAGCGTCATGTTTTCAATGGCATCGTAGTGAGTCTGCCCTGTCTCGGGCAGCACATAGTCGTGGCTGCGACCATCAGCGTCATGGAACACCAGACTCCCGCCAACACAGTCAAAACGGGTAGTCAACGACGTAATCCAGCGGGCGCCCATCTCGCTGGCGTCATACGCATCCAGACGCGAACAGTAGGTGCGTGTCCACTCGAGAGGGAATGCACCAGGCAGGTTGAAGTCCGTATGGCTCAGCGATTCAGAGCCCAGGGCAAAACTGATGCTATGTACCGTGCCCGGCATGACGCCGTTTTTACATGTTTTGCAGTTATGCGTCGCTGGCGCTTGTTGGCTGCTGGCTTCAAGCCGCCCCTCTCCAGCCCTGTGCTGAGTCTTTGAAGTAGTATCCGGCTTGACGCTGGCCCCTTGACCATGTGCTCGACGCTTGCGCCAGGTCACAACAGAACCTGCCAGCATCTGCAGCAGCCAACCGATTGAATGCTGAACAGCGGGATCACCCAGCTTGTTCATTTGAGTGCGCAATTCCACACCCATAGTACGAAGCATGCCGGTATTGCTCAGCACCAAAGCCTTGGCACTGTCCGGCAACAGGTTCTTTGCCGCGCTGTTGGCAACACCTTTACCGGCAGCCTTGTAGGCGCTGAAGGCTGCGCCGAAAATATTACTGATGGCTGCCTTGGGGTCATGCAACAACTGACCTCCGGCCGCACTCATCTTGGCACTCGCCGACTTCATGTCGCCTTTTGCATCAAGCTTGCCGTTGACGACCGTTTCCAGTCCCTTGGCGATTTCGTTGACCGCGTTCTGGCCAAGCTTGCCGCCGTTGTCGAGTATTTCAGCCAGCTTCGGCTTGGCCTGCTCTACAAAGTCATCGATCGTACCGACAATGGTGGCATTCAAATGTCCGATCAGGACTTCGATCAGCGAATCGCCCAGCAGCATCTTGGCGCTGTTACGAAGTTCTTGACGCACCAGCGACAAGGTCGGACGCAAGGTCATACGCGCCGAGGCCATTGTGGGTGGCGCCGGTAAAACACCGATCAGATTGATACCCAGGCTGACCCAGTCCAGAATCTGGCGTTGCTTGCTTTTGGCAAGGACAACAATGTCTCCGAGCGCATCCACCAAGGCCATGATGTTGCCCACCACCGGCAACGCTCCGGCAACGTTCTTGACGCGCTCAAGAGTGACTACTCCACCACTGATCGATTGCAGCCAGGCATCGAATCTGGCTGCACCGCGTCCGACATCCTTGATGTCAATGGTGTTGAGCGGAACGATCGCCACTTGAGGTTCACGTACTTTCGCGACAGGCGTTTCAGTCGTCATGACTGCATCTCATCCGTAAGATAGTTCGAGACTTTAAAGAAATGATTGATGGCCTGGGCCTGCCAACACTCATGCAACAAACATCAGGTGATGCCCGGCATATGCCGATGCGGTACATGTTGATTCAACTGATCACAGCCCCTTTCGGGCCGCTTGCAATCAGCGCAGCACCGCAAGCGGTTTTCATACCGTCCAGAGCGATGGGCGTGCCATCAATGGTGTAGGTGCTGCTGCCCTCTGCAATCGGGAAAACCCCTTTGCACAGTGGACAGCTGACCTTGTGACCGACTCCGGCAACAGGCTTGCCGTTGAGATCGGTCTGGGAGAAGGCTTCGAGCACCTTGCCACCGTGAGTGGTGGAGTCGCCCAAGCGAATGGCGTCTTTCATGTTGTCACTCCTTTGACTTGATCCTGGTCTCGTGACCTTGCCGTCTGCTGGCCTGTCAGTCAGCTCTGCAGCCACCAATTGAGCAGCGTTTCATCATCTTCATCATCAATGTTTTTATAGATATTGGCGTAATACCATTCGAGTCCCGTTTGCTCGCGGAACCGATCAAAAAACGCATTGATGCTGTCCATGCCATTGCTTGAGGGCACAGCCAGTGACAGGTTGCCTTCGAAAACGCCATCCAGCGTTCCACCCAGTTCATTGCCAACATCAGTTTCCAGTTGTGCAATGACGTCCTCGGGGATGTAGTCGGCGTAGATATGAATACAAAAATTTCCTCCGCGCTTCAGGACTTCAGCGTGAGTGTTTTTGTTTTTTATCGAGATGATGTCACCTCGAGCCAAATTCAACGCAAGACCAGGTGAGGACAGCAGCTGATAAGTATCCTGCCCCATCGCGATTGCAGGGAGCTCCTCGAATACAGGGCCATCGTCATCTGATACAAACACCTCAATCAGAACCGGCAATTCTTTATCGTCCATACGGCGCTCCACAACTTCCACGTTCGACACACGACATCCCTTCTTTCACGTAACCGCTGTTTCCAGCACTCAGGTTACACGATGCGCCCTCAAGATCTACGTTGACATCGGCCAGGTTGCCGCCATTCGAGGTCGCCACATTTTTATGCCCCAAGTGCATGTCATCAGGATTGCTAGAGGTATGCCCGCACCGCCAGCACTTGTACACACCCACCGGTTTGCTTTTGGCAATAAGTTTTTTGCGACATGCCGCTTGTCCTTTCCGACTACCGCCGCCGACCTTGCTCGCAGCGATGTCTTTAGCGGAGGCTCCAGCACCGTCCTTCAGCGCGCGCTTGGATGGCGGTTTTCTGACCAGACCTAAAGGATCCACCCACTGCGTCGGGTTAGGCGCGTATTGATGAAGGTTGATACCACCCATCAGACCTATCGGGTCTTTCGAGATGAAGCGACCTACGTGGGGGTCGTAGTACCTGTAGCGGTTGTAGTGCAAGTCTGTTTCGTGATCGTGGTACTGACCCTGGAAACGAATTGGATTAGTCAGCCCGCGCCGCACTGCCGAGGCTGATGTCTGTTCTTTCACCTGCCCCCACGCTTTGTATTGAGCGCTCCAGGCGATCTCACCGTCTTGATCGGTAAGTTCCAATGGTGTGCCTAAATGGTCACACTGATACCAGGCCAGGGCATCGAACGGTTGTGCTTCAGGAGCGTGACTCCACAGCGGATCATCTTCAAGATTGTCGCCGCCGACATATTCAGGCTGACTCAACAGATCAATCGAGGCGTGTGTGAGGGCTTGAGCCACCGGTACGAATGTGCCGGGTTCATAAACGTAATGGACGGTGCGACCTGTCCCCCCATCAATAGGGGCTGGACTGCTTTCCCAGGAAAGGTTGTCCCCGTCCCACCCGTACAAGGTCAAGCCACAGCCAAGCAAGCGCTGAATGCGCCCCTGCTCATTTTTATTCCAATGCGAACCCGCTTCAGGACGGTTCACATAATGGGCTGTCGAGTGCTTATACAACCGGCGACCCAAGGCATCGTAGGCGTATCTGACCGAAAGACGATCATCCTCAAAATGCACCAACCTATCGAACAGGTCCCATTGCAATCGACTGCGTTGACCATTGTGCCAACGCAATGTCTGGTTGCCACGATCGTCGTACTCGTAATGAGTACCGACGTATTCACGTAAAAGATTGTCTACCAACCGACTACGTGTCGGGGCCTGATCAAGAGGCCGGCGCACTTCTGTCACCTTCTCGTCGAGCAGGTTGCTGGCAGGATCGAACGCGAAGTTTTCAACGCCGAGGCGACTTGCTGCGCTGATCAGTCGCCCGACCGGATCATAACGGTAGGTAAGCGGTCCGCGACGCGTATCGTTCAGCTCGGTCAACTGGCCGACCGCATCATATTGGTACTGGCGTTTGAGCAACGTCGAATTGTCGTCGCTTCGACCGAGCAGTTGCTCCTGTAGCCGCCCTGCCGGATCCCACTTTTGCGTCTGGCGCAGGCGATTCCCTTGATAACGGGCGACTTCGCGATGTAAATCATCTCGCTCATAGCCGACCAGTTCGTGATCATCCAGTTTTAACGCGAGCAAATGCCCACTGCCGTACGTCAACCAACTCACCCGATGGCCATCCGGACGAGTCGTGGCGACACACTGATTGAGGGCATCGTACTCATGCCTCCAGATGGCAACGAGCGGTGCATCCAGATCCTGATAATGCTGGTGCTCTCTGATCAGATTACCGGCCGAATCATAAAACCACAGCAACCGGCTCTGGTCGTTCGTGGCCAAAACCATGTTGCCATTACCGTCATACGCAAAGGATTCGCTTTGAGTCGCATTGCCCAGGCTCGCATGGCGTTCAACGAGCCGCCCCATTGGGTCAAACACCATCGAAATGATGCGCTCACCGCTGATGGCGCTCGCCAACCGCCCGCTCTCGGCGTCGTATTGATAGCGTGTGGCAAGGCCGTCGAAGCCTTTTTCCTCAAGCAATCTTCCGACAGGATCATAGTGAAACCGGGTGCGCTGCTCGTTTTCGTTTTCGAGCGCTATCAAACGGCCTAACCGGTCCCAACGGTAACGAAGCGTTTGCTCGCAGGCGTCTACTCGCTCGGCAACCAGACCGGCCGCGTTATAGCTCCACGTCGTACAGCGATCCAGACCGTCAACATGAGCGAGCAGACGCCCTTCGGCATCACGCTCGAATCGCTCCTCGGTTTTATCCGGATGCGTTATCAAGGCGACATGCCCGGCCTTGTACTGATACTCGGTGCTTTGCCCCGCCGCATCGGTAAAGCAGATCATCTGACCGCGATCGTTGTATTCCCATTCGCTGGTCTTGCCGGAGCAATCGGTATATTTGAGAAGCTGACCGGCAACGTTGTACTCAAGCGTTTTCTCGTTGCCTATTGCATCCTTGATAGCGATCAACTGACCTGCTTTGTCATAGGCGTACTCCGTCTTGTTGCCAAGCGGATCGACCGACTCCAGCAGATTGCCGGCGTCATCGTAAGCTCGTTGCCACTGACCGCCTTCTGCATCACTTACCTTGATCAGTTGGTTGAGATCATCGTAGGCGTAGTGAGCGACACTGCCGTCGGGACTGATGTGCTCGAGCAAATTACCGCGCTCGTCATAGCTGTAGCGATCGGTGGTGCCATCTGTATGAACGTGACGAATCACATTCTTCGCATCATCGCGAAAGAACCACTCTGAACGTTCATCGGCATAGCGAATCCGGTAGGTATAGCCCTTGATGTCGTAGTAATGCCAAGTCTCGTTGCCATGGGCATCAGTGACGTAAGTCAGACGGATGTTTTCGTCCCATTCAAGGCGAGTATCGAAACTGCCGTCATCCGCCCACTCGCGCACAGCCCTGGCGTGCGATGTGTGACCATCCCACTGCAGATTCAAACCGCGGCCGGTGCGATCGGTATACCGAGTCAGGAGGTGATGCTGATACTGATAACTCCAGGCCGCACCGTTTTCATCCTGCGCCTGGATCAAGTTGCCATGGAGGTCATATTGGTAATGACATAATTGCCGCACAGGCGCGCCGTCACGAATCTCCCAGAGACCGGTCAAGCGCCCTTGATCATCTATCAGCGTTCCGACGTGCAAGTGGACTTGCGTGACGTCACCTTGATAGGTGATCAGATCGGATAATACGAGGGCATCCCCATGACGATGCTCGTAATGCAGCATCAGCCCGGAACCACTGCGCATCTTCACATCCGTCAGCCAAAAGGAACGACCACGACGGACATAGGTTTCCTTGCGCTCGAAACCGAAGCAAACGAGCAGTTGATCCTCAGCGGAACGAACCAGCGTGAGATTTTCAACGGGGTCATAGTGAAAGAGGCCTGGCTTGGGCAGGGGGAAATCGATGCTACGACCATCGGCTCCAAAAAAAACCAGTCCATCGTCCTTGCAGTCGAATCGGGTCGTAAACTCAGTTACCCACCGTGCCCCTAATTCGCCATTGTCAAAAGCATCAAACCGGGAACTGTAGGTGCGCACCCACTCGACCGGAAATGGACCTGGCAGGCTGAAATCGGTATGGCTCAGTGACTCGGATCCCAACGCAAAGCTGATGCTGTTGCAAGTACCCGCACAAGCACCATTTTTTTTGCCATTGGCGTTGGCGTTCGCAGGAGCCTGATGGCTGCTGGCCTCGAGTCGCCCTTCACCTGCCTTGTTCTGAGCCTTACTGGTGGCGTTGGGTTTAACGCTGGCACTCTGTCCATGCCCACGACGCTTGCGCCACGTCACCACAGCACCGCTGAGCATTTGCAACAACCAACCAATCGTGTGACGCGTTCCCGGATCACCCAACTTGCTCAATTGGGTTTTGATCTCAGGCCCCATCGCTCTCAATGAACCGGTGTGCGTCATCACCAGTTTTTTGGCCTGATCCGGCAGAAGATTTTTCGCCGCGCTGTTGGCAACCCCCTTACCTACGGCTTTGTAGGCACTGAATGCAGCCCCGAAGATATTACTGATTGCCGCTTTGGGATCGCTGAGCAGTTGATTGCCCGCCGCCGTGATTTTTTGTCCAGCCGCGCGCGCATCGCCTTTTGAATCAAGCTTGCCATTTACAACGGCCTCAAGACCCTTGGCAATTTCGGTGACTGCGCTTTCGCCGAGTTTCCCTGCATCGGCGAGAATGCCCGAGAGTTTGCCTTGAGCCTGTTTCACGAAGTCATCGATCGTGCCGACGATGGTTGCGTTCAAATGCCCGACCAGCACTTCGACCATCGAATCGCCCAACAGCATCTTGACGCTGTTACGCAATTCCTGACGTACCAGAAACAAGGTCGGACGCAAACTCATACGAGCAGCCGCCATGGTCGGAGGCGCAGGTAAAACACCGATCAGGTTGATCCCCAGGCTGACCCAATCAAGCAATTCCCGCTGCTTGCTTCTGGCAAGCGTGACGATATCGCCCAGCGCATCGACCAGCGCCATGATGTTGCCGACAACCGGCAGCGACCCGGCAACTCCTTTGATTCGATCGAGCGTGACGACACCACCGCTGATGGATCGCAGCCAGGCATCAAACCGGGCAGCACCACGACCTACGTCCTGCACGTCCAGCGTGTTGAGCGGAACGATAGCGACCTGCGGCTCGCGCTTCTTGGCAACGGCTGCCTCGGTCATGAGAGCACCTCACCATTCAGCAGGCCAGGCGTCTTGAGCGATGGTTTGGGCAAGGACGGGGCCGGGAGGCTTGGCAGTTTCCCTGCCTTGCTCGCTGCGCCGAGGATGCTCGATGCACTCGGCAGCGCCGCACTCGCCAGTTTCGGCAACCCGGCCGCCCCGCCCTGCACCGCCCCTTTCACCTGCTGCGCCGTCTGCATTGCGCCCTGTGCGGTCTGCATGGCGCCCATGCCGGTCTGCGCCAGTTCCTTGCCCTTCTCCAGCATGTCCCAGTTCTTGCTCGGCAGAACCTGCGCAACCATCGCCTGCACTTGGCTCGGTACCTCTTCTGCGGCTGGCGGTTTCAGCGGCCATTCCGCTTTGCCGATGTAGCTGCCCTCACTCCAGGTGTCCGCCGGATCCTTGCCGAACACCACACGCGCGGGGCCTGGGGCGGCACCGGCGACACTGGCGAAACCCTTGGCGTCGAGCTTGCCCTTGATGCTTTTGCCGAGGGCGTCGATGACTTCGTAGTCGCCTTCCTTGATGCCCTGACGCCCGGCGTACTGGTTGAACAGTTCCAGATTGCCCTTGCCCGGTTTCGGCGGTTCCGGGAACACCCCGGCCAGACTTTTCGCCCCGGTGTAGGCGAAGTTCGCCGCGTGCGCGGTGTACGGGCCGGTGGTGGCGTGGGTGATGCCGCCGGCGTTGTAGGTGGTCGCGCTGCCTCCGCCCTGGATCACGAGTTCGGTCTTGGCGGTGATGGTGATGCGGTCGGCATTGGCGGTGATGTTGAGTTTGGCCAGCAGGTTGATGCTGTCCTTGAGAGCCTTGACGTCGATGTCGCCGGAGGCCGCCACCAGACGCCAACCCATGCTCTGCACGAACAGGCGCATGCCACGGCTGGCACTGGCCAGCAGGCGTTTGCCGATGGAAAAACTGGTGTGCCCGGTGCTGCTCAGCGCCAGATGTTCGCCGGTGGCGATGTGGCTGGAGCGCGGCGTGGTCAGGGCGATACCCGCCGGGCTGGCGAGCACCAGATGCGGCTCGGTGAATTCCGGAAATTCATTGGCGGTCATGTTCGCCGGGCCACTGCCGAGCACGCCTTGATGCTGCGCGTGCAAGGCCTTGGCCACATCGTCCTGATCGCCGGCCTCCTGGGCTTGAAGCTCTTTGGCCTGAGTGGCGAAACCGTCCTGCTGATCGCTCGCGGTGGCGAGGCGCTCGGCGGTTTCCGGCAAATCCTTGTGGTGCTTCGATTCGTTAGGGCGCGGCTCGGTGGTGATCAACAGACCGGCGCCAGCACGCACCGCGCCATGGCGGTCGGTACGCAGCTCGAAACCTTCGCCACGCGGCTGCCCGCCGCTCGGGCGTGGGTGGGTCAGGTAGCCGAGGTTGATCGCACTCGCGCCGTGATCACTGCGCAGCGCGATGCTGATCTCGCTGGTGGTGTCGTCGATGCGCAGTTCGTTGGCGCGGCTGCCCTTGTATTCCTTGCTCTTGACCGTGGCCAGGGTCTTGAAGTCCGGGAGTTTGTACGGCGGCAGGTTCGCGCCGTGGTACAGGCAACCGGTGATCAGCGGCTGGTCGGGATCGCCTTCGAGGAAGGTGATCAACACCTCCATGCCGACCCGCGGAATGTTGATCGCGCCAAAGGTTTCCGCGGCCCAGTTCGAGGCCACACGCATCCAGCAACTGGTCTTGTCGTCGTGCTCGCCTTCGCGATCCCAGAAGAACTGCACCTTCACCCGGCCGTACTGGTCGCAGTAAATTTCTTCGCCCTCGGGGCCGCAGACCACGGCGCTCTGAGTGCCGAGGACTTTCGGTTTCGGGTGATCGAGTGGCGGCCGGTACGGCACATCCCACGGGATCGCATTGAAGCGGTTGCGGTAGCCCTGGTGGAAATCGTCCTTGTTGTCGGTGGTGTCGCTGGTCACCGACTCTTCGAGCACTTGCGGCTGCTTGCCTTCGTGGAAGATCTCGATGAGCAGCCACAGATCGTTCCACGTCGGGTTGGCGTGTTCGGTGAGGGCGAGAAAATGCCCGCTGACCAGAATCGGCTGATCGCTGTTGCCTTCGGCCAGTCGATAGTCGCTGCGATGGCGCTCCAGCGCGCGATTGGCCAGGTGCTTGCCGCGCTCGCGGTCAACGAAACGCCCCGGGTAATCGTAATCTTCCAGATCCGGCTGAGCGCTGCTCTTGGCATCGCTTTCGAGCTCGATCTTCGGTTTGACGAAGTCGTAATCACGGCGTGTGGTGCGGCTGGTGCGGGTCGCCAGGCGCAAACCGAAACGCTTGACCACCGGTTGATCGGCGACCAGTCCGGAGTCCTGCTGATAGGCCACCGGCGCCAGTTTCGGGAACACCGTCTGGTCATCGCCGAACATCAGTTTGTGGCCGCTGGCGGTGTGCTGGAAATGGTAGTGAATCCCCTCCTCCTCACACAGGCGCTGGACGAAATGCAGATCGCTTTCGTCGTACTGCACGCAGTAGATGCGCTCCGGGTAAATCGCGCTCAGTTGGAAGTGATAGTCACTGGCGAGAATGCCGTGTTCTTCCAGCACCTTGCTGATGATCTGCTGCACGGTCATCTGCTGGAAAATGCGCTGGTTGACCCGATGCGCGAGGTACGACAGCTGCGGGCGCAGGGAGATTTTATAGCGGGTCAGGCGCTTGCCGGCTTCGCCCTGGGCGATGCTGTAGATCAGCCCGTGAATCCCCGTGCCGCTGGGCGACAGCTGCAGGAACGCGAGTTTGTGCAGGAGGCTTTCGAGGTTGATCGAAGCCTTCTCACTGACCAGTTCCAGCTCGAATTCGAAGGGCGTGTTGAGGGCCTCTTTCCCGGTGAACGACAGCACCTGGAAATCGCTGTCCGCGCCATCGATGGTCAGATTGAAATGAGGCTGATTGGCCGGTGAGAACATCCCTTGTTCCTCGCGCAATGCTGCGACGGGCGCCATTCCATGAAGCGTGGCGCACGCAAAAAATTCTGTAGATCAAAGCCGCCCCGGCCAGCCGCACTGGCCGGGGCAGTACAACCATCAGTCGCGATTAAACGACTGGAGCACGCCAGTCATCGGAACCCGAAGTACCGGAGACTTCGTGGGTCCAGGTGATTTTGCGGTAGGTGAACTGCACTTCTTCCAGGTGGGTGAAGTGGGCGTTCGACGGGTCCTGGCAGTTGTGCATCTTGTTGTTGATGGCGACGATGATCGCGTCTTCCAGTTTGGTGGTGTAGTAGTGCTCTTGAGTACCTTGAGCCGAAGTGCGGTACCACTGGATAACGATTTCGCTCATGCGCTCGCCGGAAGTCAGCGCCGCTTGCAGCAGAGGCGAAGCCTTGTCGTAGACCTTGGTGATGACCACTGGCTTGTGCACGCGCTGACCGGTTGGCTGACCGGATTGCGGATCACGCGGGATGATCACGTCGTGGGTGAAGGCCTGAACCATGACCTGGTCTTCGTGACCTTCCTGGAAGGTGTTGCCCACGGAATCGGCGGTGAAAGCGCCGGCAGTGATCAGACCTTGTTTTTCGCCAGTGACGGACATGTACGCTGGTGTTGCCATGGGGATGCTCTCCTTGCTCGAAAATACACAACCGACAGGCACCATTGCCTGTCCGGGTGCCTGCTCAGAGATCAAATTCCGTGCCAGCCATCAGCTAGCTATTACGGATCAACGGGTTGGCGGCCATGCCTTTGCGTTTAGGAGTTTAAAATTTCGATAAACAGAAAAAAGTGCGCAAGAAGTTGCGCAGTACTGTGCAACTTCTTGCGCACTTGGCTGAAAACCGTGATCCAGAGAGGTTTGAAGGGGGGTCACGGGTGAAATCCGCGAAACCACTGCGCAACTTTTTGCGCAGTGGTGATGTTTAAATTTTCGGCGCCGACGACGCTACCTGCAATTGACGATAAGCCTCGACCAACTGCTGAAGATTGAACGCGAGGTTCCTCCCACTCGGGTTCGGCAACACCCACACGTGCGCGCCGCCGAAGGTCTTCGCCTGCGGCCCCCACGCCACCACCTTCTGCCCCGACAACGCCGCATAGGCAGCCTTGCCGAGAAACGCCACAAAGCGCGGCGCATGGCGGCTGATCTTCTGCTCAAAGCCCAGGGCCGCAGCGGCGAACTCTTGCGCCGCCAACTGATCCGCCCGCGCCGTGGGCCGCTCGACCACCGCCGTCAAGCCGCAGCCAAAGTGCAGGATGCTTCGATCGTCCTCCGCTCGCACCTCATGCGGCGTGAACCCGGCCAGATGCAAGGTGCGCCAGAAGCGATTGCCGCGCCCGGCAAAATGATGCCCCTGCGCCGCCGCGAGCAATCCCGGATTGATCCCGCAAAACACCACCGCAAGCCCCGGCGCCAGAATGTCTTCAAGCCCTTCACCCGCCATGCGCGCGCCCCTCGTTCGCAAACATTTGCACCACCTCCCACAGCAAACCCTAGAATGGCCATCCCAGCCACAGAGCCAAGCACAACGATGGACGTTATTCAGACCCTGCGCTGCTTCGTTGCCGTCGCCCAGAGCGGCAGCTTCACCGCTGCGGCCGACGTGCTCGACACCACCACGACCAACGTCTCCAAAGCCGTCTCCAGCCTCGAAACCCGGCTGCACACGCGCCTGATCAACCGCACCACCCGCCGCCTCGCCCTGACCGAAGCCGGCGTGCGCTATTTGCAGCGCGCCGAAAAAATCCTCGATGACCTGCGCGAAGCCGATGAAGAAGCCGGCACCGCGCAGACTTTGCCGGTCGGGCGCCTGAAGATCCACGCCATGGCCGCCATTGGCAACCACTACGTGATCAACGCGATCGCCCGCTACCGCGAGATTCACCCGACGGTGATGTTCGACCTGACACTGAGCAATCGCCTGCCCGACCTGCTCGAAGAAAGCTACGACATGTCGATCGTCCTCGCCCGCGACCTGCCGGATTCCGGCTTCGTCGCGCAACGCCTCGGCACCACCTACAGCATCCTCTGCGCCTCGCCGGCGTACCTGGCCAAACGCGGCCACCCCGCCACACCCGCCGAACTCGCCGCGCACGACTGCCTGCGCATCGTCAACACGGTGATGCCCGCAGAAAACTGGGTGTTCGAAGGGCCACAAGGCATGGAAACGCAGAATATCCCCGACTCCCCTTTTCACATCAACACCGCCGACGGCATGGCCACGGCGATCAGAAATGGCATGGGCATCGGCATTCAGCCGCTGGCATCAGCCGTCGAAGGATTGGTCGGAGGCACACTGGTGCGGGTACTGCCGCTGTACCGCCTGGAGGAATACAACCTGTTCGCGATCTACCCGTCGCGCAAATTCGTCGACGCCAAAATCAAGACCTGGGTGGAGTTCCTGAAAACCGCCATCCCGCAACAGCTGGCATCCGATGAAGACATGGCCGGGGCCAAAGAACTCGCCAACGCTTAGTGCCGCAGACCTGGAGTGTCGACCCTCCAGCGCCTGCACCGACATCAACCGTTGGAACAACCGCTGCCCATCACCTGGTATTGCACGACATGCCGCGCACCGGTCGAGTCGTCATAAGTCATCTGCACCGGCACCGCGCCGCATTGATTGGCCGCTTCGGAGATCGACACGACGTGGGCGATGTCTGCTTGAGCGGCGGCGTTATAGGCCTCGACCTGCGCGGTTTCGTCCGCCGCAAAGGCTTGCGCGCCGACACCGCCAAGGGCCAGAAGTACAGCGATTTTTACAAATTTCATGATGTTCACCGTCTCGTGGGGAACCGTGTTTGTTCACGGAGTGGAGACGATGTTAGGGGTTCAAGCGCACGGCAAAAATCGGTCGGTTGGACAAACACTGTGTCCAGAATGGTGATGAATAAGTCCAGACACCGTGGGTGCCCTTTTCGCGAGCAGGCTCACTCCTACAGGTTGGGTGCCCGGCACAACATTCGCGAGCACTGCAAACCCCTCTGTAGGAGTGAGCCTGCTCGCGATGGCGTAAGCCCAGTCAACAAAGATCCCGAGACGACCGTCACCTGCCTCCCCGGCTATGACTGCTGGAGAGTTGCAACGCTGTTGCACGCCGCCAGCGTAAATAACACTCGCGCACCCAACGGCATATTGGCCTCTGCCCACAAACGTCCGCCATGAGCCTCGATGAGGGTGCGGCAAATCGACAGGCCCATGCCCAGCCCGGTCGATTTGGTGGTGTAGAACGCGGTGAACACTTCCTCGGCACGCTCGCAGGCGAATCCCGGCCCGGAGTCGCTGACCATGATCCGAACGTCATCTGCAACGGATTCGCTGGTGATCAGCAGTCTGCGCTCGCCCGCCTCCATCACCTCCATTGCTTCCAGGGCATTGATGATCAGATTGAGCAGCACCTGCTGCAATTCGACCCGATCGGCCAATACCGCAGGCAAATCGCTGGCCAATTGCGTACTGACCACAGCCCCGCACCGCGCCGCCTCTCCGCGCGTGAACCCGACCATTTCGCCCACCACCGCGTTGAGGTTCAGCACCTGGCGTTGCGGTGGCGTCTTGCGGATCAGTGCGCGAATGCGTCCGAGCACCTCGGCCGCGCGGTTGCCATCGGTGATGATGCGCCTGAGGCCCTGCTCAACCTCGTCGATGTTCGCCGGTTGCGCGCCGAGCCAGCGTAACGCGGCGTTGGCATTGGTCACGGTGGCGGCGATCGGCTGGTTGACTTCGTGGGCGATGGACGCCGCCAACTGGCCCATGGTCGCCACGCGATTGGCGTGGGACAGTTCCGCCTGGACCTGGCGATATCGGCGTTCGCTCTCGCGCACTTGTTCTTCAGCCTGTTTACGTTCGCTCAGGTCGAGGACGAACGCCACGCCCTGCTGCTGACTGGCTTCGAACGCGGCCAGACCGACGATCACCGGCAGGCGGCTGCCATCCTTGCGGATGTATTCCTTTTCGAACGGCTGGGCGCGCCCGGTGCGGATCGCGGTCGCCAGCGCAACTTCACTTTCCTCGCGCAACGGCGGCGGGGTCATGTCTCGCCAATGCACCTTGCGCGAGAGCAAATCTTCGCGTTCGTAACCGACCATGCGCAGAAACGCGTCGTTGGCTTCAATAATCTCCCCTTCAATATTCCAGACGATGATGCCGATGATGTTGGCGTCGACCAGCCGCCGAATCTTCGCCTCACGCTCGGCGACGTCGCGATACAGCCGCGCGTTGTCCAGCGAGATCGCCGCCTGTGAAGCCACCAGTCGCAGCACGGCAAAACGCGCCGGGCTGAATACACCGGCAGACAGGTTGTTTTCCAGGTACAGCGCCCCGGCAATCCGCCCCTGATTCATCAATGGCAGGCACAGGATCGAACGCGCGCCGCGCTGATGAATGTACAGGTCAGCGGCGAAGGCCGGATCGGCGACGGCGTCGTCCAGGCACAGACTTTCGCCGGTGCGCAGGGTCTGATAGAGCACCGACTCGGCCAACGCTGTGGTGCTCACCGGCTCATTGCACAATTGCGTGCTGTCGTCGCCGACGCTGGTGCGTGCAGCGATATAGGGCGTCTCACCGTCAGTCAAAATCAGCAGGCCGTGCTCGGCGCCGGCCTGCTCGATGGCGGTGCGCATGACCATTTCGATCAGTCGATCCAGGACAATCTCGCCTGAAACGGCTTGGGACACCTTGAGCACCGTGGCCAGATCCAGATGCTCGACCGGGGTGATGATGGTCGCCGTCGGGTTGGGCGACGCCTCTTCATTGCGCAAATAGCGGTGGCATCGCTCCAGTTGGCGCACCTTGCCCTCGGCGCCCCAACGCCGATAACCGTAGCGCGCGTCTTGCAGGTACAGACGGGCGATCTTGTCCAGACCACGGGCACTGTAAAAGCGCGCGGCGAGTTCGTTCGCCAAGGCTTCGACATGCACAAAACCGCTGTCCCGGGCCAGTTGAATCGCCTGCTCGTACAATGACTGCGCTTCGATCAACTGCCCTGCAACCCGAGCGATTTCAGCAGCGACCAGCGCCGTCTGACTGGCGAAAGTCTGCGCAGACTGTTGCGCCCAGACTTGCAGTTGATCGAGGTGTTCCTTCAGGCGTTGCCGTTGATCAGGGTTTGATTCGGCGGCAGCGGCCAGAGTCAACGCGGCGTAAAAGTGATATTCGGCCTCTTCAAAAAACGAGGAGATCACCCACAACAGCGCCTGTGCCTGCGCTGCGCAGACGGCCGCCGCCGGATAATCCCCGGCCAGATAGCGCGCCTGCAGTTTGCGCACCCAATATTTGCCGCGAGCCAGTGCCAGATCCGGGGCGGCAAGGTTCGTCTCAAAACTTGCCTCGTCAAAGTGCTCATCGTTGAAACAGCCAAACTGCGGCGTCTGCCCGCGCAGCATGCGAATCAGCGCGCGTTGGCAACTGATGAAACTCACCACCAGACCGAAGCGAATCTTCTGCGCATAGGCCAGTCCCGTCTCGGCCTGAACCTGCACTTGCGCCAGCGGCTCGCCAATAAACAACAGATCGGAAATCAGGCTATTGCCGGCATAGGCCGCATAAGGCAAATCGCCGATGCGGTTACCGGCACTGAGTGCACGCCGCAGCAATTCGCGACACTCACGCACCGGTCGCATCCAGCGCACCACAAAAATCGAGAAGCACAGGTAGGTACGCGCTTCGTATCGCGTCAGTCCGCGGCGATCGACCAGATCGCAGCCCAAACGGCCAAAGCGGTAACCGGCGGCATAGTCGCCGAAGCGTGGGCCGGCGATTCGCATGACGTTGGCGTAGAGCATGCAGGAAGCATCGCAGTTGCCGTGTTGCAGGCTCAGACTGACGGCTTTGCAAATCGTCAGGCACGCGAGGTTGGCATCCGACTGCAACGCCGGTGCGAAGAGTTTGCTCAACGCATCCAGCGTGACCAGCGAGGCCGGATCTTCCATCAGTGGCAGGTCGATCAATTGCTCGATGCTGCGCTCATCCAGTTGCGTCCAGATCTGTTCGTACTCGAAACGCACTTGCTGATCGTCCGGATGCGCCGTCCAGTCAATGCCGACCTGACGCAAATACGCCAGGCACACGTTCACGGCGCGATCACTGCGATCGAGCAGCAAGTACACATCCATCTGCAAACAGGTGACCGCTGCCCGTTCCACGGTAGTTATGGCGCGCTCGGCCAGCGCGGCCAGACGCGCCTCGGCCAGCGCCAGTTGCCCGGTGAGGAACTCGCACTCGGCGCGGTTCAGTGCCAATGCAAAACCCAGTTCATGGCGACTGTCAGCGTCCTGCTCGCCGAGCATCGCCGCCCCTGCGCCCAGGTAAGTCAGCGCGGACGTGTAAGCGGTCGACGCCTTGGCGCGCTGGCCGGCGAGCAAATTGAATTCGGCCAGTTGTTCGCGTTCGGCACGGGCACTGATCAGGCTGGCGCCGCGATTGAGTTGACCGACGATTTCGAAGATGGCCTCTTCGCGCCCTTCGCGCTGCGTTTGCAAAGCGAGCAACCGGCCGATGCGCAGATGGCGTTGCGCGCGCTCGACGTCAGCGATCAGCGAGTACGCGGCCTCGTGAATGCGGTCATGGGCGAATGCACAGGTGCCTTCGTGCAACTCGATCAGTTCCTGACGCACCGCCGGCCACAGCACCGCGCGTACGCGCACCGTCGACAGATCGAGCACGGTCGCCAGCGTGTCGATCCGCGCCACGTTGCCCAGGCAAGCCAGTTGTTGCAGCGCCTGGCGGGTGTCCAGCGGCAGGCGCGCCAGTTTGCCGAGCATCAGATCGACTACGTTATCGGTGTAACCCTTGGCGTTGATCAGTGCCAGATCCCAGCGCCAGCGGCTGAACTGATGGTCGTACACCAGCAACTGCTCCTCGAACAGGGCGTGCAGAAACTGGATGACGAAAAAGGGATTGCCGTAGGTCTTGTCCAGCACCAGCCGCGCCAATGCAACGATGCTTGCGGGAGGACAACGCAGCGACTCGGCAATCAGTTGCTCGATATGCACACCGGCGAGCGACGCCAGGCGGATCTCATCGATGTGCACGCCGGCAGTGCGCATGGCCTGAAGCTTGCCATTGAGCGGATGATCGGCATCGACTTCGTTATCCCTGTAAGCCCCCACCAGCAACAAGTGCCCAAGCTCCGAGCGGGTCAGCAGGTCTTCCAACAGATCGAGTGTCGCCGCGTCCAGCCATTGCAGGTCATCGAGGAATAGCGCCAGCGGGTGCTCGGGCCGGGCGAACACGCCGATGAAACGTTGCAACACCGCCATGAAACGCTGCTGCGCTTGTTGTGGCTCAAGTTCCGGCACCGGTGGCGGTTCGCCAATGATCAGTTTGAGTTCCGGGATCAGCTCGGTCATCAACCGCGCGTTCGGTGACAGTGCCTGTAACAACGCCGCGCGCCAGTCAGCCAGCACCTCACGGCGCTTGCCCAGCAGCGTGCGCACCAGTCCCTGAAAAGCCTGAACCAGCGTCGCATAGGGGATGTCGCGCTGGTACTGATCGAACTTGCCGGCAGCGAACAACCCCCGCGACGGCACCAATACCTTGTGCAGTTCACTGACCACCGAGGACTTGCCGATGCCCGAATAACCCGACACCAGCACCAGCCTCGGCGACGAGGTCTTTACCACCTGAGCGAAGGCGTCGATCAGCGTTTGCACTTCGCGCTCACGCCCGTAGAGCTTCTCCGGGATCAGCAAGCGGTCGATCGCGCCCTGCTCGTTCAGCGTGAACACCTGGATCCGCCGGGTCCGCCGCCACTCGTCCAGACAACGGCGCAGATCATGCTCGACACCGGCGGCCGTTTGATAGCGTGCTTCGGCCGTCTTGGCGAGCAGCTTCATGACCACACGCGAGAGCATCACCGGTACCGTGGCTACTCGTTCACACGCAGGCATCGGCAGCCGTGCAATGTGGCAATGCACCCACTCCATCGGGTCATTGGCGCTGAACGGCAACGAGCCGGTGAGCATCTGATACAAGGTCACGCCGAAGGCATACAAATCGCTGCGTGAGTCGATCGAGCGATTCATTCGCCCAGTCTGTTCGGGCGCCATGTAGGCCAGTGTGCCAGCGATGGTTTCCGGCGGCGCAGGCGCCTGACGTTCGCGCGGCAGACGCGAGGCCAGGCCGAAGCCAGTCAAACGGGCCTGACCGTCGTGGCAATTGACCAGAATATGCTGCGGCTTGAGATCCTTGTGCACCAGCCCGCACTGATGCACATGGCCGAGCGCGACGGCGATGTTGATCGCGTGCAACAGGCAGGTTTCCGTGTCCAGCGGTGCGACCAGCAAGCCTGACAGTGGCTCGCCGCCGGGGTCGTCGAACAGCAGGCACGTTGTCCCGCCGGCACGCTCCAGGGTTTGCGGCGGCAACGCCCATTGATCGCCGAGATAGTCCTTGAGGCTGTATTCGTGTACCAGTCGGTCAAGGGTTGCAGGTAACGGCTGATCAAGGGTCGGGCGCACCACCAGCACACGGGGACTGCCCTCGCCCTTAGCGCGCTCGCGGGAAAACACCCGCTCGCCGTCGTTCCACAAAATCTGCTGTTTGCTGGCCATCCGAGTCGACACCGTGAAAGGAGTTTGTGCCACGCGATGAGGTTCAGCTCACCTTGTCCGCCGCGCCGGCTCGATGCCCAACGCCTCGGCGATACGCACCAGATCGGCCACCGAACGTGCAGCGAGTTTCCTCATGACCTGGCCGCGATGGACTTTAACCGTCACTTCGCTGAGGTTGAGTTGCGCGGCAATCTGCTTGTTCATCAGCCCGCTGATCACGAAACCCAGCACCTCGCGCTCACGCTCGGTCAATGTCTCGTAGGCCAGGCGCAGGGCCGCACCGGATTGTTCGGCAATCAGTCGAGCGCTGTCACGGGCCAGCGCGCTGGCTACGGCGTCAAGCATGTCCTGATCACGAAAAGGCTTGGCCAGAAAATCCACCGCCCCGGCTTTCATCGCCTTGACCGTCATCGCGATGTCGCCGTGGCCGGTCATAAATACCACGGGAATGCGCAGACCGTTTTTTTCCATCTGCTCCTGAACGATCAGCCCGCTTTCACCGCGCAAACGCACATCCAGCACCAGACAACCGGGCGCGTCACGTCTGGCCGAAGTGAGGAAGTCCCGGGAGGTTTCGAACGTCTGCACCTGCAGCCCGATCGAGCGCAACAAACCGTCGAGGGCCTGACGCATGGACGCGTCGTCGTCGACCACATAAACCACCGGTTCCCCCAACACGGGCGGGGTTGTGCTGGGGCTGGAATGCGACCACAGGGTCATCGTGAGTCCTCGGCGAGATCGCAACGCGTGCGATGTGCAGGTGGGTAAATCTAGTCCATGATGGCGAACGCAGCCAGAGGCCAGCCAAACGGTCGCGCCACAGGCTAGCAGTCGGAACGCATTGCCGACAGGCCAGAAACCCCTGAAAATCGGCCACACCGCCGCCCCTCTGCCACCGTTTGAACAGGCCCGATTTTCATGTCCAGCGTTTCTCTGCAAACCCTCACCTGGCCAAAATCCGAGCCGCGCGACGTGGTGTTTATTGCCTACCCGCGAATGAGCCTGCTCGACCTCAGTGGTGCGCAAACCGTGTTCTGGGCGGCGAGCAAAGCCTTGGCCGAGCGCGGCCAGCCCGGTTATCAATTGCACACCGCGAGCCTTGAAGGCGGCCTGATCAACACCATCGAAGGCCTGGCCGTGGACACCCGGGCGCTGCGCCAGCTCGACATCGCCGCGCTGGACACTCTGGTGGTGCCCGGCGCGCCCGATATTTGCCAGACCCTCGACGATCACGCCGAACTCACCGCGTGGCTACGGCAGGAAAGCCAGGCCGCGCGACGTGTGGTTTCGGTGTGCAGCGGCGCCTTCCTGCTGGCTCAGGCCGGTTTGCTCGACGGTCGCCGCGCCGCCACGCATTGGGCCATGTGCGACACGTTACGCGAGCGCTTTTCGGCGGTCGAGGTGGATGCCGATGCGATCTTCATTCAACAGGGCGCGGTGTGGACATCGGCCGGGGTCACGGCAGGAATCGATCTGGCCCTGGCGCTGGTCGAGGCTGATTGCGGCCGTGAAGTGGCGTTGCAGGTCGCCCGCGAATTGGTGGTGTACCTCAAGCGTCCCGGTGGTCAGGCGCAATACAGCACCCTGCTGCAATCGCAGATGCAGGGCAGCCCGCAGTTCGATTCGCTGCACCTGTGGCTGATGGAGCACTCAAGCGATCCGAAGCTGACGGTGGAGCGCCTCGCCGAACAGGCCAAAATGAGCCTGCGCAATTTCACCCGGGTCTATAAACAGAGCACCGGTCATACGCCCTCCAGAGCCATCGAGCTGTTTCGCCTCGAAGCAGCCAGGCGTTTGCTGGAGACCTCGGCGCACAACATCGACCAGGTCGCGCGTCTCAGCGGATTTGGTGATGAAGAGCGTTTGCGCGCCTGCTTCCAGCGTCATCTGTCGATTTCACCGCGTGACTACCGCAGCCGTTTCAGCCGTGAAGGCTGACGTCGTCAGCACTGACTGGCAAAGGGGCTGGCCGCGCTATACCTAGGTATAGTTTTGCGCCGCTGCCGACGGCGTATGGTGCAAGAACGACAGGAGTCGCCATGCGTGCCCATCCGGCCAGGGAGCCCTATGCAGCATAAAGTTGTCATTGCCGTGGTTGACGACGACGAGGCCATTCGCAGTGCGCTGGAAAGCCTGTTGCGCGCCAGTGATTATCAGGTGCTCGGCTATCCAGGGGGGCAGGCTTTCCTTGAGTCGGAAGGTCCGGCGCAGACGCACTGCCTGATTTCCGATATCCAGATGCCCGGCATGAATGGCCTCCAGTTGCACGAAACGTTATGCGCACAAGGCTGGCGCATTCCGGTGATTTTTGTCACCGCCCGTCCCGATGAAATGAAGAATCTTCCCCCCGGCGTCATCGCCTGCCTGGCCAAACCCTTCCAGCCCGAAAGCCTGCTCAGGCACATCGAGATCGCCCTGAACCAAACACCTCCCGTGTAGGAGCTGCCGCAGGCTGCGATCTGTTGATCTTGCTTTTAAAGGGCAACATCAAAAGATCGCAGCCTTCGGCAGCTCCTACAGTTTGGCGTACCCGCCCGATACCTTCGTATACCCCCCTTCGACCCATGCGTAATCCGCACACACCGATGGACAACTGCGCCCGCAGAGCCCCCGCCTTAGCATTGCTTTCGACAGCGGGCGATTAAGCGCCATGCAGTACGGCAAGCAGTTTGCGGCGGCCGGTGATCGTCACGCCAGAGTCGCAACCACGACTCGGTTTATCCATCCATCTGCGTCAGGGAGCACATTATGAAACAGCAATTATTGGTGATCGGGGCGGGGTTCGGCGGGCTGTGGAGCACGTTGAGCGCCGCGCGCTTGCTGGATATGCATGACCGCCACGATGTGCAGATCACACTGCTCGCCCCGCAAGCCGAACTGCGCATTCGTCCGCGCTTCTACGAGCCGGATGTTCAGAGCATGTACGCGCCACTGGATGCGCTGCTCGATGCCGTGGGCGTGCGTTTCGTCAAAGGCACTGCCGAAAGCGTCGACAGCCAGGCGCGGCGTGTCGGTTATCGCGATGAGGCCGGCCGCCCCGGTGAGCTGACCTACGATCGCCTGGTGCTGGCCAGCGGCAGCCAACTGGCCCGTCCGCCGGTACCCGGTCTGCAAGAACATGCGTTCGACGTCGACCAGATCGAATCGGCGGCGCGCCTCGAACGCCACCTCCACTCACTGGCCAAGCAACCCGTCAGCGCTGCGCGCAACACCGTGGTGATCGCCGGTGGTGGCTTCACCGGTATCGAAACCGCAACAGAAATGCCCAGCCGTCTGCGCGCCATTCTTGGTGCGGAGCAAGACGTTCGGGTGATCATCGTCGATCGCAGCAAAGACATCGCCGCGACCATGGGCGACGGCATTCGTCCGTCGATCATCGAGGCGTCGAAAGACCTGGGCATCGAATGGATCGTCGACGCGACCGTCGCCGCCGTGGATGCCAATGGCGTCACACTCGCTGACGGTCGCCACATCGAAAGCAACACGGTGATCTGGACCGTGGGTTTCCGCGCCAGCCCGCTGACCGGACAACTCGACGCCGAGCGCGATGGCCAGGGGCGTCTGCACGTCGATGGCAACCTCAAAGTACAAGGCCTCGATCACGTGTTCGCGGCCGGCGATGTCGCCCGCGCCGCCACCGACGACGTCGGCAACTTCTCGGTGATGTCCTGCCAGCACGCCATCAGCCTCGGTCGGCATGCCGGCAACAATGCCGTCGCCGATCTGCTCGGCGTGGCGCCAACCACTTACCGTCAGCCCAAGTACGTGACCTGCCTGGATCTGGGTGCCTGGGGCGCGGTGTACACCGAAGGTTGGGATCGCCAACTGAAACTGGTGCGAGCCGAAGCCAAGGAGCTGAAGACGCAAATCAACAGCGTGTGGATCTACCCGCCAGCCGCTGACCGGCGCACCGCCCTCGCCGCTGCCGACCCGATGATCCCGGTGGCCTGATCGCCCCCCGGATTACCTCGCCTGATAAAAAGGAGAACACCATGACCTTGCCTCTGGATTCCTTCACCGCCAACCGCGCAACCCTGCAAACCCCGACCGAAGAACTGGTGCCGTCGCGCTACGCGCTGCGCCTCGGTGACATCGACGTCATGGTCATCAGCGACGGCGTGCTGCCGCTGCCGACCCAGACCATGTCGACCAACGCCGATCCCGCCGACCGCGCTGCGTGGTTCAAAGAAATGTACCTGGGCCCCGACGCGTTCGACTGGGCACTCAACGTGCTGGTGGTGCGCAGCGGCGAGCAGGTCATCCTCGTCGACGCCGGCCTCGGCGGCCAGTTCCCCGGCTTCCCGCGTGCCGGGCAGTTTCCCAAACGCCTCGCGGCGGCCGGGATCGACCTCGCGGATGTCACCGATATCGTGATCACCCACATGCACATGGACCATATCGGTGGCCTGCTTGTTGATGCGGTAAAAACCCGACTGCGCGACGACGTGCGTATCCACGTCACCGCCACCGAAGTCGATTTCTGGACCTCGCCGAACTTCACCTATACCGACATGCCCGCGCCGGTCCCGGACGTCTTGCGCTCCACCGCCAACGCGTTCATCGACCAGTACCAGAGCAAGCTGCGTATCTTCGAAGACCAATACCAAGTGGCCCCCGGCGTGGTCGCCAGGCTCACCGGCGGCCACACCCCGGGCCATTGCGTGGTCTACGTGACGTCCGGCGCCGAACGCCTTACCTTTGCCGGCGACGCCCTGTTCCCGGTAGCCTTCGACCACCCGGACTGGCACAACGGCTTCGAGCACGACCCCGAAGAAGCAGTGCGCGTGCGCGTACGGCTGCTGCAGGAAGCCGCCGCCAGCGGCGAACTGTTTGTCGCCACGCACCTGCCCTTCCCTTCGGTTGGCCGTGTGTCCGTCAATGGCGAAGCGTTCCGCTGGATTCCGGCAATCTGGGATTACTGATCGCGATGGCGCAGAGCATCTTCGCCCGGCGTTCGCCGAGCGAAGATGCAATCCCCCTCACGCTAGCCCAAGCCCCGCACGCCCCAGCGGGTTCAGACTCTCGACAGCAAAACGCTCCACCCACGAGCGCTCATAATCCTCACGCGGAAAATCATCCGGCGAAGCCCCCTGCGCAAACGCCCTGAACACATCCCGCGCATAACGCAGATTCTTCGCACACATCGGCGCCGCCGGGACGTACATCACGTTGCCCCAGCCCTGCTGGTTCTGCACCGGCGCGACGCTATGGATTACATCGCAATGCCACCACACTGAATCACCGGCCTGCACATCCGGTATCGGACTCAGCCCCTCCACCAGCAATGGATGCCATTGCCGCGACACCGGCAGCACCTTGCCCGGCGCCACACCACACAACTCGTCTTCGGGCACGTCATCAAGTAGCGGCCGCAGCAGCAGGTAGGCTATCGCCTTGGGGATCGGCACGGTGTGCAGCACGCCTTGATCGGCCTGCATGTCCGACAGCGCAGTCCAGCCCTGAAACGTGCGAAACGCCGAACACTTGACCGTGTCCTTGTAGGCGTATTCATCGACCTCGGTACGAAACGCCGCATCTCACGGATCGTAGGCTGCGAAGTCGTTGCTGTAGATGTTGTCGAAGACCTTCAGATACGCCGGATGCAACCAGCGCTCCAGCGCCCCGGAATCGGTGTGCGGCCCAAGGCCTTTTGAGTGAGTACCCGGCGGACGCCGGCGCACTCGATCCGGATACAGCGCATTGATGTCCGGATTGAACCAGTCCTGCCCGTGCGAATGAGTCTTCCACAATCGATTGAGAAACGCCTGCGCCGTGCCCATCCGCTCATGCTGGCGCAACTGCATTTGCGACGCCGACCAGTAGATCGGAAAAATCTCCGGCCGCGACGCCTCCAGATTGCCAAAAAACTGGTCGACCGGCCCGCGATACAGCGCATCGAACCGGTTCCTGTCGAGGTAATCCAGCAAGCCCTGGTCCCATTGCAGCACCTGCTCGCGGGGGAAGTGATTGCGGATCACCACGCAGCCGCGACGCTTGATCAACGCCAACTGCTCGGCAGTCACTGTGCCGCCGGCGATGTCGGCGAACTCCAGCACCGGCCAGCCCGACCCGGTCTGCGCTTCCTGCGCTTTGATCGACGCAATCTCGCCGGCAATAAACTCACTGACCTCGGCGAACAGCCCCTGCACATCGCCGATCTGCGCGCACAAGGTGCGTTTCATTTTGACGACACTGTCGCGGTAATTCTCCGGCAGCGTTGCGCTCTCGAATGCCTGGTATTTGCTCATCGGGGGACCTGCAGACCTTGTTGTGGGTGCAGGTATGGGATCACTTCCGAGGGTGGCGACGGCAGCCTGATTTGCCGCGTCGAGTAATACGATTGTGGCGTTAAGCAGCGTGCCGCTTACAGAAAGTGATGACCGTGCTGACGACGAAACTCTGAAGGTGTCAGCCCCTTCAACGCCTTGAACTGCCGATTGAACAGCGCCAGCGACGAATATCCCACTGCCTCGGCAATCAGCGAAACCGTCGAATGCCCCTGCATCAACAGCGCACAGGCATGTCCGACTCTTAGCCGTACGATGTAGTCCAGCGCCGTGCTGCGCGTATGACGACGGAACATCCGATGGAACGCCGACACACTGACGCACACCATCTCGGCCAACGCCGGAATGCTGATGACCTCGGTGTAGTGACCATGCACGTAATCCAGAACCCGATGGATGCGCGGGTCTTCAACAATCTGACTGCCAACCTGCAAGTCCGGCGCCGACAGGATTCGTCTGGCATCGACGTCCCGCGTCAGTTTGCTCAACACCGTCAGCAATACGATCAAACGCTCGGACGGCTCCTGCTCGACCATCGCCTCGATCAGCGGGCGAATCTCCCGCGACGCCGCCGCACTGAAACTCAACGCCTGCCGCGCTGCTGCGAGCAATTGCCGCAACGAACCCAGCTCCGGAAACAGCGCCACCAGCGACTCCGCCCACGCCGCGGAAAACCAGATCACCAACGCCACATGCGGTTGCCCGGCATCGACCCGCTCCGCCGACGACCAGCTATGTGGCACATTCGGCCCGACCAGAATCAGATCGCCGTCATCGTATGGCGCGACATCATTGCCGATGTAGCGATGGCCACGGCTGTTCAAGGTCAGCGTCAGCTCGTACTCGGGATGGTGATGCCACTCAAACGGAATCGCGTCTGGCAAACGGCGGTTCAGCAGCGTCCACGAGGCAGTGGCTTCGGTGGGGATCTTTTCGAAACTGGGTTTCATGGTGAACGATTCTGCTCTGTGGTGTGGGTGGCACGCCACGATCGTATCACCGTCATCGAAACGCTCAAGATGCGAATGGGTCAGTTGCCTGCTCGCGTTTAAGCCTTTTTGCTAGCACTGTTTAAAGACACCCGGTGTTACGTCATCCCAGGCTACAACGCCTTGCGCCATTGCCTACGACTACGCCAGAATCCGCCGGCTTGTGCGCCCAGGGTGCGGGTTCTATCGTGGGGCGGTCGCTGAAAAGCAGCGATCGGGTTTGGTAGCCCAGCACTTCCAGGTCGCATAGCTCCCCTTATGCAGAGGTCGATTTCTCGTCCCTGTTTTATGGTGGTCATGCGTAGGGCGTCTTAGGGCGCGCCGGGCTCCTGGGCCGGTCTACCAACCTGTGCATGGCCGCCACCCTTCGTTTGGTAGCGAAGCGTGATGGCTCCTTAATCGCTTTCCCAGGAGTCTCATCATGTTCAAAGTCACACCGAACCCGCCCGAAACCGAAACAGTCTCCCCCTACGAGTCCCCCGATTCCAGAAAGCTAAGCGAAGCCGCCGAACGCGCCCTCGACCACTACCTCAACCCCGCCAGCCCAATCATGGCCACGCCCTACACACCCAACGCCATGTTCCTCGTCAACCCCAAAACCGCCACCGAGGAATTGCTGGCGAACGCCAGTGAATCACTGGGTTCGGCGACGGTGATGTTGGGGGATGTGGCCGCGCTGGTGGAGGGACCGATTCGCAAGACGCTGCTGGGCATTGCGCAGGTGGTGATGCTGGGGGAACTGGCGGTGAATCAGGCGCTGGATAATGTTGTGCCGACGGCATAACGAACGCTCCCTCCTTGGCGCTCTATTGTGAGGATCAAGGAGGGAGCTGTAAGAAATCGGCATGCAATGATTCGTCACAAACCAGCGATCCGGTGGGCTGAGAACAATCCTGTGGACATCAAACGGCCGTTTTCCGCCTTCGCGACGGGCCCCTGGCACCGTGTGTTCCTTTTTGATTTCCACATTTTTAATGCCGTGTTGCGCAATGGTTTAACGAAACTCTTCGTCAATTCGTTTTTTGTTGCCGCGTTGGTACGTCAATTGCGCACGGCACATCCGCAACGCGCTATCCGAACAGCTCCAGCAATGCGTCAGGCAATGACTCTCTGCAGCTTCAACTCAACCAGTTCAGCCCCGCCGCGCTCGATGAGCTGGGTCTTGATGGGGTCTTTGCGAAAGCCGGACTGGCGGTAAAAAATCACGGCCGATTCATTTCTTTCCAAGACCCAGAGCACAATCCTTGATCGTCCGGCGCTCTGCTGCTGCACCGTTGTATGGCTGAGTAACTGACGGCCGATGCCTTTACCTGTGTGATGCGGTGCAATGTAGAACGCATGTATTTCGGCGATGTTCGGGTTGCTCGGATCTTCGCGATCGGGCCCGGTCGCGATCCAGCCCAAGACGTCCCCTGCGTCATCGGTCCAGACTTGTATGTCCAGTTCTGCGCTGGCGATCTGGCGTTCCCAGTGAGCCAGCCGCGACTCGACCGTGATCCGCTCAAGATAGGCCTCGGGAATGATGTCGCGGTAGGTACTCTTCCAGGACGCCCAGTGAATCCGGGCGATCTGAACGGCGTCCTCGGGGGTGGCACGGCGGATGCTCATTTCGTGTCTCCTAGACGATGTGCAACTGACGGGCCCTGAGGTACTGGGCGACGTTTGCGAGCGCGATGACAGCGGCAGTGGAAACAGCTGCCCCCAGCACGCCGAACTCAGGGACCAGCCACAGGTTACCGGCGATATTCAACACGACTGCGATCATCATGCTGCTGGCGAAGAACGCAATCTCGCCTTTCATGTAAAGCGAAGTGGCCACGGGGCCAGTCGCTGCATTCACCAGTTGAGCGACGGCGAGAATAATCAGGCATCCGGCCAGATCCGGGTCGCTCGTGTTTCCAGCCAGGGCGCCGATAATTCCGCCCGGGAACAGGGACACGATCAGGAAGAACGGCAGTGACCAGATCAATACACGTTTCTGCACGCTGCGGAAGGTAATGCGCGCGGCCCTGTAATCATTGTTCTGATAGTGCTTGACGATGACTGGCGCATAGATTGCGTTTCCAGCCGAGATTGCCATGGTCATCACTGCCACGACCACACTGATGATCCCGTAGACGGCGATCACCCCTTCTGTGACGTAGTGGCCCATGATGATGATGTCGGTGTTCAGCAGCACGACGTTCGACAGGCCTGCGGACATCAGCCACCAGTTGTGTGAGCGCTTTTCCGCTGGTGGTGCCTGATTAGCGTCGAGCCCCGGGCCGGCAGCCGTAGTGGCGATCCCCGCCAGCACGGCCAGGCCGATCAGCGCTGACAGGCTGTAAATGACGAACAGGCTGTCAACGCTGTCCAGTGTGCCGGCGAGTATGAAACACAGGATGGTCAGTAGAGGCAGGACGATTCCCAGTGCATATTGCTCGACGACGACCTTGCCGAGCCCGTCAAGTACCGCCTTTGCCAAGGCTGCCAGCGATCGCAGAAAGATCAGCAAGGGCAAAAAGGCAAAGTGGTACGCCGGTTCTTTCAGAACGCCGAGCAGAATCAGCACATAAAGCACCGCCCCGGTCAGGACTGTGATGACACATGCATCGCTGACAGATTTTCGCAGTGCCCGCAACGCTGTTGCTCGATGCCCGTTGGCGAAAATTTTGGTCAGCAGGACCGGCCAGCCGAAAGTGGTAAAGATGATGCAGATGGAGATGACCGCATTGGCCGACGTGATGTGTCCAAAATAGTCGGCACCGACGCGCCTGATCATGTAGGCGCCGAAGAGCAGCGACATCGCCAGCGTAGCGAACTGCACAAGTGTCGAGTGGTTGATGTTTCTCAGCAGACGCCGCTGATCGCTGTAGGCCAAAGATCCATTTTCAGTCTTCACGTTTGACAGCTCCTGCCCCGTGCCCGATGGCTGCGAAGTAATTGATAGTATGCAGCGAGTCGAGCTGGCTGATCGTCGCGGCCTCGCCATCGTTTGATGCAGGGGTCACGAATATACCCAACCCCAGCAATGCACACTGGATGCAAAGTTTCTGCGCGGCGATACCCAGTACCATCAAGGCGTTGAAATAACCTTCTGCAGTCAGATCCCGTACCGAGATGGAAAGCCAAAGCACGTTCGATGCCTGAATGATCGGGCTTTGACCGATGACCGCACTTTCAAGCGCCGCGGCGGCAACCGACGCCTGGGCAACGAAACTCGCTGACGCCTTATTCCACTTTTCCCCCTCGAAATGACCGTAGGCATGCCTTTTCAGATGAAACAGCTCCAGCGAGGCGTGGCTCTGCAGCAGTTCCAGACAAGGCGCCAGTACTTGGCTCAAGTGCTCTGCCGAAATAGTGTCAGCGGTAAAGGATCGGGTGGTTTTTCGATGGCGCGAAAGCGCCCGCCAGAGGGTGCCAGGGTGTTCAGGTCTGGGGGGTGCGAGAAGCGTGAGGTTTTGTTGGCTTGATGCGTGAATCTTGGTCGACCGGTATTCCAGGTAGAGCAAGAGGTTTTGGTACCAGCCGTGAGCGATCCAGTGAGCGGCCTCTGCATAGAGCGCCTTGACGCGTTCCTGCTCGAGCAGCAGTCCCGACTCGACAAGGACTCTGATCAACTCGTCTGGAACGCCAAGACTGGCGCTGATAGCGCCCGGCGTCGAGGGACGGTCACCGCGTCGGGATACCTGGGCATAGCTCAATATGCGCAGCATATCGTCACTCAGCGTGAGGCGCGTGCTTTGCGGGTAGGCAATCGTGCCGGTCAGCTCCGCCCCCGTGAACGATCCCCACAGAAAAGGATTGGTCCGGTATTCGGTATCTCGCTCTACGCGCGGCACCTTTTGAGGGGCACAAGACGTCGGTTGCTCGATCCCGACAGCCGATCCGTCGCCGGCCCCTCGACAGATGTCCAGGGCACACAGCGCGATGTCCTGAAGGTCCAGGACCTGCAGAACGGCTTGCGGGATATCCCGCCCCTTCAGCGTCCAGCCAAACGCTACGCTCAATTGGTTGAGCGTTTCCATGCAGTGCCCGGCATCCAGAAGTACGGCGCGAAAACTTCTGCTTTCACGGTAGCGCCACATTGGTCGCTCTACGTGAGCGGTAATGATGAGCGCTAACTGCTCGCTATCGTCGGCCGACCGATAAGGGCCTTTCCAAAACAATTGATTGGAAGGTGCGTCGAAATAATAGAGCCCGTCCGCGATGTCACGCTTGCCATACACCATCACCCACGCTTCGGTCGGATGGCGTGCGCCGCCCGAGGGGCTGGCCTTGCGCAGCCAAGGCCCGAAATCTCCACCCTCGATTTGACCTACAGCGAGGAACGTACCCGACAGAATATTGCTGAGTAATTGCAGCTCGTCTTCTACCTCATCGAGGTCCATTCGGGGCGGTGCAAGCAAGAAGGTTTCAGAACGCTGGTCGCGTTGCGTATAGACCGATGGCGGCGTCTGGATCTTGCCATATTCGGCCATTTGTTCTCGATCTTTCCTGAAGCGCTCTACCGAGGCGTAGTTATGGAAGCGGTAGTCGTGGACAAACTCATGGTAATGATCGAGAAACCATCGGCCCTCAGTGCGTATCCGGCGGTGCTGGTCTTCGGTAAGCAGCCCCTTCTCCACCAGGTTTGCAACATCCGCCGGATCCACGCCGGACGGCGTACCTGCACGCTTCAGAATCTGCAGCAGTCTGGGGTAAACATCTTTGCCGACGGCCCCGTAAAGTGCAGTGGTATCCGGGTTTATGACCGTCCAGCGGCTATTGCCCTGGCTGTTCGGGGAAACCAGTTTGGTCTGCAGTATGTAAAGCGAGGGATTAGTAAAAAACGCAGTCATGCGAACATCCTGTTGACGCTGCTGAAAATGGTTTCGCGGGTCAGTGCAAAGCTTTCATAACCACCATGATGTATCTGACTCAGTTGCACGTTGGCCGCCAATGCTTTCGCGCACGACAAGGCAGCACTGGGCGAACTGCCGAATTGCAACTGATGCCTGAGCAATATCTGGGTCGCAATCTTCGGGTCGCTGATCGGCTGAACGTGGGGTATCGACAGCCCCTGAATGTGCACGAGTTCGAAAGCCAGTCGCGGGGTCGCGACACTGGCCGTGACCAGCCACGGGTTGTCGGCATAGCGCAGTACGCTTTTGCGCGCGACGCGCTGTTCATCGATTTCATAACCATGCGGTTGGCGCAACAAGGCCTGAATACTCAGGTCATGAGCGTCAATCACACAGGTTTCATCGGTGAGCAATGACCAGCCCTGCTCCTTGCACAAGGCCAGCGAGTTGGTGCTTTTACCTGCCCCCTTGTTGCCAAGCAGGATGATTGCGCCGTACCGGGGGACTTCGACAGCCGCCGCATGGAAAGCGAAGTAACGACCGTCAATCACGTCCAGGTTGAATGGAACGAGCGGCGGCGCAGTACTGGACCATGCCGAGAACGATGTCGCCCCTTCGCGGATGGAAACCTCCGTCAAGGCATGATCCGACGAGGGAGCCGTGCGCGTCAGATAGCGCCTTCTCTCCGGGCTCAGCCATGGAATACGAATGTCGTACTTAGGCTTGACCCGAGCGTCGACGACGACGTGCTTTTCCAGCACATCGAGAAGAAAGGCGTACATTTCGGCGCTGTCGGTGAGCAGTCGATAATGTTCGTTGAACAGCTTATAAATAATGCCTTGCATGAGGATCGCCCGAATCAGCCTTCGATGAGTTTGAACTGTCGTTCAACATGTGCGGCGCTGGCATAGGCCAACGTCAAATTCATTCTCATACCCTCAGGGCGAGAGTTATCGAAGTTCGGCGAATGGGTTTTATGATAGTGACTGGAATCAAACAGCACAGCCCGATTGCATCGATAGGGAATAACCACTTTTCTTCGCGTACGTGTATTAACATAGTCTTCGGACTCCTTTCCCGCCGCCAAATATATATTGGCACCCTGTCCAGGGTCGCGCCGCACGTCATATAACAAAAGCCCGCCCGTTACCGGATCAAGATTGTAATGTTCCGGCGTCAACCAATACGTCAGTGTGAGCTGGCCAAAGTCGGCGTGTACATTGCCGTCGGTATTGAGCGAATATAACAGCGCCCAATAATCTATAAGTTCGACATCTTCAAGCGCATCCTGTCTTATTTGCGCAGTTATTCCGTTAACCAAAGAGATAATCAGGTCGCTTTTAGGACGAGCGTTGTGCAGATGCTTTGATAACGGATTTTTCTGACGCCACATCTGATTTGCCAAAAGCTCTGCGTGCAGTGCCTTGCAGACTTCATCTTCGAGAAAATCATCAATGACTAAATAGCGAATATCATCTGACGGATTCAGGGCAAGTTTTTTTTTGAAAGGGAAAACCGTTCCATTGCTGCGGGCATCCATTCTGCTGAATGGCCCGGGCACAACGCGCCGGGCCCGATTGACTAGTGAGCGTACTGCTCGCTCTGTGCCGGCAGCGAGCAGATCTTGCGACTGGACGTACCCGCGTCGCAGACCTCTCCGCTCTGCAACATCGCCTGTTGAACAGGTGAAAGGTCTTCGAGGAATTCGTTGCCGGAAGGAATGACGAAGGAAATACCGTAACCACCGTAATCGTTTGGCTGCTGCACCCGGAATAACTGAAGTTGCTCATAGCTGAGCAGAAAGGACTTGTTTACAGAAAGTACCTGAACAATAACACTAGGAGTTTTACTACCGCTGGCGTTGAATGCTGGCGTCGTTTCGATGAACTCGTCATCAGGAACGACAAACGTCACAACTCCGTCATTTATGCTTTTCAGGCTGGCCGGTGTAAGTTCAAACGCTTTGAGTTCATCGCTGCTGATGACATAAGCATGCCCCGCCAGCGGATCCTGAATAAGTACGCTAGGGACTTCCTGATAATTGAATGACATTTTTCCGTTGTCTCCATTTCCTGGGTTTGAAAGCAATTGAAATATCACTTAGTTCATTCATGACTGTCAACGGCGCGACTTAAATCATTTTCAGCTGCCAGCCTGTATTTTCGTTATAACCAATAGCCTCGGGCGTCATTCGCACAAAGATCGGGAATTTCTGCGCACCCGACAAGTAACTAGTCAGTACAAGCTCAGCAGTGCAGCAGGATGAACAGTGCGATAGCGGGTGATACAACTCAGGCGTGTTCCTGACTCGTTCAACTGTATGGTGTGGTATTAGAACGGCAATGCCTCATTTCCGCACGAAGCCGTTGCACCAACAGGCATCTCATCACAGCTAACAACGACGTTCGTTATCGGAACTTACGTCTGGTGGCATTTCACGCTCTGAAGCAATAATGTCCACTGATGCCGGAAAGCGGACTGGACTCCAGCGACTCAATTTCCCGTCACAAACCTGTCACCCCCAACCTGCTAACCTCCCCTCCGTCTTCCTGATTTCCTCACCCAAGAGCCCCCAACCCAAGGTGCCCCCCAAGGTGTCCCCAACCCCACCCCGCCCAAAAATCATTCTCCGCTCCGAAAATCTGCACTCCGATGACTTCGGCGCCCTCTTCTCCCGACTCTTCGGCAATCGCTACGCCGACACCCCGCCAATCCCCTCCAGCATCATCATCGGCGGCGTCTACGGCAGACACGACGGCGTCAGTTTCCGGCGCATGCATTATCACGGCGATTTCACCGTCACCTTCCCCGACCCGCAGGACGAGATAACGTTCGTGATTCCCACGGCGGGCAAGATTGTGTTCAACCACCGTACCGAGTCCGTCGGCGTGGCGCAGGTGGGGTTGGCGATTGATAAGGCGGATATCCGTTCGATGCGGTTTCTCGACAATCATGCGCAGCACGGGATTTCGGTGAATCGGGGGCAGTTGACCGAGCGGTTGGCGGCGTTGTTGGGGCGGCCGGTTGTGCAGAAGATTGTGTTTGAGCCGGTGGTGGATCTGCACTCGGCGGCGTTTGGCGGGATCAAGGCGTTGATTGATCTGGCGACGGGGACGGAGTTTGATCTGTTGCTCAACAGCGGCACGCTGATGCCGTCGCGGTTGCGCGAGATGTTGATTGATGCGGTGCTGGAGGCGTGGCCGCACAATTTTACCGAGGCGTTGCGCCAGCCGGCGCCGAGGGTGGCGCCGCGGCATGTGAAGTTGGCGATGGAGTTTATTCAGGCGCACCCGGAGCAACTGGTGAGTGGGGTTGAGTTGGCGCGGTTGAGCAATGTCAGTCAGCGTGCATTGCAGGAGGGGTTTCGGCGGTTTGTCGGGATGTCGATTGTCGCGTATCAGCGTCAGGTGCGGCTGGAGCGGGCTTTCGAGGCGCTGGGACAGCGGCATTCGGCGTCGGTGACGGAGGTGGCGTTGCGTTTTGGCTTCAGTAACGTCGGGCGGTTTTGTCAGTATTTTCGGCAGGCGTATGGGGTGAGTCCGGCGGATTTGCGCTCGGGCGCGCGCCCGCGACGCTGACAGGCGTGGGCGGCAGGAGTATTGATCTGCGGCAAGATCGGCTGATGGCGCCAGCGCTAACCTGTAGTCGCTGATCAAACAGCCGTGCAGCCGCACGTCACGGGCCGTGGGCCAAGGTGGCGTCAAATGAACAAAAAACGCATTGTCTGGGGGAGCATTCTCCTGGGCCTTCCGTGTGTCTTGCTTCCAGTACTTTTGATGGGTTACGTCGCCTGGGTGTTGAACCTGGCAGCGGCGCAGCAACGTCTCGAATCGCTGGCGTCCGTGGCGTCCAGCCGCGCCAATAATACGTTCCATGAAGCCGCCGGGGTGCTGAAGAGCGTCGCCGCGTCGAGCCTTGCGCCGTGTACGCCGGAAAGCATCGACGAGATGCGTTTGCTGACAATCAACACCTTTGCGGTGAAGTCGATCGGCTATGTCGAGGAAGAGGTTTATGCCTGCGGCTCGTGGGGGCCGGTGGGCCATCGGGTGACGCCGTGGAAAGAAGACTTCATTACGTCTGATGGCGTGCGTGTGTCGCTCGGGGTGCAGGCGCGGATTGTGCCGGCCAAGCCGATGATGGCGCTGCAGTACGCGGCGTTCAATGTGCTGATCGACCCTGAGCAGTTTTTGCAGGTGATGGTCGAGGACGATGTGCATTTGATGGTCGGCACCGCTGCCGGGCATCTGGTCGGCGTGTCGCGGCCAGGGGCGGAGCGCTTCATGAGTCGCGTGCACCTGGGCCCCGCTTCCGCGCTGGAGGACGGTTATCTGTATACGCTGGTGCACAGCGGTGACTGGGTGGCGATTGCGGCGGTGTCGCGCCATGAGTTGCTGCAAGGTCTGGTGCGCCGGGAGATGCTGTTGCTGCCGATCGGCGGGTTGCTTGCCGGGATGCTTGCGCTGGTGATTGTGCGGCGTACGCGCAAGCGTCTGTCGCCGCTGGCGGAGCTGGAGCTGGCGGTGCGCAATCGTGAGTTCATCGTGCACTATCAACCGATCATTGATTTGCGCGATGGCGCTTGTGTCGGGGCCGAAGCGCTGGTGCGTTGGCGGCATCCGGACGGCAGCCTGGTGCGGCCCGATCTGTTCATTCCGCTGGCGGAAGAAAGTGGGCTGATTCTGCCGATCACCGATCAGGTGATCGATCACGTCATGCAGGATCTGGGGCCGCTGCTGGTGAAGGAACGCAGCCTGCACGTAGCGATCAATCTGGCGGCGGCGGATGTCAGCAGCGGTCGTTTCCTGCCCCGGCTCAAGTCCGCCATGAGCAAGGCTGATGTGTGGCCGGGCCAGATCTGGCTGGAGGCCACAGAGCGCGGTTTTGTGCAGATTGAATCGGCGCGGCAAACGATGAATCAGGCGCGGGAGTCGGGGCATCTGGCAGCCATCGATGATTTCGGCACGGGGTTTTCCAGCCTGCAGCATTTGCAGCAGCTGCCGCTGGATGTGCTGAAGATCGACAAGTCGTTTGTCGACACCATCGGGCGCGATCCGCAGGCGAGTTCGGTGACGGCGCACATCATCGACATGGCCAAGAGTTTGCGCTTGAAGGTGGTGGCTGAAGGGATCGAGACGGAAGCGCAACTGGAGTATTTGCGCGGTCGTGGGGTGGATTTCGGGCAGGGTTGGTTGTTTGCCAAGCCGATGTCTGCGGGGGAGTTTTTGCGGTTTGTTGGGGGGCGTTGTGGGGGGATTGCTGAGCTGGATGGTCAGGTTGGCGAGCCGGTTGGGTGTGTTTGAATCGAGCTGTTTTGGGGTCGCTTCGCGGCCCAGCGGGAGCAAGCTCCCTCGCCACAGGTTTGGGAGCGGTCTTCAGTTTTGGGGGTCATCCTTGACCTGAGTGCTTTCCCTTTTTTTAGAACGCGTAACTGGCCTTGAGGCTGCCGCTGAAGCCGTGGCTGTCACCGCCGCCGCTGGCACCGACTTCTGCGCCGACGCTGACCGCGCCGAGGCTGGCCATCAGGTTGACGCCGCCGCTGAACTGGTCGCGGTTGTCGAAGGCGGCGCGTTGTTCGATGTCGAGGCCCAGCAGATGGCCGTTGCTGTTGACGTCGTTGTTGCCCAACGTGCGTTCGTAGCCGACTTGCACACTCGGCACCAGTTGCCAGGCGCCCATTGCTACCGGGGCGAAGGCCACGTTGAGGTTGGCGACGGCGCTGCGGCGGGTGGCGGTATTGTCGTCGACGTCGAGTGCCAGTTCGCTGCCCTTCTCTTGGAAGCCTTTGAGGTCGAGGTGGCTGACGCGCACGCCGAGACTCGGTTCGAAGATCATGCCGTTGACCGGTGCGCGGTAACCCAGCGCCAGGGTGGCGCCGGTGAGGTTGCCGTGGGTGTCGCCTTTGGCCGTGCCGAGGCCGCCGCCGAGGTCGCGTTTGCTGTCGTAATCGACGTAGCCGGCGCTGGCGTTGGCGTCGATGAACAGGCCGCGTTCCAGGCTGGTGAAGCCGTAGCGTGCGCCGAGGCTGAAGAAGGTGAAATCTGTATCGGCCTCGCCGCCCGCGCCGCCGACGGTGCCTTTGCTGTAGCCGAAACCGCCGCGTGCGCTGAGTTGTTCGGAGAAGCGCTGGGTGATGCCGACCATCAGGCCCTGGCTGTGTTCGTTGCTGCTTTCGGCGTGGGATGAGCCGTCGGTGCCGAGGTAGCCGGCCAGCGCGGTGGTCCACAAACGGTATTGGCCGACTTTCAGATCGGAGCCGCTGGCATAGGGCGCGGCGGCTTGCTCGATCATTGCGTTCTGGCGCAGCAGGTAACTGGCGGCGTCGGCGTGAACCTGGCCGCCAACCTGGGATTCGACACCGCCGAGGGTGCCGGCGTCGATCGCCGATTGCAGGTAGTAGTTGTAGGCGCTGTAGGTGCCGGACAGGCTGGTGTTCTGCAATTCGCGGAGCAATTCGGCACCGGCAGCGGCATTGCCGATCAATCCGGCCTGACCCGGAAGGCTGTTGTACTCGACCAGTTTGCCGCGCAGCACGTAGATGGTTTCCTGCGACAGGCCGAGGCCTTGTTTGAGGTAGTTGTCCATGCTGCCGTATTCCGCGGTGACCTCATCCAAACCGGCCTGCAAGTAGCTGGCCTGCACGCCGAGCAGCGGCGCGTACACCGAAGCCATACTTGGCGGCATTGCTTTAAGAGTCGCGGCGACGCGGGCGGCGGTGTAGTCGTTGGTCGCCAGGTAGTTGGCCATGATGGTCGCGTTATCGACCCCGGCGATGCTCTGCAACACAGCGGCTGTCCAGCCGGTGCGGTCCTTGCCGGCAGTGCAGTGGAACAGTTGCGCGCCGTCGGTGGTTGCCAGTTCGTTGAACAGCTTGCCGAACTGACCGCGCATTCCCGCATCGCTGACGAAGGCGCGGTTGGTCTGTTCCATCATGGCGATGGCGTCGGCGGCGCTTTTGAACGACACGGTGGTGATGTTCGCGCCCGAGGTGGTGCTGCCGATGATGTCGATGTTCTGGTAGGTCGCACCGCTCAGCATCGTGTCGGGTGTGCCGGCGATTTCGCTCGGGGTGCGCAGGTCGTAGACGGCTTTGATGCCGAGGCTGTTGAGGGTCGCCAGATCCGCTGCCGACGGCGTGATCGCGTTGGAGCGGTAAAACACGCCGCCGCGCATGGTGCCGTCGTGGGCGGTGGAATACGCGGTGGTGAGGCCGGCGACATCACGGAAGTTGTCGATACTTTGCAGGCGCGGCGTGTCGAGCGCGACAGGTTCGGCGGCGTGGGCAGCGGCGATGGACAGGCTCAGAACGGACAGCGAACACACAAGACGTTGAAACACAGTGCAGCCTCATTGGAATTAGCGTTGGGCTGGCTACTATCTGCAATCAACTGATACCGAATATGACAGAACGACTGCGCAAGGAAATGGCTGCGCGATCGGGCCGTGGACTGCGTTTTTTGTCCGTCAGGGATCAGTTTGTTTCGCAAATTCCGGGAGCACCAGATAACCCTGTGGGAGCTGGCTTGCCAGCGATGGCGGTGGATCAGTCGGGAAGGATGGAGACTGACACGGCCTCATCGCTGGCAAGCCAGCTCCCACAGTTGTTTGTGTTGGCCACAGGAATGATGTCTGCCGGTGATGAATGTGGAGTTTTCGGTTGAAGGCGATTCCGTCCATAATCCCTCCCCCCAAATGGACTGAAACAGGAAATCGGAAATGGACACCGCTCAATGGCTCGGTTTGTTCGAGCGCGCCTTTCAAGGCATGGAGAAGAATCTTGAGCAAGTGCTGCAACTCAACAGTTGCCGCGAGCATTGGATTCAAGCCCAGATCAGTCTGCAAGCCTGGTTCGAAGATGAGATCGAAATCTGGACGGATCTGCCGATAGGCGACCGACGCAAGGCAGACCTGTACTCATTGGACGACAACGGCGCCCCGAGGATGGTCGCCGAAATCAAATGCCTGGGCGATGTCTCGCAGGCCAAGTGCCTGGAGGGCGATTGGTCGGTGCGGGCCGATGTTGATCGGTTGCGCTCTTTCGAGTGCCCTACCCGCCTGTTCGTCCTGGTCATCGCCAAAGGCGAGCGCGAAACCAATACCGGGCGCCGTCTTCGCGAAGATGAGTGGGTGGATGGCCGGACATGCGTCCCTGTGGATCTGCAATTTGCCCTGGTTCGGATGTGGGCGTTGTAAGTCAGCTCTTCATCCACTTCTGAACGCGACATGGGCCACTGCGAACAAGGACTGCCAATGCTAATTGTCTTCAGCGGCCTGCCGGGAACCGGCAAGACCACGATCGCCAGATCACTCGCGATCCGGCTGGATGCGACCTGTCTGCGTATCGATACGATCGAACAAGCCATCCGCAACGCCGGGGTTCTGGCTGATGATGTGGGTACCAGCGGTTACCGGGTAGCCAACGAACTGGCCGCGAACAACCTGCGTCCTGGCCACAATGTCGTGGTTGATTGCGTGAACCCCGTCGAGGAAAGCCGGCAAGCGTGGGCCGACATCGCGGCTCGCTCGGGTGTGCCGTTGCTCAACATTGAAGTGATTTGCTCGGACCCACATGAGCATCGGCGCCGGGTGGAGCAGCGGAAATCAGACATCATGGGGCTGACACCACCGAGTTGGTTTTCTGTTGTGAATCACGAATATGAGGCCTGGACGCAGCCGATTCTGTGTCTCGACACCGCGAATGTCAGCGTGGATCAGGCGGTGGAGATCGTCGTGCGCCAACTGACTGATCAACACCCGACCGTTTTGCCCTGATGCGGCAAAGTGCCGATTTTGCTGATGGCGTGCTGAGGTCGGGTCGACCATTTGACCCGACTTCAGCATTTGTCCGATGAAGAGCAGGAAGGTCTCTGCAGTGCAATTGTGAGCGGCGAACTACATCGTGGGATCGAGGACCAGCCGGCCGTGACCACGGCGGCTCTGGCTTATCTCGAGCGCACGTTGCGCCTCGCTCAGCGGGAACACTTCGACGTCGACCGTAAGGTGGCCGCGATCGAACAGTTCGGCGATCAACGACAACTGCGCACCGTCGGAGCGGGTGGCGAAGTTGATCGGGGTTACGCCGTAGTCATTGGCCAGCGTGATGCTCGGCGCGCTGACCGGCGAGATCAGTAAGCCTCCGCGTTTCAACACGCGGAACGAACGGTTCTGGGTGTCACCGCCGACCAGATCGAGCACCACGTCGACTTCAGATACCAGCTCATCGAACGCCTGCGTGGTGTAGTCGATAACGTAGTCAGCACCAAGCTGCTTGAGGTACGCGTGGTTGCTGGCCGAGGCGGTGGCAATGACCTCGGCGCCCAGGTACTTGGCAATCTGCACCGCCATGCTGCCCACGCCGCCGGCGGCGGCGTGAATCAGCACTTTCTGCCGCCGCTGCACGCCAGCATGCTCGGTCAACGCCTGCCACGCGGTGAGCGCGGTGGCCGGAACGGCACCAGCCTGCAAGGCGCTGAGCGATTGCGGTTTCAGCGCCAGTTTGCTCACCGGGGCCACGGCTTTGCTCGCATAGCCACCGACGATGTTGATGAAGCCGAACACTTCATCACCGAGCTTGAATTGGGTCACACCGGGGCCAGTGGCGATTACTTTGCCGGACACTTCAACGCCCGGGGTGAATGGCAGTGGCAGCGGAATGAACGCTTTCATCGCGCCGGACAGTACCTTCCAGTCGATCGGGTTGACCCCTGCCCCGGCGACCTCGATCAACACTTCACCTTCGCCGGCCACAGGGTCGGCGATGTCTTCCAGTTGCAACACTTCGGGGTTGCCGTATTCGTACACACGGATGGCTTTCATGAGAGACCTCGATCAATTGGAGTGGGTAGCGCGTGATCAGTGACGACGAGCGTCAAGGGCGAAACGACCGGCGCCGAACGCGACCACTTGCAGAAGGCCACCGGCCATGGCGATGTTCTTGAAAAAGTGGATGAACTGATTCTGATCGCCCAAGGCGTTGTGGAACGCCAGCGCAGTGACCACGCTGAACACGGCCAGCACAGCGGCGACGGTTCGGGTGCGGTAGCCGGCGATCAGTGCCAGGCCGCCACCGATTTCTACGATGATTGCCAGCGCCAGCGCCACTTGCGGCAGCGGCAGACCGACCGAGCCGATGTAGCCGATCATCATCGCCGGCGCCGCCAGTTTGGAAAAACCGGAGAGGATGAAGATCGCGCTGAGCAGAATGCGGCCGATCAACGAGGCCGAGGCCTGGGTGACGTCATTGCGGGTTTGTTCAGTAGCGGTTGGAGCAATGTTTGCGGTAGTGGTCATGACGGTATTTCCTTCAAAGGTGCGGCGATCCGAGATGAATCGTCCAAGTGAGGAAATGGTGCGCCTGGCCCGCTAATCTGAATAGCCGACTAATTTCGATCATTACGTTCTAGAAAATAGACAAGCTGACGCAGCTCAGCGACGATGCCAGTTCGCTGATGATGACGAGGTAACAGCCATGATTTCTGACCCGGGCACGCCGACGCTGGATCAACTGCGGGTGTTTCTGACGGTGGTGGAATTGGGCAGTTTCGCCGCTGCTGCGAGGAAGCTGCACCGCGCAACGTCGGTGATCAGCTATTCGATGGCCAACCTGGAATTGCAGCTGGGGGTGACGCTGTTTGATCGCCAGACCACGCGCAAACCACAACTCACCGAGGCCGGCCGCACCGTACTGGCCGAGGCGCGCACCATCGCCAACGGCGTGCATGGCTTGCGCGCCAAGGTCAAAGGCCTGTTGCAGGGGCTGGAAGCCGAGGTGCATGTGGTGCTGGACGTGATGCTGCCGCCGCAGCGGGTGGTGGATGCGTTGAAGTCGTTTCGCGAGGCATTTCCCACCGTCGCTCTGCATTTGCACATGGAGGCGCTGGGGGCGGTGACTGAGCGGGTGATCAATCGTGGCGCGATCATTGGCGTCAGTGGGCCAATGAATGAAGGCATCGATGCGATCGAGCGTATCGGTGCCGGCAATGTCGAGTTGATTCCGGTGGCGGCACCGAATCATCCGTTGGCTTCGGGTGGAGCGAACACACCGGGCGCCGGGCGTGAACTGACGCAATTGGTGTTGTCCGACCGCTCGCAACTGACCAAGGATCGCGACTTCGCCGTCCTCAGCAACCGCACCTGGCGCCTGGCGGATCTGGGTGCCAAACACATGCTGCTGCGCGAAGGGATTGGCTGGGGGAACATGCCGTTGCCGATGGTCGAGGAAGATTTGCAGTCCGGCCGACTGGTACAGCTGAACCTGCCGGAGTACCAAAGCGGCATCTACCCGTTCGACGTCATCTACCGCACCGACCTGCCACCGGGACCGGCGGCGCGGTGGTTGATCGAGCGGTTTGTGCAGCAGAGTGTGCGGGGTGCCTGACATGGCCCTATCGCGAGCAGGCTTACTCTTACAGGGTCATGCAGTAGGTTGGCAGACTGAGATCATTGTGGGAACTAGCCCTGTTGCCGATTGCGGTGCATGACAATCTCCAGCCCCTCGCCCACGTCCGGCACCTGAAAGTGGCGCGTGATCAAATCAAACTCCGCATCCGACGCCGCAAATTCATGCTCCGCCAGCGCGTTGCGTGCATGCAGCCGGACGCGGCTGGTGTCGTCATCCACTTCGAGATAGTGCAGGCAGTGCGGCACTCGCGCGCTATCTGCCAGCCCTCGCAGCCACTGCCGATCCGCCACAGTATTGGCCGGAAAATCCAGCACCACACTCACCCCGGCCGCGAGCACATCGATCACCAACGGCCCCAACACCCCGCGAATCTGCCGCGCACATCGAAGGTAATCCGCCACGGATTTGATCTGTTCCGGATACAGCCGCGACAGCCACTGATCCTCACTGAGCACCAGCGCGCGGTGCTCCTCAGCCAGTGATTTGGCCAGTGTCGATTTGCCCGAGGCGATCTTGCCGCACATCAGGTGTAGGGTGGGTGCACGCATTGGGGACGCTTCCTTATGTCGATTGCTGGATAATGCCCAACGCCTGTCGGCGAGGCAATCGAGGCGCATGACCCAACGAGGAATCCAGATGACCACAATCACCGCACGCCACTGCTCGTCCTGGGTGCTACTTACGCTGCTCACCACTGCCATGGCGCTAACGGCCGGCTGTTCGAGCAAGCGCTACGCCACCAACGGCTCGAACTGCTACGCCAAAGCCGTGCCTACTTCCGGCGAAGGGGGTCTGGCCTGGGGCGATACCTTGAGCATGGCGCGCAAAAAGTCGATGAATAACTGCATGCGTTATGCGAGCCGCTCCGGAGGCACGCCGAACACCTGTCAGGTGGTGCAGGCGCAGTGCAAGCGCTGAGAGCGCCGAAAGTGATGTTGGCTGACACGGCCCCATCGCTGGCAAGCCAGCTCCCGCAGGGTTGTTGGGTGGGCTCAGGATTGGCGGCGGCCAGAGATCCAGTGTGGGAGCCAGCCTGCTGGCGAATGCGATCTGTCAGCCAGGACGATGGCGACTGACACGCGCTCTTCGCGAGCCGGCTTGCTTCCACACGAGGTTGTGTCACCAGAATACTTATTTGTGGCCAGGGGATTCATCCCCGATGGACTGCGCAGCAGGCCCGCTTCTTTATTGGTTGAAGAAGCCGGGCTCGCTTTGCACGCCATCGGGGATGAATCCCCTCACTACAGGCTTACCAATCAGCGATTCAAACCCGCCGCATTGGCGCGCGCCGCGTGCAGCTTCTTGTAGCTGTCGATCAGACGCAGGTGACGATCCAGCCCTTCGAGTTTCATGCTGGTCGGTGTCAGACCGTAGAAACGCACACTGCCGTTGACCGAACCAATCGCCGCGTCCATGCGCTCGTCACCGAACATGCGGCGGAAGTTGGCCTCGTAATCGGCCAGCTCCAGATCCTCGTCCAGCTCCATTTCCAGGCATACGTTCACCGCCTGATAGAACAAGCCGCGCTCGACGGTGTTGTCGTTGTATTGCAGGAAGGCTTCGACCAGATCCTTGGCCTGTTCGAATTTCTGCAAGGCGAGGTAGATCAGCAGGCGCAGCTCCAGAATGGTCAACTTGCCCCACGGTGTATTGTCGTCGAACTCGATGCCGATCAGCGTGGTGATGTCGGTGTAATCATCCAGCTCGCTGTTTTCCAGGCCTTGAGCGAGATTGCGCAGGCCGACCTTGCTCAGGCTGTGCAGATTGAGGATGTCGGCGCGGAATTGCAGGGCCTTGTTGGTGTTGTCCCAGATCAGGTCGTCCACCGGATAGATTTCCGAGTAGTCCGGCACCAGAATCCGGCAGGCATTGGCGCCGAGGTCGTCGTAGACCGCCATGTAGGCTTCTTTGCCCATGTCTTCAAGGATGCCGAACAGGGTTGCGGCTTCTTCAGCGTTGGAGTTTTCGCCCTGCCCTGAGAAGTCCCACTCGACGAATTCGAAGTCAGACTTGGCACTGAAGAAGCGCCACGACACCACACCGCTGGAGTCGATGAAGTGCTCGACGAAGTTGTTCGGTTCGGTCACTGCCTGGCCCGAGAAAGTCGGCTGCGGCAGATCGTTCAAGCCTTCGAAACTGCGGCCTTGCAGCAGTTCGGTCAGGCTGCGTTCCAGCGCCACTTCCAGGCTCGGGTGCGCGCCGAACGAGGCGAACACGCCGCCGGTGCGCGGGTTCATCAGGGTCACGCACATCACCGGGAATTCACCGCCCAGCGACGCGTCCTTGACCAGCACCGGGAAGCCCTGCTCTTCCAGCCCTTTGATCCCGGCGAGAATGCTCGGGTACTTCTCCAGTACTTCTTGCGGCACGTCGGGCAAGGCCATTTCGCCTTCGAGGATTTCGCGTTTGACCGCGCGCTCGAAGATCTCCGATAGACACTGCACCTGGGCTTCGGCCAAGGTGTTGCCGGCGCTCATGCCGTTGCTCAGGAACAGGTTTTCGATCAGATTGGACGGGAAGTACACCACTTCACCATCAGACTGACGCACGAACGGCAGCGAGCAGATGCCGCGCTGGGTGTTGCCGGAGTTGGTGTCGTACAGGTGCGAGCCCTTGAGCTCGCCGTCGCGGTTGTAAATGTCGAGGCAGTATTGGTCGAGAATCTCTGTCGGCAGCTCGTCCTTCGGACCCGGTTTGAACCAGCGCTCGTTCGGGTAATGCACGAACTCGGCGGTGGCGATGTCCTCGCCCCAGAACTGGTCGTTGTAGAAGAAGTTGCAGTTCAAGCGCTCGATGAACTCGCCGAGTGCCGAGGCCAGCGCGCCCTCTTTGGTCGCGCCTTTGCCGTTGGTGAAGCACATGGGCGAGTGCGCATCGCGGATGTGCAACGACCAGACGTTAGGCACGATGTTGCGCCACGAAGCGATTTCGATCTTCATCCCCAAATCAGCGAGGATCCCCGACATGTTGGCGATGGTCTGCTCCAGCGGCAGATCCTTACCCGCGATGTAGGTTCCCGCTTCAGAGGTCGAATGCGGCATCAGCAGCGCTTGCGCATCGGCGTCGAGGTTCTCGACCTCCTCGATCACGAACTCGGGGCCGGTCTGCACGACCTTCTTCACCGTGCAGCGATCGATCGAGCGCAGGATGCCCAGACGATCCTTCTCGGAAATGTCCGCCGGCAGTTCGACCTGGATCTTGAAGATCTGGTTGTAGCGGTTTTCCGGGTCGACGATGTTGTTCTGCGACAGGCGAATATTCTCGGTCGGGATGTTGCGGGTTTCGCAGTACAGCTTCACGAAGTAAGCCGCGCACAAGGCCGACGATGCCAGGAAGTAGTCGAACGGCCCCGGTGCCGAGCCATCGCCCTTGTAGCGAATGGGCTGATCGGCGATCACCGTGAAGTCGTCGAACTTGGCTTCAAGTCGAAGGTTGTCGAGAAAGTTGACCTTGATTTCCATGCGGGTTTACCAGAGAGCAAAAACGAATTGGCGGCCATTATCCGGGTTTTCAGCCTGACGTCTTGTGCTTTTGCGTAATCGCCGCCGGGTGGGAGCCGCTGCTTGCGCCGTGCATCTGCATGGGCAAACGACAAAAATGCCCGGAGCAGTGAATTTTTTCGTGTCTTCTTGTATCTGACGGAAAGAAGCCATGCCAGCAAAACAATGGCATCGAATCCGTTCAGCTATGAGTGACCCGTATGAAATCAAGGAAAAACAAGGTCAATCCCATCGGATTGAAAGACATCACGATTGTCGACGATGCCAAGATGCGCAAGGCGATCACCGCCGCCGCACTGGGCAACGCCATGGAATGGTTCGACTTCGGGGTGTACGGCTTCGTCGCCTATGCACTGGGCAAGATCTTCTTCCCCGGCGCCGACCCTGGCGTGCAGATGATTGCAGCGCTGGCGACCTTCTCGGTGCCGTTCCTGATCCGTCCCTTGGGCGGGCTGTTCTTCGGTGCACTGGGCGACAAGTACGGGCGACAGAAAGTGCTGGCCGCGACCATCGTGATCATGTCGCTGAGTACCTTCGCCATCGGCCTGATACCGTCCTACGAGTCGATCGGCATCTGGGCGCCGATCCTGTTGTTGCTGGCGAAAATGGCCCAGGGTTTCTCGGTCGGCGGTGAGTACACCGGCGCCTCAATCTTCGTCGCCGAATACGCGCCCGATCGCAAGCGCGGATTCCTCGGCAGTTGGCTGGACTTCGGCTCGATTGCCGGCTTCGTCCTCGGCGCTGGTGTGGTGGTGCTGATCTCGGCGATCATCGGCGAAGAGAAATTCCTCGAATGGGGCTGGCGCCTGCCGTTCTTCCTCGCCCTGCCGCTGGGCATGATCGGCCTTTATCTGCGCCATGCGCTGGAAGAAACCCCGGCGTTTCAACAGCATGTCGAGAAGCTCGAAGAAGGCGATCGCGAAGGTCTGGCCGGCGGCCCGAAAGTCTCGTTCAAGGAAGTCGCGACCAAACACTGGCGCAGCCTGATGACCTGCATCGGCGTGGTGGCGGTGACCAACGTCACCTATTACATGCTGTTGACCTACATGCCGAGCTACCTGTCGCACAACCTGCACTACAGCGAAAACCGTGGCGTGCTGATCATCATCGCGATCATGGTCGGCATGCTGTTCGTGCAGCCGGCTATTGGATTTATCAGCGACAAGATCGGCCGCAAGCCCTTCATTGTGGTCGGCAGCATCGGTCTGTTTCTGCTGGCGATTCCGGCGTTCATGCTGATCAACAGCGGCAAGATCGGCCTGATCTTCTCCGGCCTGCTGATCCTTGCGGTATTGCTCAACTTCTTCATCGGTGTCATGGCTTCGACCCTGCCGGCGATGTTCCCCACGCACATCCGCTACAGCGCACTGGCCGCGGCGTTCAACGTCTCGGTGCTGATCGCCGGCCTGACCCCGACTGCCGTGGCCTGGCTGGTGGAAAGCACCAACAACCTGTACATGCCGGCCTACTACCTGATGGTGATTGCCGTGGTCGGCCTGATCACCGGCGTGACCATGAAAGAGACCGCCAACAAACCGCTGCGCGGTGCCGCACCGGCGGCGTCGGACCTGGAAGAAGCCAAGGAGCTGCTCAAAGAGCACCACGACAACATCGAGCAGAAAATCGAAGACATCGACGCCGAAATTGCCGAGCTGGAAGCCAAGCGCAAGGAGTTGGTGCAGCAGCATCCGCGGATCAACTGATGCGATGACTGACGGCGGCCCTGCCCAGGGCTGCCGTCGATCAACACCTCACAACACAAAGCCGTCACCGATCAAACGCACCAAAACCTCCCCCGCCTCACTCAATTCACCCGGTGCCCGCATCAGGCGCAACTCGTGCAGCGGCAACTCGGGTAACCCCTCCTCACTGCTCAGCACCCGCATGCCGGGTCGCACTTGCGCACGATCAACAATGCCCACCGCCAGTCCGGCCTCAATGGCTGTTTCCAGCGCGCTGGCACCGGCGCTGACAATCACTGCGCACCACCGCCGACCCTGCTCGCTCAATGCATCCACGGCAACGCTACGATACGGGCAACCCTTGCCGTGCAACGCCAGCGGTACCGGCCGGGTGAGATCCTGCGTGTAGTTGTGCGCGGCGACCCACACTGGCTGGGTCAGGCCCAGCATCCTTGCGCAACGCGTCGATGACGGCGCATCGGCGACGACCACCAGCAACGCCAGATCCAGTTGCCCGCGCTCCAGACGCGCACTCAGACGGCCGCTGGCACCGGTTTCGACTTCCAGCTCGATGTGCGGAAAATCTGCCGACAGGTGCGGCAACGTACAGCCCAGTACCGCGCCGGCATACTCCTCGGAAATCCCTAGGCGAACCCGCCCACTGGCCAGCGGCGTGCTGAAACTCGCCAGCAATTGATCGTGATGGCGCAACAGTTCGGCGCTCTGCAGGGCGAAGCGTCGACCCAGCGGCGTGAGATTGACAGTCTGGTTATCGCGCTCCAGTAATCGCCCGCCCGCCAGCGCTTCCAGACGCCGCACATGCAGGCTGACTGCCGACGGGCTCTTGTTGAGGAAACTCGCGGCGGCGAGAAATTGCCCGAAGCGCACGATCGCCTGAAAGGTGCGCAACAGTTCGATATCAAGGGCTTCGGCCATGCTTGAGAATTCCTGCATCAGTGGTGCGAATCGTATCGTTTGAATGCATCAGCGGTTGATTCATATCATCGAACTCAGCCCTCTGTCAGGTGCCATTCGATGAACGTCATGCCGGTTCGATTTTCACTGCTGAATTTTTTCTTGCTGATGGCGATGGTGGCCAGCTGGAGTTCCGGATTCATCGGTTATCGCTACATCGCCGATCAGGGCAGCGTGTACCTGGCTTCGTTGTGGCGATTTGTGCTGGCGGCGTTGCTGTTGCTGCCCTTCGCCTGGGCTGGCTTGCGTGGTTTGCGCGGCAAGGATGTGATGCATCAGGCACTGCTGGGGCTGTTTGCTATTGGTGGCTACATCGGACCGATTGCTGCCTCGATTCAACTTGGCGTCACGCCGGGCACCGCGTCACTGTTTGCCAATCTGTTGCCGCTGACCATTGTATTGTTGGCGGGCAGCGTCCCGGGCCAGCGCACGCGCGGCTGGCAATGGCTGGGTTTGGCGTTGTGTGTGATCGGCATGCTGCTGGCCAGCGCCGCGAGTGTCGAATGGGCCAGTGCGACGCTGTGGGTCTACAGCTTGCCATTGCTGGCGGTGCTGTCGCTGGCGGCGGCCACCTTGTTTGAAAAAGCCCGCGCCGGCGTGGCAATGCCGGTCACTACAGCGCTGTTCATTCAGGTGTGTGCCGTGGTGCCGCTGTTTGCGTTGCTGGCCGGTGTCGAGGGTGAATTGTGCCCGCCCATCAGTACGGATTTCGCCAGTGGCGTGCTGTGGCTGGTGATTTTCTCGACCTTCGGCGGCTATGGGTTTTACTGGCTTTGCCTGCAGCGTTTCAGCATGCAACGCATCAGTTGCGCACTGTTTCTGACGCCACCCGTGACGCTGCTGTGGGCGTGGCTGCAGTTCGACGATCCGCTGAGTGTCAGCGCCCTGTTCGGTATTGGCTTGACCTTTTTCGGGTTGCCATTGCTCGGGAGAACGTCGAGCGATTCGAGCCTCGCGCCTGCACCCTGCACGAAACTAAATCCGCGGGCGACTAGTCACTGACTTAGCGGAGGTTGAGGCATTTCGCCAAACCTCGTTTATTGAAGATGCCAGCGTGGTCACTCATAACGATCGTCGCAACAACCTCTCGCTGGACAGCCTGAATTTCTTCCTCGCCGATGTGCGCGACGGACTCGGGCCGTATCTGGCGATTTATCTGTTGGCGGTTCACCACTGGGAGCCGGCCAGCATCGGGTTGGTGATGACCCTGGCCGGCATCGCCGCCCTTGTCACCCAGACACCCGCCGGCGCCCTGGTCGACAACACCCGTAGTAAGCGGGCAGCGATCGCAGTTGCCGCGCTGCTGGTAACCGGCAGTTGCGTGGTGTTGCCGTTCGTTACCTCCTTCAGCCTGGTGGCGATCACCCAAGCGCTGAGCGCCGCGGCAGCGTCGGTGTTCGCCCCGGCCATTTCGGCGATCACCCTCGGCATCACCGGCCCACGAGCCTTCACCCGACGCACCGGACGCAACGAAACCTTCAACCACGCCGGCAACGCCTGCGCGGCGTTGCTGGCCGGTGGTTTCGCCTACCTGTTCGGCCCTGTGGCGGTGTTCTATCTGATGGCGGTCATGGCGCTGTGCAGTGTAATCGCCGTGAGCTTCGTCGATGCCAACGCGATCAACCATGATCTGGCGCGGGGACTTGACCCCAGCGACGCCGCACATGCCAAGGCACCTTCGGGATTCGCGGTGCTGCTGACAAACAAGGCGCTGCTGATGTTCGCCATCTGCTGCGCCCTCTTCCACCTCGCCAACGCGGCGATGCTGCCATTGGTGAGCCAGAAACTGGCGCAGGTCAATCTGCAGATGGCGACGCCGTTGACCTCGGCCTGTATCGTCGCCGCGCAACTAGTCATGGTGCCGGTCGCCTTGCTGGTCGGGGCCAAAGCTGATGTGTGGGGACGCAAGCCGCTGCTGCTCGCAGGCTTCCTGATTCTGCCGTTGCGTGGCGTGCTCTACACCTTGTCTGCTGATCCTTACTGGCTGGTTGCGGTACAAATGCTCGACGGCGTCGGCGCGGGGATCTTCGGCGCGCTGTTCCCGGTGGTAGTGAAAGACCTGACGCTGGGCACCGGCCACTTCAACATCAGCCTCGGCGCTCTTTCGACGGTGTTCGGCCTAGGCGCGGCATTGAGCAGTAGTGTCGCGGGCATTGTGTTGCAGGAGGCCGGTTACAACGCGGCTTTTCTGACCCTGGCGGTGATTGCCGGCGTGGCGTTTGTGCTGTTGTGGTTGGCGGTGCCGGAAACATTGCAGCGCGTAGGGAATGATGCACATGTTCCTGACCGCGCGGCGCCCTTCACCTCTCCGCCGTAACGGTATGTATCTTTAAGGGGGGATTGCTGATGAGGGAGAAAGGATTTGGCTGATAACACGCTTGAATTCAGCGAAAGTGATCTGGCGCAGATGCAGCGCTTCAACCGCAAACTCGCCTGGCTGCCGCGGTTTCGCATCCGCAATCGGCTGACTCCGCGTTTGATCCAGGCATTGCTGCGCTTCTGTCAGATTGTCGGCACGGACAAACCGCTCAAATATGACCTGCTTGCGCAAAACACTGTGGTCTATTCGCAAGGTGCTTCAGTGCCCGTCCGAATCATCCGACCGCAAGGGAAGGCTCAAGGTGTGGTGCTGGATTACCACGGTGGCGGCTGGGTGATCGGCAATGCGCAGATGAACGACGACCTCAATATCGCCATGGTCAAGGCATGCAACGTGGCAGTGGTATCGGTTGACTATCGATTGGCAGTCAATACGCCTATTGAGGATGTCATGCAGGATTGTCTGTGCGCCGCACGCTGGCTGCTAAGCGACGATTGCACGGAGTTCGTCGGCCTGCCAGTGATCGTTGTCGGCGAATCGGCGGGCGCGCACCTGGCCGTCGCCACGCTGTTGTCGCTCAAGCAATCAGCCGATTTGCTGCAGCGGGTCAGCGGCGCCCTGCTTTATTACGGCGTCTACGATCTTGCGGGCACCCCGAGCGTGCACTCAGCCGCTGCTGAAACGCTGGTGTTAGACGGCCCGGGCATGGCCGAGGCGTTGCGCCTGCTGACTCCAGGCTTGAGCGATAATGAGCGCCGGCGGGCGCCACTGTCTCCGCTGTACGGCGACTTGAGCGGATTGCCACCGGCGTTGATGTTCACCGGTGAACTGGATCCGCTACGCGATGACACGCTGGAACTGGCTCAGCGCTGGCAACAATCAGCACCTGCTGAAGTACATCTATTGCCCTCGTCCGCCCATGGCTTTATCCATTTTCCGACCATCATGGCTAGCCGTGTTCTGGCCTACAGCCGGGCGTGGCTTTCGCGTCAGATCGAGGCAAAAACAAGCAGTTAGTGCCTGAGTTGGCATGCAAACCACTTTCCTGCGGGCAAAACAAAACCCCAACTGCTTTCGCAATTGGGGTTTCGGAATTTAATCTTGACGATGACCTACTCTCACATGGGGAAACCCCACACTACCATCGGCGATGCATCGTTTCACTTCTGAGTTCGGGATGGGATCAGGTGGTTCCAACGCTCTATGGTCGTCAAGAAATTCGGGTACTGACTCGTGGCCGGCTGGCCTCGCTTCAGCAAATCGGGTATGTGATACAGGTGTTTGTGAGCAGCGCGAACTTTCGGTTCATTGCGTCTTCACACACCGCAATCTGATGCTCTCTCGAGTAGTCAAATTGCTTGGGTGTTATATGGTCAAGCCTCACGGGCAATTAGTATTGGTTAGCTCAACGCCTCACAGCGCTTACACACCCAACCTATCAACGT